>NZ_NHTT01000060.1:0-209 GCF_002806845.1 Marinomonas sp. ef1 | reverse complement strand
TTAAAAGAAATTTTAAAAAGAGCTTGCGCTAAAACTTCTAGGCTGTATTATACGCCTCCACTGACACGGACAACGACGCAAACAAGAGTTTGCGGCTTACTTAGGTAAGCGGGTTGAATGTAGAATCAGACGCTCTTTAAAATAGATAATCAGATAATTTGTGTGGGCGCTCGCTGGAGGCTTCAGAAGATCATCGCAGACGGGTTTTG
>NZ_NHTT01000059.1:0-213 GCF_002806845.1 Marinomonas sp. ef1 | reverse complement strand
ACACAGAATGATCAGTAAATGGTGGAGCTATGCGGGATCGAACCGCAGACCTCCTGCGTGCAAAGCAGGCGCTCTCCCAGCTGAGCTATAGCCCCATTACTTACTAGATCGTACTTGGTGGGTCTGGGCCGATTTGAACGGCCGACCTCACCCTTATCAGGGGTGCGCTCTAACCAACTGAGCTACAGACCCAAATACTTTCTGTGCTTCTTA
>NZ_NHTT01000058.1:0-214 GCF_002806845.1 Marinomonas sp. ef1 | reverse complement strand
AGCCAAAGCGGTTATTTCCGCCATCACTGGCATTACTGCCAACAACAAAACTTATGATGGCAACACAACAGCGACGCTGGATACATCAGGGACAGGTTTCACTGGCATGGTATCTGGGGACGACTTAACCGTAGCGTCCGCTTCGGGTTCTTTTGCCGATAAAAACGCAGGAGAAAATAAAACCGTTACTGTTTCCGGTTTGAGTCTAAGTGGC
>NZ_NHTT01000057.1:0-215 GCF_002806845.1 Marinomonas sp. ef1 | reverse complement strand
AGAGATCGTCGCCTTGGTAGGCCTTTACCCTACCAACTAGCTAATCTCACGCAGGCTCATCTAATAGCGGAAGGCTCCGAAGAGTCCCCTCCTTTCCCCCTTAGGGTGTATGCGGTATTAGCATGCGTTTCCACATGTTGTCCCCCTCTACTAGGTAGATTCCTACGCGTTACTCACCCGTCCGCCGCTCGTCAGCAGGAGCAAGCTCCCCTGTT
>NZ_NHTT01000056.1:0-215 GCF_002806845.1 Marinomonas sp. ef1 | reverse complement strand
TATATGGCCGCAATCGTAGCTGGGCAACATAATACCGATATAAAAGCGCAGAAAACGAGATTACTAAAACAAGGCAAAACAAAAATGCAGGCGCTAGGTGCAGCGATGAGAAAGTTGTCACAAATATGTTTTGGTGTTGTTAAGAATCAAACAGAATATCAGCCTCAAGTTAGTTAAATAAAAACTTGAGGCTGATTAGGAGAGATGGTATCTAC
>NZ_NHTT01000055.1:0-218 GCF_002806845.1 Marinomonas sp. ef1 | reverse complement strand
AATGCCAAAGAAAAAATCAATGGCCGAACATTGAAAACTGCCGCAATCAAGTTGGATAAAGATGGCAAGGGAGTGATTTCTGTTCCAGATAATTGGGCTAACACTCCAGTACCATTGCGCTACCTTGTCAGTGCCAGCGTTTATGAAAGTGGCGGCCGTCCGGTGACGCGCAATCAGAACATCATACAATTACCAAGCTACGAAAAATTGGTTGGCAT
>NZ_NHTT01000054.1:0-219 GCF_002806845.1 Marinomonas sp. ef1 | reverse complement strand
AGCACGGAGAAACTTGTTTCTTGGGTGACGAGCGGCGGACGGGTGAGTAACGCGTAGGAATCTACCTAGTAGAGGGGGACAACATGTGGAAACGCATGCTAATACCGCATACGCCCTAAGGGGGAAAGGAGGGGACTTTTCGGAGCCTTCCGCTATTAGATGAGCCTGCGTAAGATTAGCTAGTTGGTAGGGTAAAGGCCTACCAAGGCGACGATCTTT
>NZ_NHTT01000053.1:0-223 GCF_002806845.1 Marinomonas sp. ef1 | reverse complement strand
GCACAGAATGATCAGTAAATGGTGGAGCTATGCGGGATCGAACCGCAGACCTCCTGCGTGCAAAGCAGGCGCTCTCCCAGCTGAGCTATAGCCCCATTACTTACTAGATCGTATTTGGTGGGTCTGGGCCGATTTGAACGGCCGACCTCACCCTTATCAGGGGTGCGCTCTAACCAACTGAGCTACAGACCCAAATACTTTCTGTGCTTCTTATAAATTAGAC
>NZ_NHTT01000052.1:0-230 GCF_002806845.1 Marinomonas sp. ef1 | reverse complement strand
TATTGTGTTCTTTAAGACCTTGGTTTTCTGCTTATTTTTGACCACGTCGCGTAACCAGCTAACATCTAACTTTTCTTTACCTACATCAATGCCAATAAAAGCCTTCATCTCTATCTACTCCCCTTGTACATGCAGCATCACCCTTACTTGGGGTGCTAGGATACCATTCAGTTTAATGGAGGTTAGGAAATCAGGGCTCAATCTACAAAACAGCATTTTTGTGCTAAGGT
>NZ_NHTT01000051.1:0-231 GCF_002806845.1 Marinomonas sp. ef1 | reverse complement strand
AAGCAAAGCACAACAGTACTAAACCATTGGTGATCCATTGACTGTAATGAACCTGCTCAGCTAATGACTGGCTGTCAATGAACAAACCAAGCCAGAGCATCAAGAGCACAGGGATATAGATGGATTTATATTGGAGTTTTGAAATCATTTGCAAATGATAAATAAACTTAACGACTGACACCATCAAAAACAAATACTTACGGTAATAGCTTACGATTAATATAGCGCTTT
>NZ_NHTT01000050.1:0-231 GCF_002806845.1 Marinomonas sp. ef1 | reverse complement strand
AAAGCGCTATATTAATCGTAAGCTATTACCGTAAGTATTTGTTTTTGATGGTGTCAGTCGTTAAGTTTATTTATCATTTGCAAATGATTTCAAAACTCCAATATAAATCCATCTATATCCCTGTGCTCTTGATGCTCTGGCTTGGTTTGTTCATTGACAGCCAGTCATTAGCTGAGCAGGTTCATTACAGTCAATGGATCACCAATGGTTTAGTACTGTTGTGCTTTGCTT
>NZ_NHTT01000049.1:0-247 GCF_002806845.1 Marinomonas sp. ef1 | reverse complement strand
GAAGAAAATTTAAATTAATTTAACTTTTCACGATTTGCGTTCAATAAACACTCAAAAAAATCTAAATCGTTTATCCCCCCCAATAGTCGGACATTTAAAAGACCTCTAATCTTTTGATTAGGGGCCTGTTAAGATTATTAATTTAAGCCAATAAATTAACCCGACCACTTCCTAGCTAGCGTTTTGGAACAAATGCAACCATGGCACTTATTCTTGCCATTCTTAGGGCGATTTTCATTTCCTTGAG
>NZ_NHTT01000048.1:0-247 GCF_002806845.1 Marinomonas sp. ef1 | reverse complement strand
AATCATTGTTTAACGTTTTTATTCCAGCTTACTTTACTAAGTAAGTGGTGCCGCCACCAAGAGTCGAACTCGGGACCCTCTGATTACAAGTCAGATGCTCTACCAACTGAGCTATAGCGGCTTAACGCTAAAACAAATTTTAATTTACTAACATAAAGTAAGTAAATGGTGCCGCCACCAAGAGTCGAACTCGGGACCCTCTGATTACAAGTCAGATGCTCTACCAACTGAGCTATAGCGGCATTAC
>NZ_NHTT01000047.1:0-248 GCF_002806845.1 Marinomonas sp. ef1 | reverse complement strand
AGCATGGCTGTCGCCATTCTGACCAGTTTGTTGGCGACAGCTACAATGGTTTTATTAAACCCTTTCGTGCTGAGTAATTGTCTTACCCAACAACTCAAGCTGTCTGTTTTTTCTTTAACATGGATGACCAAAGATCGGGCCCCATTGATGATCAATGTACGCAGATACGTATCACCTCGTTTGGTAATCCTGCCGATGGTAACTTTACCGCCGCTGCCACTATGCGCTGGCACAAGGCCGATGCTGGC
>NZ_NHTT01000046.1:0-257 GCF_002806845.1 Marinomonas sp. ef1 | reverse complement strand
AAGAGCAAAATGTAGCTAATTGTTATTATTGTGTTTTTATTTGGCTGTTAGCTGCACAATTAGTTGGTGTTATCGCGATAAAATTCTATTCTTAATACGCTATCTGTTTTTGAGTGATTCGTAACACTGTCTAACGTCTTAACGACAGGATATTCATAATGCTTCATGTGGTTGTTTTTGGTGGTTTAGAATTTAGTCCCTTGGTCATTTATTTTCCGATTGCTTTCTTATTGGCAGCGTTAACTCGTTTTGCTCTT
>NZ_NHTT01000045.1:0-257 GCF_002806845.1 Marinomonas sp. ef1 | reverse complement strand
AAGAGCAAAACGAGTTAACGCTGCCAATAAGAAAGCAATCGGAAAATAAATGACCAAGGGACTAAATTCTAAACCACCAAAAACAACCACATGAAGCATTATGAATATCCTGTCGTTAAGACGTTAGACAGTGTTACGAATCACTCAAAAACAGATAGCGTATTAAGAATAGAATTTTATCGCGATAACACCAACTAATTGTGCAGCTAACAGCCAAATAAAAACACAATAATAACAATTAGCTACATTTTGCTCTT
>NZ_NHTT01000044.1:0-259 GCF_002806845.1 Marinomonas sp. ef1 | reverse complement strand
GACGCTTGATTATCGTCTATTTCAAAATTCGAATTGTTAAAGAGCTGGTTTAAACATTACATTTAAACCTAAGAGAAATTTATTCAACAAGCTTCTCTCAAATCGTGGAGGCGTATTATAGGGATAACTATAACAAGGTCAACACAATTATTTTATTTATTTAAAACTTTCTGAATTTGGCTAAAAACCAAAAAAAGAACGCTAAAAACAAAAAAACCGCTCGGAAGCGGCTTTTCAAGCTCTCTTTAAAAAGAGATGT
>NZ_NHTT01000043.1:0-282 GCF_002806845.1 Marinomonas sp. ef1 | reverse complement strand
ACGAAAAAAAGCCCTGACAGCGTTAGCTATCAGGGCCTTCTTAATATAAAGCTTGACGACGACCTACTCTCACATGGGATCTCCCACACTACCATCGGCGATGGCGCTTTTCACTTCTGAGTTCGGGATGGGATCAGGTGGTTCAACGCCTCTATGATCGTCAAGCAATTCGTTTTGCGTTTGTTTTGAGGTGCACTGTGTTGTGCGCTGACGTTTTATCGTTAGCTTGTCTCAAAACACGCGAATACGTGCTTGGATCTTTAACAATTCTTTTTTGAAATA
>NZ_NHTT01000042.1:0-295 GCF_002806845.1 Marinomonas sp. ef1 | reverse complement strand
CAGTCTTGCAATTAGGCAAGTTTGATAAAACAGTCCACTCGTTTATGCGAATAAAGAGTAGGGGTGTTAGAAATGCGGGAATAGCTCAGTGGTAGAGCACAACCTTGCCAAGGTTGGGGTCGCGAGTTCGAGCCTCGTTTCCCGCTCCACTTTCTTTAAGTAGAAAGTTTGAAAAGAAGATAGTTATAGCACTATAAAAGCTAAATTGTGTCCCATTCGTCTAGAGGCCTAGGACACCGCCCTTTCACGGCGGTAACAGGGGTTCGAACCCCCTATGGGACGCCACTTTTAAATT
>NZ_NHTT01000041.1:0-307 GCF_002806845.1 Marinomonas sp. ef1 | reverse complement strand
CGCGCACGAGCTCACCGATTTCCCGATGCGATAAGTGCTAGCTAAACACTCATCAAGAAGAGATACAAGGTCGTGCTTTAGCGCGTCAAGGGTTTTGGTTTGGTGTGATTAGGCTTTTGACGGCCTAAAGGCCAATGGTATGGACTCCTCCCCAATTCAGCGGAATTCCGATAAATTGGGAGGCGACCAAACCAAAGGAGCCATACCATGAATAATAATACGACAATTTGTATCGATTTAGCGAAAGAAGTTTTCCAAGTTGCTGTCTTCAATAAAGCCGGTAAGGCTAAGTTAAATAAAGAAGTCA
>NZ_NHTT01000040.1:0-309 GCF_002806845.1 Marinomonas sp. ef1 | reverse complement strand
GACCGCGGCGGGTGCGCCAGGCGTGACCATAGATGAAGATGTGAACAACGACGGCTACATCAACAAAGACGAGTTGTCTGGTGACGTGAACGTGACCATCTCTCTAACGGGCACGAATGCGGTTGAAGGCGATACGTTGACGGTGAACGGTGAGACCATCACGTTAACAGAGGCTCACATCACAGCGGGCAAAGTTGAGACAACGGTAGCGGCACCATCAGAAGGTGCGACGTTAACGGTTGAAGCAACGATTACCGATGCAGCGGGTAACGTGTCAGAGAAAGGCTCTGACAGTGCGATCCTAGATAC
>NZ_NHTT01000039.1:0-325 GCF_002806845.1 Marinomonas sp. ef1 | reverse complement strand
GTATTCCCAACCTTTATTCCGCCCTGCTGGGCGTGTAACTTTTGCCCAGAGCCGCAAAAGTAACCAAAAGGTCTCTTTAAGATCTTTAATGCCTGATTTTTTTCATAGGCGCATGATTGCTTCCTACGCTCCTTGTATCGTAAGGCATAGATTGTTTTCGCTGTTGTAAAGAAGGATATTTTCAACTGACTCTGAAACTCCATAAGGTCGCGCAACTTCGTCGCGTCGAGCTAACTTCTTCGGTGATGCAGCCCTTTCGTAGGGCGCGATGAGGGAGGTACGACCGTGATCCGCCGTTGAAAGCGAAGCTTTCATTTTCTAAGGT
>NZ_NHTT01000038.1:0-567 GCF_002806845.1 Marinomonas sp. ef1 | reverse complement strand
GCTCATCATTGGGCTAGGCGCTTTACATCATCAGGTCATAAAGTGGGCCTCATCCCCTCACACATTGCTGCAAAATATCGAGTCAGTAATAAGAGTGATAAAAATGATGTTCTTAGTATTTATGAGGCCAGTAAGAATCAGCAGTTACACTGCGTTCAGATCCGTACATTAGAGCAGCAAGATATTGCTACGTTACATAAATTCCGCGAAGGCTATAAAAAAGAACGCAATCAACTTGCCAACCGCCTTCGCGGTTTTGGCCGCGAGTATGGCGTTAATTTTGCCTTAGGTATCAGTAAGCTCCTTAAGCAAGTGCCTATTGCGCTTGAGGATGCTGAAAATGAAATGACGGTTGTTGCACGCAGAGTCGTATTTAGACTGTTAGAACAACTTAGGCATGTGATCTTGCTGATGAAAGAGGTCACTGATGAGATCGAAGCAATAGCAAAGCAAATAGATGCTTGCCAGCGATTGGTTCAATTACCCGGTATTGCTTGGCTTGGTGCCAGCATGATGTATGCTAAGTTCGGTTCGGCTGAGTGCTTCAGGCGTGGCCGAGATGCCAGT
>NZ_NHTT01000037.1:0-702 GCF_002806845.1 Marinomonas sp. ef1 | reverse complement strand
CAACTTCGCTCTGATATAGCCTGGCCCTTCCTTACTCAAGGTTGTTTTTCCTGCCCGTTTACCAGATTCGTTGTGCTTGGGGATCAAGCCTAAATAAGAAGCCAGCTGTTTCGCGCTCTTAAACCGCTTACACGCCAGTAAACAAACCATTATTCGGGATGTTACTTCACCAACACCATTTATACTTTCAAGTAATTGGCGGTTCTTCTTCAATTGAGGATGCCTGTCAATATGCTCATCGATTTCATTCTTGAGTTTATCAATTTCAGCCTTTAACACTGCTATCATATCTTTGAGAGATTGAGCGACCCGAGCGGATGCGCCTGAAAAGCCTACCGCTTCATAACGGTTTTCTTCACGCTGCAAATCTTGCTCTAGCGCTTCAAGTCTACGCATCATTGCCTTTAGTTCTCTTGCTTCTACAGGCTCTGGCTGCCAGCTTGAAAGTGAATGTTGTTGGTCATGCCCATAGCGAGCTAGCATTGTGGCGTCTGATTTATCAGTCTTATGAACTAGCCCTAATGATTTTGCATATTGTTTTGCTTTTCCAGGGTTTACATGTAAAAGAGTAAATCCTTGAGCATATAAAAAATACATCAAAGGTTCGCTATAAATACCAGTAGGCTCTGTCGTAATAACAATATTCTGAGCTTCTAACCCTGTATTCTTTAGCACCCAATCAACTAATTCTTGATAGCCTTG
>NZ_NHTT01000036.1:0-1043 GCF_002806845.1 Marinomonas sp. ef1 | reverse complement strand
AACCTTTATTCCGCCCTGCTGAGCGGGTAACTTTTGTCCAGATCCACAAAAGTAACCAAAACGTCTCTTTATCGGGCTTTCGCCCAAACGTCTTATTCATATTGTTTAACATCACGTCTAGCAACACGATTTTTATCGTAAGGCATAGATTGTTTATTTGGTGGGAGATAAAGCTTCAAACACTGACTCTGAAACTCCATAAAGTCGCGCAACTTCGTCGCGTCGAACTGACTTCTTCGGGGTTGCAATGATGGAAAAAAAGGACGTAGGGCGTCATGAGCGCAGCGACTCTCTTTTTTAAAGAAATTGCCGCTGAAAGCGAAGCTTTCATGCTCTAGGGTAGGTCGCAGATTTTTCATTTTTAAACCACATAAACTCTGAATCGTATGGATCTAAAATTAACGCGTCTTCGCTTATCTCTGCGGTAAAACGCTCAAGGGCTGCGGTTCTGCCAAAAATGTCTGAGATTACGATGGTTTTCATTGGTGTATCCAGTGGTATTTCTGCGTAAAGTTTGTCTGACAATATAACCCAGTTAAGGGTAACCTACATTTTTGTTTAATGCCTGTGATACGTAATTAACTAGAGAAATCGCCTTTAAACTATTAAGCTTGCTTTCGTAATCTAGTGATTCGCCATGCAATACCATATGCCTATTAAGAAGATTAAACCCTTTTTCACTTTATTCCAGTTTTCTGTCGTCCAGAAGGACAGCCTACCTTAAAGATGAAAGCTTCGCTTTCAACCGGCACATTACGCTGCGCTTAAGATGCCCTACGTTTTGGTTATACACGAATAGCTACGAAGAAGTCAGTTCGACGCGACGAAGTTGCGCGACTTTATGGAGTTTCAGAGTCATTAACAGACAAAGTCTCTCGAACAGAAAAAACCAATCTATGCCTTACGATAAAAATCGTCTTGCTAAACGCAACATTAAACAAAGTAAATGATACGTTTGGGCGAAAGCCCGATAAAGCGAATTTTTGGTTACTTTTTGGGTGCTAGCAAAAAGTTACCCGCTCAGCAGAGCGGAAAAAACTTTA
>NZ_NHTT01000034.1:0-1433 GCF_002806845.1 Marinomonas sp. ef1 | reverse complement strand
TTGAAGTGACCCCATAAAGTTGGACACTTTATTAACCTGCTAACAATGCCTGATTTCGGTACTCTACCGGAGTCAGGCCATTTAACCCCATTTTTATTCGTTTCGTATTGTAGTAATCAATATACTCTTCAAGTTCTTGGATCAGATTATCTGCATCCTCGAAGGTTTCACCATGGAACATTTCCGTTTTTAGTAAGGCAAAAAAGTTCTCCGCCATTGCATTGTCCAAACAATTTCCTTTTCGTGACATACTTTGTTGTAGTCCATGTTTTTCCAAAAGATGTCGTGTTTGCTTTTGCTGGTACTGCCAACCTTGATCACTGTGTAGTATTGGAGCTTCTCCTTCTTTAAGGCTAGCTATGGCATCTTTTAGCATGTCAGTGACGAGCGGTAAATGCGCTGTCTTTTTAATTTGGTAGGCAATCACCTCTTGATTAAACAGATCAATCACGGGAGACAAGTATACTTTTTGCCCTTTAATATTAAACTCTGTCACGTCGGTGACCCACTTCTCGTTCGGCCTGTCCGCTTTAAAATTTCGGCATAAGAGATTGTCCGCGATACGTCCTATTTCGCCTCGATAAGAGCGATAGCGTTTAGGCCGTACTTTAGATTTAAGCCCCAATAATTTCATCAGCTTTTGCACAGTTTTATGATTCAGTTCTATTTTGGCTTTACGAAGCTCTGTGGTGATACGTCGATAACCATAACGGCCTCTATGTTCATGGAAGATCTCTTGTATCTTTTCCTTCGCTTCAGCATATGAATCAGGCTGTGTTAATCGCTGACAATGGTAATAAAACACACTTCGCGGCAGTGACAACGATCGAAGTAAATTCGGTAACTTAAACTGATCTTTTAACCCTTGGACAATTGACGCTTTTTCTTGGCTTGTTGGCGTTTCATCTCGTCCAAGGCTTCTAACTTTTTTAGAACCGCTACCTCCGTTCGACGATATTCCAGCTCTTCACGAAGCTCTTCTACTGTCATTTCGTCAATAGATTTATCATTTGATTCTTGGCTCTGTTTTTTCATATAAGTGCGCCCTCGCTGTTTAGGTTGAAGGCCTTGGAGTCCTGATTCGTCAAACTCACGCAGCCATACCCAAAGCGTACCGGGAGAGGGAAGATTGTAAAAGGCACTTGTGTAATGTAATGACCAATTTTCTGACCACATTCTCTTAAGAATATCGGCTTTACCTTTAGCTGTATGAGGAGATTTTGGTGGTAGAAAGGATTCATCACCATTGAAGCTATAGACCTTACTCCAATAGCGAATCTGACTGTGTGGAATAGACAGCTGTTTTCCAAGCGCCTTGGGTGATGAAACACCGTTAAGGCATTGCTGAGCTAATGTGATTTTAAAAGCACGACTGTACTTTGACATAAAAAGAACCCCCAATGTTGGTTGTCCAACTATTGGGGGTCACTTCA
>NZ_NHTT01000033.1:0-2113 GCF_002806845.1 Marinomonas sp. ef1 | reverse complement strand
AAGTTTGGTAAAAGCCGAAAATTCCTCGATCTACGCCACTTCTCTTGGTGACGCAATGCGTCGGCCTTCATAACGCGCCAATATCACACGAAAACGCAGGATCAGAATCGCCGCTAACAAGGTTAACCCCGCGCCTAAACCAATGTAAAAGCCTCGCAGCGATAAGGTCTCTGCCCACGGGCTGTAATGAGACAACCAAAATCCAAACGGAATACTTAAGCCAAACAAAGACGCTGCAAAGGCGATCATAGTTGAACGCGTATCACGGAATCCTCGCAAGGCACCAGTAAATACCGTTTGCAGCATATCGGGGAACTGATAACAGGAAGAGATCAACAAAATGCTCGCCGCCAAAGCCACTACTTCAGTATTGTTACTATAGATATACGGAATCTGATTATGGAAAACTTGAGTAATAATAAAACAGGTACTCACATAAGAAAGCCCTAGCCAAACGATCACTCGAATACGCTTTCTAACGCCGCTAACGCCTTCTTTAGACATGGCTTTCGCGACAACTATCGCTGTCACAGCACTCATCGCCATCATTGGCGTAAACAAGAAAGAAGTGTAAGACATAACGATCTGACCGCCGCCTAACGCTAGATCACCAAAAGATGAAATCAACCACGTCATAGAAGAAAACAAACCGACTTCAAAAGCAAAGGCAAAGCCCGCTGGCGCGCCAACATTCAGTAGAATCGAGAACTTACGTGTATAACGCCACACTAAACGGGTAAATAACGGGGTTTTATTGATAAAACGGTCGTAAACAAAAAACATCGACACCGCTAAATACAAGGATAAAGCAGACGCCAACGCCGCGCCTTTTGCACCCATTTCTGGAAAGCCAAAATTGCCAAAAATCAGCACATAGTTAAATAAGATATTTAGTGCTAGACCGAAACTTGCGACAAACAGCGGAAAACCTGGACGGCCAGCCGCTTCAAACAAATTTTTATACGCAGTCATCAAGGCCAACATAGGAAGAGCAGGTGCGAAAATATACAAGTATGAAACGGAAACTTGTCTTGTTTCTTCTTCCGTCGCCATCAAACCGGCGAAATATGGCAATAAGAAGATCGCCACCAAGCTCGCCAATAAACCAAGCCCTACTGATAAGCCTACCGCTTGCGACATATATAGGTTAACCAGTTTTGGTTGTCGACCATGCAAATGACGCGTCACCAAAGGCGTAAGACCGAATGTCACGCCAATCAAGAAACAACCAACCGGTAGCCATAAACTCGATGCCAAACCAACAGCAGCCAAATGCAATGCGCTGTAATGCCCTAACATGATGGTATCGACCACACTGATCGACAGCTCCAATGTCATCGTCAGAACCATTGGAAATAACAAATGCAGAACTTCTTTTAACACTGGGAAACGCTTAACCACACATCACCGCCGACTATCCATAGAAAACGCAAAAAACGACCGAGCAATTTAACACCGATCGCCATACATTGCACCAAATCACCTATAGGTCGTATATGGACTCCTCTGGGGATGCAACAATAGCGTCCCTATTTTTTAATAAAGAATCATGCGTACTCTACTTGGTTATTAACAATATTTATCAACGGTCATAACAAACTTGCGTTAGCTTTCGTATATTCGGTCTTATTATGGAGAGCTACTCCAGACCTTAACGGCTTTGATTCGCCGTGAACCAAACGCCTTATCGGCGTGACGGCTTTAAAAGCCGATGACCTACTCAGGTTTCATTTGGTTTGCTTGCTAGCTGTTCATTCCGTTCAATCTATATTGCTAACTGTCTCGGTTGGTACTTTCTTTTATTCACTGACTTTTAAAAACCATCATCACTGTGCGACAGGTTGACGATATTCAAGCCCACTTTTCAGCATGGCTGTCGCCATTCTGACCAGTTTGTTGGCGACAGCTACAATGGTTTTATTAAACCCTTTCGTGCTGAGTAATTGTCTTACCCAACAACTCAAGCTGTCTGTTTTTTCTTTAACATGGATGACCAAAGATCGAGCCCCATTGATGATCAATGTACGCAGATACGTATCACCTCGTTTGGTAATCCTGCCGATGGTAACTTTACCGCCGCTACCACTGTGCGCTGGCACAAGGCCGATGCTGG
>NZ_NHTT01000032.1:0-3015 GCF_002806845.1 Marinomonas sp. ef1 | reverse complement strand
ACTTTGGTGTTATATGGTCAAGCCTCACGAGCAATTAGTATTGGTTAGCTCAATGCCTCACAGCACTTACACACCCAACCTATCAACGTCCTAGTCTCGAACGGCTCTTCAGGGGACTTATGTCCCAGTGAGATCTTATCTTAAGGGAGGCTTCCCGCTTAGATGCTTTCAGCGGTTATCCCGTCCGAACATAGCTACCCGGCAATGCCACTGGCGTGACAACCGGAACACCAGAGGTTCGTCCACTCCGGTCCTCTCGTACTAGGAGCAGCTCCTCTCAAATCTCAAACGTCCACGGCAGATAGGGACCGAACTGTCTCACGACGTTCTAAACCCAGCTCGCGTACCACTTTAAATGGCGAACAGCCATACCCTTGGGACCGGCTTCAGCCCCAGGATGTGATGAGCCGACATCGAGGTGCCAAACACCGCCGTCGATGTGAACTCTTGGGCGGTATCAGCCTGTTATCCCCGGAGTACCTTTTATCCGTTGAGCGATGGCCCTTCCATACAGAACCACCGGATCACTAAGACCTACTTTCGTACCTGCTCGACGTGTCTGTCTCGCAGTTAAGCGTGCTTTTGCCTTTACACTCTATGCATGATTTCCGACCATGCTGAGCACACCTTCGTGCTCCTCCGTTACTCTTTGGGAGGAGACCGCCCCAGTCAAACTACCCACCACACAGTGTCCTCGATCCCGATAAGGGACCTGAGTTAGAACCTCAAACATACCAGGGTGGTATTTCAAGAGTGGCTCCATGCAAACTGGCGTCTGCACTTCAAAGCCTCCCACCTATCCTACACAAGTAGGTTCAAAGTTCACTGTGAAGCTATAGTAAAGGTTCACGGGGTCTTTCCGTCTAGCCGCGGATACACAGCATCTTCACTGCGATTTCAATTTCACTGAGTCTCGGGTGGAGACAGTGTGGCCATCGTTACGCCATTCGTGCAGGTCGGAACTTACCCGACAAGGAATTTCGCTACCTTAGGACCGTTATAGTTACGGCCGCCGTTTACTTGGGCTTCGATCAAGAGCTTCGCTTGCGCTAACCCCATCAATTAACCTTCAAGCACCGGGCAGGCGTCACACCCTATACGTCCACTTTCGTGTTTGCAGAGTGCTGTGTTTTTAATAAACAGTCGCAGCCACCTGGTATCTTCGACCGACTAGTGCTTACGGAGCAAGTCCTTCACACCGGCCGGCGTACCTTCTCCCGAAGTTACGGTACCATTTTGCCTAGTTCCTTCACCCGAGTTCTCTCAAGCGCCTTGGTATTCTCTACCTGACCACCTGTGTCGGTTTGGGGTACGGTCAATGTATATCTGAAGCTTAGAAGTTTTTCCTGGAAGCATGGCATCAACCACTTCGCCCAAAAGAGGGCTCGTCATCAGTTCTCGGCATTCTCTCTAAAAGAGTGACCCGGATTTGCCTAAGTCACTTGCCTACCGCCTTAAACACAGACAACCATCGCTGTGCTGGCCTAGCCTTCTCCGTCTCTCCATCGCAATATACATCGGTACAGGAATATTAACCTGTTTTCCATCGACTACGCATTTCTGCCTCGCCTTAGGGGCCGACTCACCCTGCCCTGATTAACATGGGACAGGAAACCTTGGTCTTCCGGCGGGGGAGTTTTTCACTCCCCTTATCGTTACTCATGTCAACATTCGCACTTCTGATACCTCCAGCCTGCCTTACAGCTTGACCTTCAACGGCTTACAGAACGCTCCTCTACCATGCCTAATAAATTAAGCATCCGTAGCTTCGGTGTACAGTTTGAGCCCCGTTATATCTTCCGCGCAGGCCGACTCGACTAGTGAGCTATTACGCTTTCTTTAAAGGATGGCTGCTTCTAAGCCAACCTCCTAGCTGTCTAAGCCTTCCCACATCGTTTCCCACTTAACTGTAACTTTGGGACCTTAGCTGACGGTCTGGGTTGTTTCCCTTTCCACAACGGACGTTAGCACCCGCTGTGTGTCTCCCGTAATTGCACTCATTGGTATTCGGAGTTTGCATGGGGTTGGTAAGTCGGGATGACCCCCTAGCCCAAACAGTGCTCTACCCCCAATGGTGAGATACGAGGCGCTACCTAAATAGCTTTCGAGGAGAACCAGCTATCTCCGAGCTTGATTAGCCTTTCACTCCTATCCACAAGTCATCCCCAGCCTTTTCAACGGATGTGGGTTCGGTCCTCCAGTTGATGTTACTCAACCTTCAACCTGCTCATGGATAGATCGCCCGGTTTCGGGTCTATTCCCAGCAACTAAACGCCCTATTAAGACTCGGTTTCCCTACGGCTCCACTAAACGCTTAACCTTGCTACTGAAAATAAGTCGTTGACCCATTATACAAAAGGTACGCAGTCACGGAACAAGTCCGCTCCCACTGCTTGTACGTACACGGTTTCAGGATCTATTTCACTCCCCTCACAGGGGTTCTTTTCGCCTTTCCCTCACGGTACTGGTTCACTATCGGTCAGTCAGGAGTATTTAGCCTTGGAGGATGGTCCCCCCATATTCAGACAGGATAACACGTGTCCCGTCCTACTCGTTTTCATGATTAAGGTGTTTTCGTATACGGGGCTATCACCCTCTATTGCGGCACTTTCCAGAGCCTTCTACTAACACCAAAACCACTTAAGGGCTAATCCCCTTTCGCTCGCCGCTACTTAGGGAATCTCGGTTGATTTCTTTTCCTCCGGGTACTTAGATGTTTCAGTTCCCCGGGTTCGCCTCCACACAGCTATGTATTCACTGTGGGATACTCTACAAGTAGAGTGGGTTTCCCCATTCGGACATGTTCGGATCAAAGCCTGTTTATCGACTCCCCGAACCTTTTCGCAGATTACCACGTCCTTCATCGCCTCTGACTGCCAAGGCATCCACCGTGCACGCTTGGTCACTTGACCATATAACCCAAAATAGTTTCGGATCACATACCAAAGGGCTTTTGTACCCCTCTGGATTTACGATAATAGAAGTCACTAGGTTAAAGTGATCTTCCACCGGTTT
>NZ_NHTT01000031.1:0-7316 GCF_002806845.1 Marinomonas sp. ef1 | reverse complement strand
CACAGCCCCAGAAAATGCAGATGGTGTTAACACAATCTCGTTTGAGACTAATGGTGATATTTATTTAAACAAAAATGAAAGTGGCTCTACGGATTTGACTGGTAAGGTTGAGTCAGGAGCTTCCGTAGTTGGTATTGTGATCACGGATAGCTCGAATCCAGCTAATACATTATCTGTTCCTGTCTCTGCTATATCAGTTGATAGTGAAGGTAATGTGTCTGTGACAGGGCTTGATTTAGCTGGTTTAGTTGATGGCTCATTAGTTGTTTCTATGACAGTAGTTGATGGGGCTGGAAATGAAGGTAATGTTACTAATACTGCTATTTTAGATACTACTATTACAGCCGCTTTGTATTTTGATGACGTTACTGAGGATGATATTGTTAATGCTATCGAGTCCCAGGGAATGGTTACTTTAACAGGTACCTTTATTGTTGAAGATGATACTGATGCTAAGGATATTGTGGTCACTATTAATGGTCATGCATACACGGTTAAAGCGGAAGACATTCAGAGTGATGGCGGCTTTTCTCTAGAGGTTGCTGGTTCCGATTTAGCCAGCGATTCTGACCATAAATTACAAGTAACAGCTGAGTTTGAAGATGATGCTGGTAATACTATTGTCATTGAAACTGGTGGTGGCCTTAACTACTCAGTCGATCTTTTTGCGAGAGCTGGTACTGTCACGGTTGATGCGATCACATCTGATGATGTGATTAACGCTGAAGAAAGTGGTCAAACTATCACTGTTTCTGGTAAGGCTGTTGGTGGTGATATTTCCGTTGGTGATGTGGTCAAGATGACGATCAATGGTAGAGAATACTCCACAACAGTTGCTACTGGTGGTGTTTGGGCTCTTGCTGTTGCAGGCAGTGATTTAGCGGCTGATACCGAGTTTGAGGTTGTTGTGACGTCTTCTGATGCGGCTGGTAATACCGTTGAGAGTAAAACAACGTCTACCCATATCGTCGATACTTCTGCGCCAGATTCACTTGTCATCTCGCTTAACACTGATAGTGGTAGTTCAGCGAATGACAATTTGACTAATGATGGCAGCTACACGATTACTGGTATTGAAAGCGGCGCTACGCTTGAATATTTTGTTGATGGAGAATGGATCACTACAGCACCAACCACATCGGAAGGTGTGAATACAGTTACTGTTCGTCAAGTTGATTCTGCAGGAAATACGTCTGAAAGTAGTACGTTAGAGTTTACTCTTGATACGGTTGCTGAGGTGGCTGGTGAAACAGTGTCTATGAATGAAGATTCTGCTGAGCCGATAGTCATTAATATTCTCGCAAATGATGAAAGTGGTGCCGTATTGGTTCCTGGCAGTGTCTCTTTTGACTCTGAAAAAGGGACTGTCACTGTCAATGAAGATGGGACACTGCTCTTTACACCGGCTGCGGATTTCAGCGGTGAGGTTGAGATTGCATATCAAGTTATAGATGAAGCTGGTAATACGGCTTCAGCGACCGCAACCGTCAACGTCACGCCAGTCACTGATGTACCAACAGTTCAGTTGACGTTGGAGCCGACAACAACAACGACTCTTTATAGCGTAGATTTGTCTAACGTGCTTGATGGAATAGAAGATCCTGTTGGCAATCCAGCCGGTTTCACCGTGACGGCTTATAACAGTGAGAATGATGTCGTTGCTATTTCCATTAAGGATTCTGGTACGCCTACTGGTTTTGGAGTGACAGGTCAGGCTGGGAATGGCGCAGATTCAGAAATTGGTAAGCAAGAGAAGTTAGTCGTCGAGCTTGATAAACCCGCTTCATCCGCAACATTCGAACTTGCTTGGTTGAATAGTCATAATGAGACGGCTGTTTATACTGTTAAGTATAGTGATGGAACATCGGCGACTTTTACCATTGATGGTAATAGTGACGAAGGCGGTTATGATCGAATTGGTGATCCTGTCACTGTGAACGCGCCAGAGGGTAAATCCATATTGGCAATCGAGTTTTCTACACCGACAACTGGGGATCGTGTTGCGACGAGTGATTACTTGCTTCATAGCGTTTCTTACGAGTCAGCTGTAACAAATTACACAGTTGATATCACCGCCGCTCCGACTGATACAGACCATTCTGAAAACATTACGGAGTTAACAGTGACTACGCCAGAAGGGACGTCTTTGTCTGGCGCTGAAAAGCTCGGGACTGAAAATGGAGTAACAACTTGGAAAATCTCGCTAAACAGTGGCGGTTTTACAAATAATGTAGCGATTGATCCTGAGACTGGTGTTGTTACGGTTAAAGGTTTAGTACTGTCAGTGCCTGACGACTTTGATGGTGAGTTGTCAGTAACTGCGACGGCTACAGCCGTAGATCCAGGTGCTGCTGCCGTTTCCGGTAGTGCAACTTGGGAAAATTCTGCTCCTGAGCTAGCGTTTGCGGATGGTTCTGATTCTGTGGTCATTTCCGAAGATGATTTGCTTGATAGCGATTCTGCAGCAGCGAATGGTGCCTCAGTGACTGGGGCATTTAGTATAAGTGATGCAGAAGGCCAGAATTTGGCGTTATCACTTGTTGCTCCAGCTGAGGTCATGACATCTGGTGGTGTAACCTTGGTTTGGACAACCGACAGCAGTGGCAATTTGGTCGCCAAAGCGGGTGAGACTGAAATTATTCGTGTGGCGCTTACAGACACAGATGGTCAGCATGGTTATGTGGTTACTTTAAGTGGTCCTGTGGATCATGGCGATACCACATTGGGGAATGCAGTTACTGTTGACTTTGGTATTGCGGTTAATGATGGCCTTGCGACAACGACTGAGTATGTTTCTGTTTCAATTGAAGATTCTGCGCCTGTTGCCGTAAATGACGAAGATAGTATCACTGTTCGTCGAGAAACCTTTGAGGTTACTGGAATAGAGGCAAACTGGGTAAGCTATCAAAATGGTTCTGATATTCGTAAGTTTGATAGCGATGACAATGATGATGGTTTGGATCAAATTCGTTGGGGTAGTCCGGCAGGTTCAGGTTCTCAATCGGGTTATGGCTTTGTTGATAATGATGCGAACCTCGATGGTCGTTTTGAGTTAAATGAAGATATCGTGCTCGGTACATTTACTCACTACAATTATCCTGTGTATGACGGCGGTGCTATCACAGCAGCTTCTATGGAAGTCGCTTTCTCTATCACCGATGACACTGGTGAGACTCAGCCAGTCACATTAAAAGTAGACTTTGATCATAATGAGACCGTTAACTCAAGCGATGCTTTAGCTTCACGAGATATTGTTACGGTTAAAAATACTTTTGTGACATTTGAATGGGAAGGTGAGGTTTATACTTTACAGGTTGTTGGTTTTAGAGAAGTCGGTAATTCAGATGGCGATATAATTACTTCTATTTACACGGATGAAAATGCATCGACTAGTTACGAATTGGTCGTTCGAGTTGTTGAGGGTGAAGGATATAGCCTTCCTGAAACGACAGGTAATGTGCTTGAGGGCGATGATGGTGTCGGGGCTGATGCACTCAGTCAAGATGGTGATACTTCTGTTGTCAGTGTCGCTGTTGGGGGGCTTGTTACTGAGTCTGATGCGAATGTCGGTTCAAGTATTCAGGGTCAATATGGTAATTTAGTGCTTAATGCAGACGGTAGTTACACGTATCAAGTAACGGCTTCTGTAGACAAAATTCCAGCTGGCGCGCAAGAAACATTCTCTTACATGATTCAGGACTCAGATGGTAGTACGTCATCGGCGACTTTATCTATCGACGTCGGAACGAACACGGCTCCTGTTGCTCAAGATGATGGGGCGTCTAATGCATTCTTTGCTGGTCTTGTTGGTGAATATTATGGAACCAATTCACAGCTTAATAATATTAGTGACTTTAGGGCCCTTATTGAAAGTAAAGAGCCAGATGCCACTTTTGACGCTACAAATATTGATTACGGTAAAGGTTCAGGAGATGTTGCAAAAGGGACTAATTTACAGACTTTCTTAGGTGAGGATGCCAGTACATTAAGTAACGATCCTAGTGATAATACTGATGGCGGTATCCACCTTCAAGGTTATGTATATTTGGCGGCAGGCACTTATAATTTTAAAGTGACGGCAGATGATGGTTATCAGATAACAATCAATGGTGAAGCGGTTGCGACGGTTGATGGCATTCAATCAGAAAATACGACAACGCACCAATCGTTTACTGTCACTGAGTCAGGCTACCAAGCTATAGACATGATTTGGTGGGATCAAGGTGGTGACTATGTATTCAAGCCAGTATTAAGTGCTGATGGCGGCGCAACGTATTTTGTACTTGATGCCTCTATTCTTAGTTCAACTGGTGAGACTGGATTTATTACTTCGCAAGAGCAAGGCCTAGATATAACCGTTGATAGTTTACTTGCGAACGACACAGACGCTGATGGAGATGCTTTAACGGTAACAAGTATAAGTAATGTTCAGAATGGCTATGCCTATATGGATACTGCTGGCGTCATTCACTTTACTCCATTGAAAGGATTCTTCGGAACAGCAACTTTTGATTACACTATTTCTGATGGAAAAGGTGGAACAGATAAGGCAACCGCTTCAATTAGCGTGACGCCAGATGGTGTTTTACCGACGGTATCAGTGTCAACTGCAGCGGATATATCTGATTTTAATGTTGATGTTTGGAAAGGGCATAGTGAGAACTTTGACACTCAGGTTTTAGCTAATTCAAACGGGTCGCAAGGCGCTAATGGATCCTTCTATATCAATGGCGATTTGAACTACGATGCCTCTGCTGGCGACGGCAGCGATAATATTGTTATCGCTGGTAATGTTAACCGTGATTTATACCTTGATGACGGTTCTTTTTCTGGAGACGGGGACGACAATCTTCTTGTAAAAGGTGAGCTAAATTCAAATGGCTCAATCTATGGCGGTGCAGGCAACGATTCTGTCGAAATACGCGGTAATGCTAATGAAGATATTGATTTATCGAAAGGTAATGATCGCTTGGCTATAGGTGGTAGTGTTAATTCAAATGCTGAAATCACTCTTGGTGAAGGAAATGATTCTGCTTACATTGCTCGAGATTTGAACAGTGATATTGATGCCGGTACAGGTAATGATACTGTTGTAATTGGTGGCAGTATTAATTCTGGTGGTGATGCAGAGTTAGGTAGTGGAGACGACATTTTATCAGTCCAAGGTGATGTGTCTGGCAAAATCAGAGGTGATGACGGCAATGATACAGTCATTATTAAAGGCAATGTTTGGTCTAATGCTGATATTGAATTAGGCAGCGGAAATGATGTCATTATTATTGAGGGTAAACTTTATAGTGAAGTGGATGGAGAAAGTGGTAATGACTCTATCTATTTGTCCTCTTACACTAAAAATGATTACTACAATAATGTTGATAACATTAAGTCTAAAATCGTTAACTTTGAAAATATCGTGATGAGTGATGGTGTTATTAAAGGTGATTCTAGTGCCTTCAATAATTATAACTCGTCTACGTTTAGCTATAGTGTGACAGTGGATATTGATTATTCAGACAGCACCATAGAACCAGCTGTAGTGACTTTGTTTGGTGTGCCTTCAGAGGCATCTTTGACGCTAGATGGCGTATTACTGGCACCAAATTCAGATGGTAGTTATGATATTGAAATTACGAATGGTCAAACAACTATTGATACTCTTCAAGTCGTCAGTAGTGTTGAATTACCGGATCTAGATATCACAAGTTCAGTGTCTTTTGGTTCAGATGATTCTGGAGCTTCAGATGATAAGGACAACTACCTAATTGGTTCTGAAGATAACGATACACTGATCGGAGGCGCTGGAAATGATATTTTGTTTGGCGGTGATGACCAAGTTTCAGACATTATGACAGGAGGCGCTGGTAACGATATCTTTATATTGAATGACACAGCAGATGTGTCAAATATCGATATTATTACCGATTTTAACGCGGCTGAGGACGCATTAGATTTAACTGATCTGTTAACAGGAATAGGAGGGAACCCAGGTAAAGATGCTGATGTTGATGCGATTACCAAATTCTTAACAGAGAACGTTAAGGTAACAGATGGACATGTTAAAGTTGGGGGCGAGGATGTGGCTGAATTTGGTTCTGCTTCTAATTTCGATTCTAACTTGGATGGTTCGGTGTCATCGACTGATTCGATCAAAGTCATCTATAACGACCAAGAGTACAATATCAATATTGATGGTTAATCTTGCTCTGATATAGCCCACTAAAAAGGCCGAATCGTTATACGATTCGGCCTTTTCGTTTCTATAAAATTCTTGTTGCTAAAGCATATTAAGTACAGCGCGTGATTATTCCGGGCTACTTAAATTATACGTTTAAGCCAATAGGGCAGCTCACGCCTGTGCCTGCGAGGCCACAATACCCATTCGGGTTTTTGTGTAGGTACTGCTGGTGATATTCTTCAGCAAAGTAGTAGGTATCGAGAGGTTCGATTTCTGTAGTGATCATGCCGTGGCCTGCGCCGAGTAGTTCTTTTTGAAATGCCGCTTTGCTGGCTTCCACAATCGGCATGTCTTTATCGTTGGTGGTGTAGATAACAGAACGATATTGGCTGCCGATATCATTGCCTTGGCGCATACCTTGGGTAGGATCATGGTTTTCCCAGAAAACCTTAAGTACGCCCTCTAACGAGATAATAGAGGTATCAAAAACAACCTGTACGACTTCGCTATGTCCTGTTTGCCCAGAGCAAACTTCTTCATAGGTTGGGTTGGATGTAAAGCCACCTGCATAGCCAACAGACGTGACGATAACACCGGGAGTATTCCATAGCTTGCGTTCGGCACCCCAGAAACATCCCATCCCAAGAATGATCTCGGATTCATTAGGTTTTTCAGAGCGGACAAACGGTTCATTGTTAACTGCGTGTATACCAGAGATTTTTAAAGGTGTGCTTCTACCTGGAAGAGCATCGGCTTCAGCTGGGATTGCTGACTTTTTAAGAATACTTTCAATATTGCTGGGCATGTGTGTCTCCTAACCTGTTGGTCGAAAATATCGGATGGCTACCTTTTACCTTGCGGTAGCGGAGGATACAAGTATTTAAGCTTCTCTATATCTAATAAGAGGCTAAGTCTGTTTTATAGAGGTAAATAATGAGGGAGAAAGATTTATTTTCAACTAATCCTATCTAGTTCTCTTGCAGTGCTTGACTCTTGGATTAATCTACCTATAATACGCACCTTGTATCCTCCGCTACCGCAAGGTAAAAGGTAGCCATCCGATATTTTCGACCAACAGGTTAGGAGACACACATGCCCAGCAATATTGAAAGTATTCTTAAAACGTCAGCAATCCCAGCTG
>NZ_NHTT01000030.1:0-15370 GCF_002806845.1 Marinomonas sp. ef1 | reverse complement strand
AGAGCCACACGCTTCCATAAAGATCGCTGCATCAGGGTATTGAGCAATGATGAGACACATTTTTTTCGCTGAGACTTCTTTATTTAACTTAGCCTTACCGGCTTTATTGAAGACAGCAACTTGGAAAACTTCTTTCGCTAAATCAACACAAATTGTCGAATTATTATTCATGGTATGGCTCCTTTGGTTTGGTCGCCTCCCAATTTATCGGAATTCCGCTGAATTGGGGAGGAGTCCATACCATTGGCCTTTAGACCGTCAAAAGTCTAATGACACCAAACCAAAATCCTTGACGCGCTAAAGCATGACTTGCATTAGTTCTTTGCAGGTCGTTGGTACCAAGGTGACACCATATCGGTTATGCCATATAAACTGTTGCGTTTTCCTAGCATTTGGCCGCCGTCGCGGGTGATAGGTTGCCAGTTTAGGTTGCCTCGGCTGTTAGTCGGTTTAAGTGAGACGGTGTCGAACGGAATAGACAGATAAAACCCTTTGGTGAAGCTGCCTTCGCCGAAATCTTCTGCGGACATGTTGGTTCGGCTGGCGTACGCGCCGATGATCATGCCGCTGTCAAATTGCTTAGAAAAGTCAAAGCGAGCGCCAACGTCAGCGGCTAGAAATTTACCCACGTCGATACGGAATAGAGTGTCTTCTAAAAAAGACCATTCAGGTTGATAATAAAAAGACAAATGTCCTGTCGTACCTCTTGCCAGTACTTTGGTTCCATTGCCGTAGGCGTTTTCATCAGAAAAAATGCCAAATACTGAGTCGGGGTCACGCTGCGAGATCGCATTGACGTCTGCACCAATGGCCCAGTTGGAGTTCGGTTGACGATACAAAACTTCCGTGCCAACACCCGCAAACATGGTTTCTAAATAACCGCCGTAGATTTGCTGATACCAATTGCTTCCGTAGCGATCAAACCAGGTCAGCTGCAGGTTATTCAAATTGGCGTCGTTGTCACGTACATAAGCCCGCACTAGAGTACGAACACGGTAATTAGATGTGCCGTCCGAAGGAGTGTCAAAATTAAGCTTATCGTAGTTATCTAATAGATTAATCGACACAGAGCTGGATAATTCCAAATTTCGGCTAAGCCAGTAAGAAGCGCCACCTTTCATGGTGATACTGTATATATAAAAGCTTTCTGGGCCGCCGAAGGATTGGCTTAAATTTGGACTAAAACCGTAATTGAAGCGTTCAACGTTTTCGTACAAAGGATCATCATTAATGTCTTCTGGTGGTAGCTCGATAATGGCGTCTTTAATCGATGGGTTGAAATAATCTACAGCCGCGATTTTACGATAAGCACGCGCCGACACCTTGGTCGATTTCACGGGAATATTGTTCGACTCTTCAATGATTTTGTAAGCGCTCACGTTGGTAGGCAAGTGATTTGCCATCACGGCTGCCGCTCTTTCGGTGGCGACATCACGATCACGGTATTTTGTTTGTTGCGTGACAAAGGTCACCGCATCGTTTTGTTGGTACACCTTGCTGGTTTTATAGCCTGCGATGTCTTCTAATTCACGGTCCAGAGCTGGCCAATCCACGTCATTCAAGGTGGCAGCTTGATCAGTGCCCATCGCGGGTAGCTCGTTGTCTATCCATGGGCTTTTCAAGGTATTAAGATTGGTTGATAACACAAAGCCCAGCGCCACAGTCGTGCCGCGTTCATAACTTAAACGCAGATCAAAGCCATCACTTACCTCATAAACCGCACCAAAGTTCCAAGGTGTTTTGGGTGTCATGTCCACACCACCACGAGTAACTGGATAATCTTGGCTGTAGTTGTTGCCATCATATTCCAGTTTTAAACGCAAAGGCTCGTAAGGTGTCTGATATTCCACACCCGCGAACAAGGACGCTGGGCCTGTAAACCAGCGGTCGTAGTCGATAGAGCCACCATTATCAGAATACCCTGAAATACGATTACAGAATCGGTCTGCTGCATTACACAGAGGGTTACTAATATTACCCCGGGTTCCGAAATATCCCCAACCTAGTCCTAGAGTAACGTCAAATTCACCATAATGATCGGTCGAAAAGCGTTTGGTAGCGGCGAGAAATTCGCCATCAAACAGTCCTGTGCCACCAAGGTCGCGCAAACCGACGGATACTTCTGGTAGCCATTGATCTTCTTTTAACAGCCTTAATTTAGCATCAATGCCTTTATCTGCGTACTTTGTGTCACCACTAAAACTTTCACTGTTGCTGTACAGCAGATCTTCCACTTGGGTATAACGGATAGTGGTCTCTAACCAAGGCATTAACTGTAAAGAAATAGTGTAAAAGGTATATTCACTGTTGTCGTTATAGCCAAAACTGAACGCGCCTTCGTCGGCCATGCGGCCAGATGGCATTTGGATCAAACCTACACCACCCAGATCAGTCTGAGAGGGTTTAAGCTGTGGCCCTTGAAAAGGCAGAGAAAAATAGTCTGTGTCTTCTGCGTACAGCACGCCACTGAGCAAACAGCCATAACCTGTGACAAGACCAGTAACAAGAGTAGTCAAAGAAAAGCGTTTAAATGACATTATAGCTCCAAGCGAAAAGCAAACAGATGGGCGACATTGGCATTTAAATCGCGGTATTCATCAGACAGGTTTGGCAGCCCAATAAACACCATGGCGCCGGGGCTGAGAAAATATAAGGTGTTTTTCCACTGTAAGTCTTTGGCTTGATAAATGCTCCGGTCAGCCTGAATAATCAAAACCGAATCATAGGGCTGCTGTTCTTTGGTTGCGCCAGAGAATTGCGCCAAGTAGTCGCGAAGTTCACCGCTTTTATTCAAGGGAACCTTCTTAACCAAATCCTGTGCCGCGTCAAACACTGTAATGTGATTTGGGCGTTGTGCCAAAAGCAGTGAATATTCGCCTTTTACTAGGGGATTGAGCTTGGGCTTAATGCGAACCTTGGTAAAATCGAAGACCATATCTTCGTGATAAACCAAATTTAACTGATTGAGGTAGTTTGCGATATGTTTCGCAGCAGGCGTGTTTATAGCAGCCAGTTGACGCAAAACAGCACGTTTTTGGTTGGTGACTATGGATTGTTTATTCGGGTTGATCAATGCGCTACCAAGTGGGTATATCTGGTATTGCGACTGAGAATAAGCATCCTGTAATAGTTGTAAAAAACGCACTTCTTGTGGGTAGGACAGGGTAACTTGATTGTGCAGTAGCGTAATAACGGCGTTATCGGCTTTAGCATTCTGTGACAATGTAGCGAGACACAGCATACACATCAGGAATAGCCCTTTTATATAAGGCGTCGTAGAAAACGGCATCATAATGGCGAATCCTCGTTGTCGGTATCGGGCGTTGTGGCTGTGACATTATTAAACGGTTCAATAAAGGGTTTCACCATCAGCATTTCCACCTTGTCCATGTTGGGCCCTAAATATTGGATGCTTTTAACCACAAAGGGGCGAACCGTCGGCGTGGCGGGCGTAAGCCAAAAAAGATTGGTAAAGTGCGCATCTAGATTGTTAAAGGTGACGGTTTCAGCGATCTGTTCGGCGTCTTGACGCCATAGCTCAGTGGTCACCGTGTCCATGCCAAGCGAGCGGGAGGTGACTTGAGCGGTAAAACCATAGCGATAGCCAGGAGCCCAATCGTATCTGGCCGTCCATGACATTGTGCTACTGGGTTTGGGAAGTGTATTGATAAACGGATCGGTAAGGTTGCTATTGCCAGCAAAAGAAGCTAATGCTTCTAAGTTATCACTGGTAAAGCCCACAGTCTGAATAATACGACCGTTTTCGGTGACAATACTGCCAGAATCTTTACTCAACCAAGTCAGTCTGTAAGCCTGAGTGGTGGGGTTATAATCCACAAAGGTCAGAATCAAAAGCAAAGGACGAGTATCGTTAACAGTGACCAAGGTACTGGCATAAGGCAAAGACGTAATGTACTCAGGAGTGATCGCGTTGTTTAAGCCAATCACCGCTTTTGCCGAGTCTAAGCTGCTTTTGAAGTTGGCTGAACAACCCGTTAAAGCTAATACGAGAATAAAAAAAAGGGAATAAAGAGGATAAAAAAAAGAGCGCATGAAACAACCAATACAAACTAAGGGAAAAGAAAAGCCACCTAATGGGTATTAGGTGGCTTGGAGGTATTAATTTGTATTAGTCGTTGTACCAACAGCTGGGGTAGTAGTTGGGTTGCTGTCTGTCGTTGCCGCAACCGCTGCACTCACAGCCACTGCTGCTGCCGCTGCTGCCGCTGCTGCCAAACCACCTACTGCTGCAGCCGTCGCTGCACCAACACCCGCCGCTGCACCTGCACCAGCAGCCGCTGCACCAGCTCCTGCTGCGCCTGCACCAACTCCTGCGCCCGCACCAGCTCCTGCGCCAGCAGCACCTGCGCCCGCTCCAGCACCACCAGTAGAGGCTGCTCCAGCACCAGCCGCTTCACCATATGCTTGGCTAGCTAGGCCAAGTGCTACAATAGTAGCAATCGTTACAAGTTTCATAATATTTCCTTATCATTTAAACATCGATGTTTGAAGAATAGACTTCCTGACCGATTTTAGATCAAGATTTATGACAATGTAAGCGCTATGAACAGACTTTTCGTTAATTTCTTGATCAATTCTAGCCTTATCGCCATAAAGCCTGATCTTAAATGCTGGCGAAATGCGCCTTAAGCGGACAAATGCCAATAATGAACAATGTTTAAAAAAATGCCGCCATTTGTGAAAGCATTGAGTAAGCAGCCTTTATTTTTGCTGTGTTTTGGGACATTATGTGCGGCATCTTAATAATAGTCAGATAGGAAGCATGCTCATGAAAGCGTTATCTCTATCAATACAAGGAACTGTGACCTATTAATGTTCTCTTCTAATGTTAAAAAAAAACCGATTCTATGTCCTCCAAAACTAAGTTTTCTTAGTTGCTGTCGCACTAATAAACTGGTTCATAATGCACTGTTGGTGCCGTTTCTAGGTTGCACTTCTGTTATTGCAGTCGCGTCGCCTTGGTTGGAAGCCAATGATCCGTTTTTGCGCTCATCTTTACTGTTACTGTCTGATTCTGGTCAAATTTCTTCCCCCGTTAATCATTACCCCATGCGTTGGTCCTTATTTGGCGATGACCTAAGCGATTCAAATCATAATCGTGATGTTTTATTAGTCGCCAACCAACAGCTGCTTTACACGCTAAATACAGCCAGATTGAATCGTGGTAATCGATTGTTCAAAGTGGTAAATGGTTCTAATCCTGCAGTACCTTCGGGTTTTGGTCAGTTCAATGAAGACGAAAAGGGCGTTTATACCAGCGTTGAGCATCTAGGGAACTCATTCTCTTACCGTTTAACCGCGGGTTACAGCGAATATCAAGACGATATGACCTTAAACATAGACAATAGTTACCTTGCTTTTAGCTCTGGTGCCTGGCTTTGGTCTGTTGGAAATGTTGATCGTTGGTGGGGGCAAGGCTGGCAACATAATCTAATTTTAGGTTCGTACGCTAAAGCGGCGCCTGATGTAAGTGTTGGTTATATTGGCGAGAACAATATTTTGGGTGTTTGGAGTGTCGAAAGTATATTAGCCCAACCATCTGGTTCAGATTACGATTACCACAGTGCAACCCGTTTAGTATCAAAGCCTTTTTCTCTTTTCGAATACGGTGTTACCTACCAAACCTGGTTTTCCGGTATTGATTCGATACAAGACGAAAAGCAGCTCGCACTGGATGCGAAGCTGACCTTACCCAGCATGGCTAGTTTTTATCACAGTGTGTATGCAGAAGCGGCCTCAACATCCAATGAGTCTGAATTAGGTGCGTGGTTGTTGGGTTGGACGGGCAGCTTTCCGCTGGGGGAAAACATCGCTCGTATTGTGTTGGAATCGCAACAATCTACCGATGCACATGATGCAACCCCATGGAAATCAGGAAACTATCCTTCTATAACCGATGACGTTGCTAATACAAGCTATGAGCTAGACGACAGCGTCTCCATTGCCTTGTATTTACAGCTTAAAAACGATCATCAGATAGGACTAAGCTACCAGAACTCGACTCTAGATGACGAAACCATAAAAACCAGCCAGTTAACGTATAATTTACCCGCTTTAGCTGGAATGGTACGTGTAGGGGCGAGTCGCCAGCAGGTACAGAACAGCGATACCAAAACGAATATATGGGCAGGTTATGAGTTTCGCTTTTAGTGAAATTCATTACGGCTGCAGTTAATAGCTAATATTAAATTTTTATTGAACCTAAATAGACCACACAGTATGCGACTTAAAAAACGACTCTTACCAATACTAATGATGACGCTAGCGGGAAATCTACTCGCTTTTACACCGACCGCAGAGCAGATTAGCCAGTTTCAGAGTATGCCTAAGGCGCAACAGGAGGCGCTAGCCCGTCAATATGGTGTGGATCTTGGGGCTTTGACCGGAGGTGCGGCCAATACCGCGTCGGCCCCTGTGCAACAGGCACCAGTATTGGAGCCTGTCGTGAGCGAAGCAAAACCAGCACCTACCGTTCAAGCGGCTGCAGACAGCGGTGGTGGTTTGGCTCAGTTTGGCTACGATGTGTTTGGTAACAATAGTCTAGGTTTAACCATAGTGGACAATTTGCCTGTGCCGCTCGATTATCAAATGGGCCCAGGTGATGTTATTAGCGTGCAAATTTTTGGCAAAAACAATCAGAATCTATCTTTAACCATAGACAGAGATGGCTCTATCAACCTTCCTGATATTGGCCCTGTGGCCGTAGCAGGGCAAACATTCGCGCAGCTGCGTAAACAGCTCAATGACGTGATTAAAAACAAAACCATCGGTGTAGATGTATCTGTCACTATGGGTGCCATGCGCACCATGCAGGTCTATATCGTCGGGGAAGCCATACAGCCCGGCGCCTACAATGTAAACGGCTTAACCACCATTACCCAAGCATTGATCGCTAGCGGTGGAGTCAAGAAATCCGGCAGCTTGCGTCATATTAAATTAATGCGTAAAGGCCAAGTGGTATCAGAATTTGACCTATACGACTTATTACTCAAAGGTGATACCTCGAAAGACTTGCGTCTATCATCGGGTGATACGCTTTTTATTCCACTTCGTGATAACCGCATTACTATAGAAGGGCAAGTGGCGCGGCCAGCGGTGTATGAAGCCAAAGGCGATATTACACTGGGGCAATTATTGTCGTTAGCCGGTGGGGCAGAACCTCAGGCCTACTTGTCGCGCATTAGCGTGCGCCGAGCCGGTGCAAACGGATTACAGTTGTTTAACTTGGACCTTGCGACACCAGCAGGACGGAACTTTAAACTACAAAATGGCGATGACGTAAACTTATCTGCCGCTTCCTCGTCCCTACGCAATGCCGTTGCCGTGCGTGGTGAAGTGGTCAGACAAGGCGCGCTTAACTTCAAACAAGGTATGAAAGTAAGTGATGCTATTGGTTCTATCGATGATGGTTTAAAGCTAACGGCCGATTTGAACTATGCCTTATTGGTGCGAGAGATAAACGTCAATCAAGATGTTGAAATTTATCAATTTAGCTTGTTGGATGCATTGACGAACCAAGGCTCCTCGGCAAATTTAACTCTGCAAGAAAAAGACCAAATATTTGTGTTTGATAATGGCTTGGCACAAGGTTATTGGTCCGGCTCTTATGCAAACAGTAAAGCAAAATCGGATGGAGCAGTAGACCAAACACGTGAAGTGCTAGATGCCGAAACAGGGGCTGTTGTCACTACAAAAGAAAATGCCACCTTAAGAATTGCCGATAAAGAAGTCGAGTCTAATGCGTCTGGATTGCGTAAAGCCAGTCGAGAGGCGTTACTTGAACCTATTATCGAACGATTAAAGGCGCAGGCTAGTTACGGAAGCCCTGCAAAAGTGATAGATGTATCTGGGGCGGTTAAATTTCCAGGCCTTTATCCATTAGCGAAAAACACCAGTGTTTCTTCTTTGCTCGCGGCCGCTGGCGGTTTAAATCAGAATGCCTATTTATCATCGGCAGAATTAACGCGTCGCAACACGGAAGGCGATAAATCTACTATTGATCGTATTAATTTTTCACTAAAAGACGCTATAAGTGGCAAGTACCCAGTTGCCTTGATCGCACAAGATCATCTGATGGTTAAATCACAACCGAGTTGGCAAGAGGGCATGGACGTTGAGTTGCAAGGGGAATTTGTTTTCCCTGGTACCTACACGTTTAGACGCGGTGAAACCCTAAAAGACGTGGTGGAACGGGCAGGTGGCTTTACAGAGTTTGCTTACCCTTCTGGTGCAGTATTTAGTCGTGACAGCTTGAAGCGTCAGGAAGCGGAAAGACTGAAATTTATCAACGCACAGCTAAAACAAGAAATTAGCGCCATGTCTTTGCGTCGTCAAGGCTCAACCTCGGTGTCAGATCCAGCGCAGGCCATTGCTGTGGTGGATCAGCTGAATAATGTAGTGCCAGTAGGACGTTTGGTTATTGACCTTAATGATGCAATGAAAGGCGACATTCTAGCGAACTTGATGTTAGAAAAAGGCGACAAGCTGTTCGTACCGGCATTGAACCCCGTGGTCAGCATAGTGGGTGAAGTGCAGTTTGCTTCCAACCATACCTACAACCCAGTGTTAACTGTGGAAGATTACATTGGTTCGGCAGGTGGTACGAAACGTCAGGCAGATACAGACCGTATTTACATCGTCAAAGCGAATGGTTCGGTTGAATTGCCGAACAACTCTTTTTGGTTTAGTCGTAATTACGCGCCATTAGAACCTGGTGATACCATCATAGTGCCGATCAACACCGACTACCTAGATGGCTTAAGCACCTTATCTACAGCTACTCAGATACTGTATCAAATTGGTGTCGCGTGGAGCGCTATTAAAGATTAATTCCGAGTCGCAGAGCCCAGTGCGATAAAGCAGGGCGAAAATCGTAGGCAAAATAAACAGAGGTGAGTTTTAGTGCAAAACTTATCTCGCTTACTTAATAGAACTTAATAGGATAAAACAGAAAAGGATAGGCGTTAGCGAATAAAGCTAGTATCCATCCTTTTCCTAATTTAAATATGGCTGATAATTACAATTTACCTCCGCAAGCGTATCACCAGCAAGACGATGAAATAGACCTAAAAGAGCTGTTTATAGCGCTTTGGAAGGGTAAATGGATCATCATATTTACCACCTTCGTATTTGCCGTAGGCGGCGTGCTGTATGCACTATCTCAACCCAACACTTACAAAGCCGAAGCGGTATTGGCCTCGGCCAATGATAACAAATCCGGCGGTTTGGCCGGCATGGCCGCACAATTTGGAGGCTTAGCGTCTTTGGCTGGTATCAACCTAGGTGGCGGTGGCACAGACAGCAAAGCCATGGCACTAGCAATACTCCAGTCTCGTCAATTTATTAACGCCTTCATCAATAAATACGACCTAATGGTTCCCCTAATGGCGGGGGAGAAATGGAGTGAATCCACAGATGCCTTACAGTTGAATCCTGAGCTATATGATGCGCAAGGCAAAACATGGGTCCGTGAAGTTGAACCAGGGAAATCACCAATACCAACCGATTGGGAAGCCTACAAAGAGTTCAAAAAACTGATTGCTGTATCCGAAAGTAAAGACAACGGCCTAGTAACCCTGTCTATTACGCACTTATCACCCACCATCGCCAAACAATGGGTAGACTGGTTGGTTATCGACTTAAACGCCTGGGTGAAAAAAGAATCACTGGATGAAACACGCCGTAACATCGGCTACCTAGAAGAACAAATCCAAAAAACCAGCATATCAGACATGCAATCCGTCTTTTATCAACTGATAGAAGAGCAAACTAAAAACCTAATGCTGGCACAAGTACAAGACGAATTCGCCTTTAAAATCATCGACCCAGCCGTCGTACCAGAAGAAAAAGCCGGCCCGAAACGCGCCCTAATCTGCGTACTCGCCGTATTACTTGGCGGCATGTTAGGTATGGGGATCGTGCTTATACGCTTCGCCTTCACCAAAAAAGACTAACCACAACCAGCACTCCATATGTCAGATTCGCCGAAGCACGAGGCGTAATCTGACATTCCCAACCCACGTCATCAAACGGCACATTACGCTCCGCTCATGATGCCCTACGAAAAACCAACGTCATCAAACGGCACATTACGCTTCGTTCATGATGCCCTACGAAAAATACACACATCATCAAACGGCACATCATACTTATTTGCTCTAAAATACCCCATTCCAATGAATATCAAACAATCCCAATTTCACGTCACGATGAAAACTTGAATATGGCCAATCACGTGTTGATAAAACGTAGCCATGTTTTACGGGGTTTAAATAACAATAATGGATGTGGGCTCTTAAATCGTCATCTGACTTGATCTCATGCTCCCAAAAACGATTTTGCCAAATACTCGATTGATGGTGTGTTTGATTTTTTAGCTTCTTGGTAAACAAAATTTTAATTAACTGCCAACGCCGCGAAAAATCATTATCTCCTTTTGGTAATCGCCAAATGGCATGAATATGATCGGGCAAAACCACCCATGCAATAATATCAAATGGTCGTCGAGATTTTACGTATCGAACACTCTCACGTAAAAGATCAACATGATCAACTAGAACAGAAGAATGTCGATCCTTGACCGTCACAGTAAAGAAAAACGTACCGCCAAAACGTTTACTTCTAATATATCTAGGCATCCATGCCCTCCCAAGAAATATCTTACACCACCATCCCGTAGGTCAGATGAGACGAGGCACGAGGCGTAATCTGACATCCCCAACCCGCATCATCAAACGGCACATTACGCTGTGCTAATGGTGCCCTACGAAACCATCACGAAACCAACCATATGATCCACACCAACCCATCCCGTAGGTCAGATGAGACGAGGCACGAGGCGTAATCTGACATCTCCAACCCGCAACATCAAACGGCACATTACACTTCGTTCATGATGCCCTACGAAAAAAAACACATCATCAAACGGCACATTACGCTCCGTTCATGATGCCCTACGAAAAAACCAACGTCGTCAAACGGCACATTACACTTCGTTCATGATGCCCTACGAAAAAACCGCAACATCAAACGGCACATTACACTTCGTTCATGATGCCCTACGAAAAAACCAACGTCGTCAAACGGCACATTACACTTCGTTCATGATGCCCTACGAAAAAACCAACGTCATCAAACGGCACATTACGCTCCGCTCATGATGCCCTACGAAACCATCACGAAACCAACCACATGATCCACACCAACTCATCCCGTAGGTCAGATGAGACGAGGCACGAGGCGTAATCTGACATTCCCAACCCGCATAATCAAACGGCACATTACACTTCGTTCATGATGCCCTACGAAACCATCACGAAACCATCACGAAACCAACCACATGATCCACACCAACCCATCCCGTAGGTCAGATGAGACGAGGTACGAGGCGTAATCTGACATTCCCAACCCACATCATCAAACGGCACATTACACTTCGTTCATGATGCCCTACGAAAAAAACACACATCATCAAACGGCACATTACGCTCCGCTCATGATGCCCTACGAAAAAACCAACACCATCAAACTTTTATTTCTTACGGCACCACCACCTCGCATTCTGGATTTTCCATTTCAATCAATCCTTTTAATGTACGCTTGGCGTTATCATCTCCATGCACTAAATGTATTTTTTTGGGTTTTACTCGCATACGCTTGATAAAATTTAACAAATCCCGCTGCCCCGCATGGGCAGAATATCCACTGATCTGCTGTATTTTTGCATTAATGGTGTAATGCTCTCCGTCGAACACCACATAGCCATTTGGCTTGTCGTGGTACCGTAAAATATCCCGTCCCGGTGTGCCAGCGGCCTGATAACCCATGAACAACACATCGTTACGTTCATCGCCCAATAAGGCCTTTAAATAATTCACAATACGACCGCCAGCACACATACCAGAGGCGGCGATAACAATAGCTGGGCGGGTTTGACGTTGTAGGTAAGACACGGTTTGCAGGTGGGTGGCGTGATCATCAATCGTGGTGACTTGCTCAAAACTTAACGGATGGCGACCCGAACTCACTCGGCGCTTTGCTTCGTCATCCCAATAATTCGCCAAAGATCGATATACCTCAGTAAAACGGCTCGCCAACGGCGAATCAATAATAATATCGATATCTTCCCAATTTAACGAAACACCGGAGCGAGTCTTACTCACGGCCTTGTGTTTATTCTGATGAATAATATGTTCCAGCTCATACAGAAGCTCTTGTGTACGGCCAATGCTAAACGCTGGAATTAACACTGTGCCAGAATCACTCAATGCATGTTCTAAACTTTGCTGTAAATGCTTGCGCCTTATTGCTCGATTTTCATGATTTCTATCACCATAAGTGCTTTCTAAAACAAGCTGATCTGCCCGATAAGGTGACTGCGGTGCAGGTAATAAAGGCGAGTAGGGCGCCCCTAAATCTCCAGAAAACAACACATCATGGTAGCGTTTCTCTTGTGATCTAATCTCTTTATTAGAAACCCGAAAAATCACATAAGCCGACCCTAAAATATGCCCAGCACGACACAGTCTTACTTGTACTTTAGTATTTTTGTTTAAAGGAATGTCAGCCCAAGTTTTATAATCCAGCGGTACTAACTGAGAAGCCAATCTATCTAAACAGGCCTTAATGATATTGGCATTACGCGTAACACCCACTTTTAATGCATCTTCAATAACCAGAGGTAACAGAGCAGCACTAGGCTTAGAGCAATAAATCGGCCCAGTAAATCCAGCAGCCAACAAATAAGGCAAACGCCCAGCATGGTCTATATGAACGTGAGTAATAACCAAAGCCTGAACAGCAGAAAGATCAAAGTCTATTTCTAAACTATTTGAATCTGCCCCAGACCCAGACGTCTCCGCCCCCTGAAACAAACCACAATCCACCAACACCGACTGATCAGAATCAACAAACAACTCATGACAAGACCCAGTCACACCCTGCACAGCACCATGATGCTTAATCGATAACATACAAATCCCTTTGCATTATTTTTTAAAGAAGTATCAAGGGTATACCATCAACCAGACCAACATCAAACCAACATCCCCAAACAGCACATTACGCTCCGCTCATGATGCCCTACGAAACCATCACGAAACCAACCACATGATCCACCAACCACCCGTAGGTCAGATGAGACGAGGCACGAGGCGTAATCTGACATTCAAACCAACGTCATCAAACGGCACATAACGCTCCGCTCATGATGCCCTACAAAACACAATACAAACCATCATCGCCCAATTTACCGCATCAACCAAAACCTAAAACGGATTTCGTTTCTATCTATATAACCAAAAAAGCTTAAAAAATGTCCGCTTTACAAACTCTTTTCGAACACATTCTTTGCATGATTTCATGTCTTGTATTATCATTGTTCACCAATTGAACGCAGCATATATTTGTCCTTTCCTCTTATAACTTCCAAGGGGAAGCTAGTATGGGGTTAATAGTTCTTTAGTAATTAAAATGGATAATATTAAACGAGGTAAATGCATGGAAAGCACACTCACACCTTCATACACTACACCTTTCCACGCTTATTATTTTTCGTATTTATGCATCACTCTTAGTGCCACATCTAAGGTGCTTAAATGTTAACCGACGAATACCGCTACAAAATTTTAAAAGAGCTACAGCAAGATCCTGACATTAGTCAGCGTGAGTTAGCAAAACGCCTAAACATTAGCCTAGGAAAAGCCAATTTTTGCTTAAAAGCACTAATAGAAAAAGGTCTGATAAAAGCGGAAAACTTTAAAAATAGCACCAACAAAATGGGCTACCTATACCTACTTACCCCAAAAGGCATAGAAGAAAAGGTTTCTCTTACGCAGCGCTTTTTGCAAAGAAAACTAAAAGAACATGAAGTCCTAGAAAAAGAAATAGAACAACTGCGCCAAGAAGTAAAAACATAACGTGTCACTTGTAGATCGGCCCGTAGGTCAGATTAGCCGAGAAGCTCGTTATGTAGGTCGGCCTTTAGGCCGTCAAAAGATGTGCCACGGCAAATCACTGTATTATGTAGATCGCGCCTGTAGGTCAGATTAGCTGAGGCACGAAGCGTGATCTGACGATTGGCTGTTACCGATGAAATTGAAATGCCGCCTCGTAGGCCGGATGAGCCGAGAAGCTCGTTATGTAGGTCGGCCTGTAGGTCAGATTAGCCGAGAAACTCGTTATGTAGGTCGGCCCGTAGGTCAGATTAGCTGAGGCACGAAGCGTGATCTGACAGTTGCAGATAAACTAATTAACGCACTGTTTTAATTGATAATGAATTGGCAATAAACAAGATTTCAAAAGTTATGGATACGATAAAATGAAGTTTTTAGTCACCGGAGCCGCAGGCTTCATTGGTATGAATGTGTGCAAACGCTTGTTAGAAGCAGGCCATGACGTGGTCGGCCTTGACAGTTTAAACGCTTACTACCTACCTGCGTTGAAACAGCATCGTCTCGCGCAATTGTTGCCTGATGAAAACTTTCGTTTTGTAAAACTGGATCTTGCTGACCGTGAAGGCATGTCTCGGCTGTTTGCAGAAGAACAATTCCAGCGAGTGATTCACCTTGCGGCACAAGCGGGTGTGCGCTACTCATTAGAAGCCCCCTTTGAATACGTAGATAGTAACCTAGTTGGCATGATGACCATTCTAGAAGGTTGTCGTCAAACCAAAGTAAAGCATCTTGTCTATGCTTCTTCTAGCTCCGTTTACGGCATGAACGCAAAAATCCCATTCAGTGAATCCGATACGGTCGATCACCCCGTCTCACTGTATGCCGCTACTAAAAAAGCCAACGAACTGATGGCGCATTCCTATTCGCATTTGTATAACATCCCAACGACAGGGCTACGCTTTTTTACGGTATATGGTCCTGGCGGCCGCCCTGATATGGCGCCTTGGTTATTCACCGAAGCCATTCTGAACGATAAGCCGATCAAGGTATTCAATCACGGCAAAATGATGCGTGACTTTACTTACATCGATGACATTGTGGAAGGTGTGATACGCATTCAAGACGTGCTGCCACAAGCGCAACAAAACCAAGGTACGACAGCACCTTACGCGATTTACAATATTGGCAATAACCAACCTATTCAACTGTCCGAATTTATCGAAGCCATCGAAAGCGCCTGTGGCAAAACCGCCGAGAAAATCTACATGGACATGCAGCCTGGTGATGTACCAAAAACCTACGCGGACACGACCCAACTAGAAGCCGTAGTGGGATACAAGCCTGCCACGACGATACAAGAAGGCATGGTAAAATTTGTTGAATGGTACAAAGCCTTTCAGAAAGAGTTATAAGACCGTAGATCGACAAAGGTATTTTGTAGGTCGGCCTGTAGGTCA
>NZ_NHTT01000029.1:0-22280 GCF_002806845.1 Marinomonas sp. ef1 | reverse complement strand
ACTGCTCCATCCCGCGACAAGTTAAACTATTGATATAGCTTACTTTTTGGTAATGTATTTCTGAATTTTTGTATGACCAAATCTGACATTTGGTTGCGGGAGCAGGATTCGAACCTACGACCTTCGGGTTATGAGCCCGACGAGCTACCAGACTGCTCCATCCCGCGACAGATTAAACTATTGATTTATATAGCTTATATGCAGAAATTAAAGATAAAAATAACGCCAAAACACTAAGTGTATTTGGTTGCGGGAGCCGGATTCGAACCAACGACCTTCGGGTTATGAGCCCGACGAGCTACCAGACTGCTCCATCCCGCGCCATGCTAAACAATTAATATAGTTTAGATTTTATCTTTTAGTGCTGAGGAAATTATGTGACTAAATTAATTTTAATGGTTTATGGAGCCTTTTTCTTAATTAAAAAGTGAACCAACGACCTTTTCAAAATGGTTGCGGGAGCCGGATCTTCGGGTTATGAGTCCGATTTTTATAATTTACTTTATTTTACTTTGTATCATTAACTATACACAAAAAAAATAAATCCCTATAAAACAACAATATATATTTTTTATTATTTCATATAACAATATTTATAAATCTTAATCACATTAAATTTATGAGATTTTTTATTATTTATTGGTCACGATTTTGACCACCGACTTCAAATAACCAGTATATTTTTTCTGAGCTTAGGGAGCATGGGGTAGACTCCCCCACAATCGGCATCTATGTGCCAAGATTTGTTGTTGAGACCACTAATATAAAAGAGAGAGTCCACTGGACTTTTCATACCTTACTAGACACCTTTTAACGTTAAAACCTAGTTTAAAAAAGGGAGATTATCCGAATTGCTAGGGAACATGCGATCAAGTCGAGCTGCGCGCCTTAACATTCTGAAAAGCCCAATGGCAGTCAGTAATGTGGCTGGTTTATCACTTTTCTACCACTAAACAAGATAATTGAACCTTGTTTAGTGGTTTTTAAACGGATTAACCCCTTGCGGCTCGGGTCATCTGGTCAACTCGAAACACGTTTGCAAGAGCAAACAGCATGGCGAGCTTACTGTCATTTTTAGCCAACCCACGATAAATAGCTTTTCTAAAACCAAACTGACACTTGATGATTCTAAAGGGATGTTCGACTTTTGCTCGAATACTGGCTTTGATATATTCCGTTCGGATGGGCTGTTTATTTTTTCTAGGGTGTTTTTTTAAGATTCTTATTTTGCTTGGAATCTCTGCAATCAACCAGTCTGCTTTGACACCTTTTAACTCTTCTCTCTTTTGAGCGCCGCGATAGCCAGAATCCGCCGACACAAAACACTCTTCTCCATGAAGAAGGTTCGCTGTTTCCGTGATGTCATGAACGTTGGCCGCCGTTGTACTTACGCTGTGAGTTAACCCCGTTCTAGCGTCAACACCAATATGGGCTTTTAAGCGAAAGAACCACTGCTTCCCCTTTCTGATTTTTATGCATCTCAGGATCGCGTGCTTTTGCTTTATTCTTGGTTGAACTGGCAGCTTCAATGATGGTGGCATCGACAATCGTGCCTTCTTTTAAGTAAATTCCTGTGCTGGACAACCACTTATTGACCTCTTTAAATAGCTGACGGGAGAGCTTATGTTTTTCCAGCAAGTGCCTAAAATTCATAATAGTAGTGTGGTCAGGGATAGCACTGTCCAGTGACCACCCAGCAAAAATGCGCATTGAGGTGATTTCATAAAGTGCATCTTCCATCGATGGATCACTCATGTTGTACCAATGTTGCATGCAGTGAATGCGGAACATTGTTGATAGCGGATAAGGTCTTCTGCCATTCCCTGGTTTAGGATAAAACTGCTCAATAACCACTTCTAGTTGATCCCAAGGCATCAACTCATTCATGCGAGAGCGGAAAAATTTCTTTACGAGTTTTACGGCGTTTGTTATTAAATTCGCTGTCGGCAAAGGTGAGTTGGTGTGACATGGTTGAAACTCGAAGACTTAAAACGCGATTATCTCATGAGAGGGACTTATTCGCATGTTCCCTAGACAGTAGGAACTTCTAAAAAATACTTTTCTTCGAACTTATCAAGATTTTCAATATAGTTTTTCATATTAATCAATTCTAATTCTCTTTAGTTTTTCCTATTTATAGTAGTACTTAGTAATACCTGAATTAAATTTTTGTTGCGACCTTGACCGCTTGAGCAGCCAACTCTGAAGCAGCAGCTGCTGCTTTTTTGGTAGCATCGCCTGCAGCTAATAGTTCTTCCTTCTGAGTGTCTGTAATGGCTTTTGAAAACTCAGATTTGAGCTCTTCGAATAAATGACCTGGATTTAAACCTGAGTGTAGAATAAGTCCTAAAAATCCACTGCATATGTAGACAAACCCTAAAATCCCCATCTCCACATCTCGTTGAATTAGATTAAAAATCACTGCAAAAAAAACAAACACCCAAGAGAAGCCTGCAACTGCACTCATGCCAAGCCATGATAACAACAATGATGTTCCAATAAGTATGTAGGTTACATCAAGATGCCTTTGGATCAACTTATGAAAACCTCGACTTATGGTAGGCAGTCTATACTATTTAATGGTATACTCATAGTTTCATATACTTTTCTTTGCCCTCAGCCAATCTTTATGGAATTTATAGCCCACACCATAAACAGTGGCTATAGGGTTAAAGCCACTCTCAGTTTCTTGGATTTTTTTACGTATATTTTTTATGTGATTATCGATATTACGATCCGATATGTCGGTTGTTTCTCTATAGGCATGCTGAATGATGTCTTCTCGGCTAAATACGCGATCAACTTTCCCCAATAATAAAGCCAATATTTTAAATTCTACCGCTGTCAGGTTCATTTGCTTACCATTCAACAAGGCAAAATAACCGTCTTTGTGTAGCTCAAAACCTGAATATTCCAGTACATCATCATTAGGCTGAGGCATTCTTCTTAATACAGTTTTTATTCTCGCCATGACTTCTTTGGGACTAAAGGGCTTACAAATATAATCATCTGCGCCTATCTCTAAACCCAGCAACTTATCCATCTCTTGTCGTTTCGCTGTCACCATAATAATGGCGACATTAGAGAAAACCCGAATCTGCTTACAAATATTAATACCATCAACTTCTGGAAGCATGATATCAAGAAGAATTAAGTCCACCGAATTTTGTTTCACAAAATCAACAACACCTTTTCCACTCTTAAAATATTCCGTGTGGTAACCTTGCTGATGACTGTAGGCAATCAACACTTCGGCAATATCTTCTTCATCTTCTATGATGAGTATTGTTTGTTTGGCCATGATTATTTCTCCAATACAGGGAAGCGTATCTGCACGGCCAATCCACCAAGCGGTGAATCCTGAAGAAAAATCTCGCCGTTATGGGCATCGACTATTTGTTTACAAAGCGCCAAGCCTAACCCCGAACCGCCTAATGCTCGATTACGAGATTTTTCCACGCGATAAAAACGCTCAAATAGCTTTTCTTGATCTTCAGGCGATACACTCGGGGCCGAGTCTTGCAGCGCCAATTCAATATGAGATGCCGTTTTCTTGATCTCAATATTGAGCTGTCCTCCATGGTTGGTGTACTTACAAGAATTTTCCAACAGGTTCACAAACAACTGCTGCAAACGATCTTTATCACCCTTAATAATACATTGCTCCGATGTTTCTAAAACTTGGCTATGAACTAACAATCCTTGTTGCTCAAAACGCATGGAAAAATCATCTAAGCTACTTTTAAACGCTTCCAAGATATCCAAACTTTCCAAATTATAAGTCAATATCACGGCATCGCTGTAGGCTAATTGAGTAAGATCATCAACAATATGATTGAGGTTATCCACTTGCTTAATCAGTAAAGCAATACGTTTTTCGTCAGGAACAAATACTCCATCTTGTACCGCCAACAAATGAGAGCGCAATACGGTGAGTGGCGTTCTTAATTCATGAGAGGTATCAGACACCCATTTAGCCCGCATTTGTTGATTCTCTTCTAACGTTTGCGCAAGCTCATTAACGTTCATCGATAAAGTACCAAGTTCGTCCTGTGTAAGAATTGGAATTCGATTAGTAAAATTTCCTTTTTTTAATGCATTCGTCCCTGTAACAATCTGCCTGATCGGTTTCATTAAATGTCGAGACAAGACAATCGCGACAATAAAAGCCACCAGTATCACACCAAGAGTAATCATAAAATAGTTATGAAACTGAGCCGTTAAAAATGCCTTAGCTGGGCTACTTTCGACAAGACGAGAAGGCGCAAAACCTATCCAACCAACCACATGGTTGTTCAGTAAAATAGACTCTACTTGAGGGTTATCATTTAAATGCGCTCTACCGACGATGACCTGTTTATTGACATCGTATAGACTGATTCTTTGTCCCGTTTTCAATGAACCCGGCGGAAGATTTATCCATAAGAAAGCGGGAGATGGAGGTTCCTGCTTCTCTTTGGGTTGCCTGTCTTGTTCAGATTCGTTTCTACCTTTTGCACTTAAGTCTTCTGGCATTTCTGGCTCTGCATCCTGCTCCACAATTGAGCGCCACAATAATGCGCTTTTCTCAATAGGTTGCCAGCTGTTCGATTGGCGATAAAGCTCAATCAATTGCTGCTTAACCGCGCCCACATGTTTTTGCTCTTCTTGTTCAACGAAATGATTAAAACCCGTCGAAAATGTCAGATAAATAAACACAAACATTAGGCCCACAAGAGCCATGCTGGTTATAAAAAATGCAAAAAAGAACTTATGTATTAATTTCAAAGGCACGCAAACATAAATAAAAATAGTTAAAAGACGATATCAGCGGTTTCACCAACATTCAAAAGTTTATATTGTGGTTTTACAAAGCTAGCATGGACGCTACCTAAGCTTTTCGGAAAAGAGGCAGATATGTCCGTTACTTTTGCAAACGAATGCCGAGCCTGAAGAATAATTTCAGCACCATGTTCATGATGAGTATGAGTAATAACCACGCGTTCAAATTCAAGTTTTTGTTGATTCACCGATAGACTGAGCGTTTGTTTAAGGGCGTCTTTAACAAAGTCTTCTTGTTGTTTATCACTCAGATCAGTTGGCATAACGTCATTGATATCTCCCATCAGCCAGGCCTGATTACTCTGTAGTGCCGATATTAGATTCGCCATATCGGTGAAGATTCTAACTTCAACCTGTCCGTCTCGTAAAATCACTTGCGCACTTGTCTCATCAAGAGTGTGCGCTTTAGCGGGCAAAGCCATCATGCTAAACACACTAACCAGTACGAACCAAAAAATACCTTTAAATATCTTAAGCTCAAGATGAAATGTCATGTTGGATTCCTTATTGAGGTTTTTCGATGGTGGTTTTACAAATGATGGTGTTATCGGTTTCTAAATCTTCACCCCAGATAAACTGAGCACGACGATCCCAATCAATGTCATTGTATCCATCTTTAGGTCCCACTGAGGAAGCGGGATGCTCGGTAGCGTTAGCCCAATCCGAATCATTAAAACCACTCTGCAACCAATCTTCCGGCGCGTCTTTAGACATAAAAGTACAATAGCCTTGCCCTGCAATGGGATTTGTCTCACTTTCACAAAGCTTATTAAGAGGCGCTTTATGTAATACTTCGCATTTCCAATCGCTATTACTTACCGCCACTACGTCATTTGTGTCTGTGTCAGTAAGCTGCATGATAAAACCGCCGTCCCCCATTTGTTGATTTCGAGCACCTATATACTCTAATCCTGAGTCATTCTGCTTAAAATCTTTCATCACAACATTCAACTCAATCGGATAATCTGCAGAAAACTCAACACTCTCTGCATTAAATGAGCGTTCCGTCGTAATAGGTACAGAGTCTTCGATCAAAAGTTCTTCGCCAATATAAGCTGCGAACCAATTATCTGCCCAAGCATCCAGTTTTAAATGATGCTCTCCAGAAAAGGTTTCGCTGTGCTTTGTGGTCGTAGCCGTTAGAGTGTTTGATTCCGTTTGACTCGGTTGTTCGCCTCGACAAAATGTTCCCGACTCGAGTTTGCCGCCATTAGTGATGGTTTTCTGTTGAAAGTCGTAACAGCTTTCTCCCTGACTAGAAGGCGTATAAGTGGTGAAATAGTCTTCACCTAGATATTGATAACGCATGGTACGACCGCCATCTTCAGAAACGGTATGGATTAAATTCTCTACGCCACCTTGTGGTGGGCGAAGATCCGCTCTTATACCTTCAGAGTCTCCACTCAAAGGAGCAACTCGAGGTAATTTCTGCGTGTCCACTTCACCGACTAAACATTGAATAATATAAGGTGGTGTTGCAGATGTTTGGTAACGGTAACCGTAGTTCCCATCTGCTTGGCCATTACACACATCTAATGTACCTGATGGAATATCACTGCCATCTGGGTTCTTTTCACCATACAAAGGATAACCGTCATAACCCCAACCAATGATGGCGTCATCACCTTGGTTTTTCATGGTATCTATCATACATGTTGGCGACGCATGATAATGGTAATCGTCACCTCGACCAGCATGCCCACCACAGTTATCTAGCTGGCCAAGCGCTAAGGTATCGTGTGTTTCATCGTATTCATCAACATCCAACTCTCCTTGAGATGAATAATCGTAAATAGGTACACCATTTACTGCGACACCTACGGCAGCGTCTATCGTCGTAAAGTTTTCTGCTTTTTTAGGGTTAAGCTTAATAGGGGCAGCATAGCCTTCTGCTGGAACGGGTATTTGCTCATTAGTGCCTGTAATGCCCGTCATCATTTCATGATCTGGATAAGTCGAGGACGCTACATAAGCGTAATCCTTATCACAAGTCACCGAGACATCAGATGAAAAGCCGGCCTCAGTCACCGAACTTCTAATATCATCACAACGAGGAGAATCAAAACTGTCAGTGAGCGTTGGCGGATTGAGTTTCACCGGCTCCGCTGGTCTAACTCTATCTTCTGACTGATTTCTGTGCTCATTAGACTCACGATCATAAGTCACCGTCATAGTAGTAGAACCAAGAGTGATGTCTTTTATGGCAGCAAGCAACGTGGCCCTATCCACAGGCTCATTACCACTTATTTTGGCGGGTGACGATAAAGCATAGAGAGTAAACTGGTAGACCTTTTCACCAGGTCCTTTAGAACAAGGTGGCGCATACTGAAGTAAATTGTTAACACTATTACTACCTATTTCACCCAGTGTTTCACCACTGTTTACTTGGCTCTTACTTGATGGAATATTATACATGGTCCAATACCAATGAATGCCCTCAGCCGCATTATGATGCATAACCAACGCATAATATTGTGTTTCATCAGGTGCACCACTCCAACTAAATGGAGGACTCACACTCTCTCCATCACAGCTGTAGGTAACAGGTAAATGGCCACCATCGAGCATTTTAGGGCTGGTTAAAACAAACCCATCAACATTGGATGCCTGCTCAACCTTATTATTTTCTTCAACACATCCACTCAAGGCAAAAAAACATATAGTAGCCAGTAAAAACACTGATTTTTGTTCCATCACGCAGTACTCCACCAAATTAAGAGTCAATATAGAAATAACTATAGGTAGACTAATCAGAAAATGTAGGCAAATTATGTAGTTTTGAAGCCGTGACATAGTTTTCTAAGAAACGTAACCATACAAAGTAAACCCCTTTATTTGCTAATCCAGACACTTCTATGTCGAGAGACAAACTACCGCTACGTCACAACTTAAGCCGATACGCCTCCGTTTAATTCGAAATGAGCCGTCCCACTGGCTTTTTGATGTCTATGAAAATGTCCTATGGTTTTACTAAAAAAACATATTTGTAGTATTATAGTATTTTACTTTACATCAAGTTAACGGCCTAGTAATCTTCCAGACAGTTAAGGCAAAACACTCAAATTATCGTATTGAGAATGCTAGCAAATAACGCGCTCTTTTTATGAAACTCCAAGGAACTTTGAGTGAACAATTAAGTGGGAGTGTGAAATGGGAATAGATCATAAGCAGCTTGCTAAAGATGCTGTCGAATTGGTGAAACCTGCAATAGAAAAACTGTTTGATCAAACCAATCGTCGAGAACTGCATATTGTGGTTATGGACCCTAGGATCAAACCTTGGGAGTCTTCATTTGAAGACGCTATTTTGTATGAAGAATCTATTAAGAACTCGGAATGGAGCGCTCCATTCGATGTTTTTGCTAGAAAAAAAGCAGTTCAAGCTTGGCGCGATGGAACGGCCAATATTAACCATCAAACTATACATCCATCTTCTCTACGCGATGATGATGTGCTGTTTTATGGCTCCTTTGTCTATGGAGATGTTGTTGTCGCCTGTAGTGGTGTCGAACAATGGTTTGATATGCTCGTGAGTGGATGGATTGCTCTGGCATTTGAACAATTAGCCATCAATGATTATCAGCAAACTAAAATAGACAACCCAACTAAAGCGTACAAAAAATAGTTTAAAGTAGTTAAAAAATAAATATAAAAATAGGATTAAGCTTATGAAAAATATAATGAAAAACGTCATTGTCATGGCCGGTATTTTTGCCTCGGCCTCTGCCTTTACTGCTGACTATCCAAGCAAAAATATACGCTTGATTGTGCCTTTCGGTGCTGGTGGTGGTACAGACTCAGTAGGTCGAACCATTGCAAATAGCTCTAAAGACATACTTGGAACAAACATTACCGTAATGAACCGAACTGGCGGTGCTGGTGCAGTAGGCATGAGCTATGGTGCACAGCAGCGCGCCGATGGTTACACTTTAACAGTGGTTACTCGTGAAATTGCGTCATTACCGCAAATGGGGCTAATGCAACATACTGCTGATGACTTCAAACTCATTCGCATGGTCAATCTCGATCCAGCGGTTGTACTTGTCAATAAAGACAGTAAATTCAATAACATTAATGATTTAATCAAAGAAGCAAAAGCAAACCCAGGGGCCGTAAAATTCGCCTCAACAGCGGCTCCTAACTTCTATTTGATCGCCCTTCAAAAAAATCAAGGCATACAGCTTAATGCCATTCCCTATAATGGTTCTTCAGAAGCAATTCCTTCTGTATTAGGTGGGCATACAGCAGTAACTATGGTTACACCAGGCGAGGCAATTTCCCAACTTAGATCAGGGCAATTGAAAGCATTGGGCGTTATGTCTAAAGAACGTATCTCATATATTCCTGACGTTCCAACTCTAATGGAACAAGGCGTTAATGTGACTAGTGGCACATGGCGCGGAATTGCTGCACCAAAAAATACTCCAGATGAAATAGTGACACTTTTAGGCAATGCGTTTGATAAAGCGATGGCTTCAGAAGACTTTAAAAGTTTCATGGCTAAAGGCGCAATGACTATTCATAACATGAATGCAGCTGAGTTCACTCAGTTCGTAAAAGATGATACTAAGTCTTTAAGCGCATTAATGAAGTAATTATTTAATAAATAAGGGTCGGCAATGAAAGTTGTTGCCCCTTATGATTACTTAGTTTTGCTTATTTCAAAAGGGTTTCCTTCTATGTTTAATAGAGACATCATTTTTCCTGTACTAATCATTATTATTAGTGCGATGGTTTTAGCGGCAATACCTCAATTCACAATCCCATCTTATCATCAACAAGATGCTAGCGTAGGTGCAAAATTTTTCCCTACTGTACTAGGTATCGCACAAATATTAATTTGCATTGCCTTGCTGGTACAACGGAAAATGAAAAAATGTAAGACAACTACATCAGAAAAAATATTTTCAAAAATGTCACTGTTTGGCTTATTTTTCTTAGTCGCTTACGCCGTATTAATCAGTCTTATTGGATACCTTATTGCCAGCCTAATAATGTTCACCTTCTATTTAGTCTATTTAAAAACCAAGAAGGCATCTTATTACTTTTTCGCCTATTTCTTTGTCGTCGTTATTTATTATCTATTCAGTGAGGTCTTTTTAATTTCACTTCCTGAAGGTATCTATTAGAGGCTGCTATGTTTGATTATTTATTAAGTGGCCTCGGCGCTGCATTTAGTTTAGCTATATTTCCTGTCCTTATATTTGGTGTATTGGGAGGAATTATTCTTGGTGCACTACCAGGTTTAACAGCAACTATGGGGGTTGCCATACTGCTGCCCTTTACTTTTGGGATGGAAGCAACCGCCGCAATGGTTATGCTTATTGGGGTCTATATTGGTGGCATATATGGCGGGTCGATCTCTGCAATACTGTTAAAAACACCAGGAACACCCGCATCCGCAGCCACCGTGCTAGATGGTTATTATCTAACTCAACAAGGTCAGGCGGCACGCGCCTTGAGTATCTCTGCTGTGGCCTCATTCATCGGTGGCTTGGTTAGTACCATTATCTTAATAGCCATTGCTCCCATGTTAGCAAAATTCGCACTTAGGTTTAATGCACCAGAATATTTTGCCCTGGCACTATTTGGCTTGACTATTATCGCCAGCATATCATCCAAAAACATTCTGAAAGGATTGCTGGCTGGGACAATTGGGTTACTGGTTTCAACAGTAGGTCTTGACCCGATAAGCAGTGTTCCTAGATTCACATTTGGCATCATGGAGCTTTATAGTGGCATCAATGTAATCCCTGTATTAATTGGCTTATTTGCTATTTCCGAGGCATTGAATCAATTAGAAAAATTAAGCTCGAAATCACAAGTTGCTGAAAAATTCAGTAATAAATTAATGAGCTTAAAAGATCTTAAAAAGATCCTTCCTACGTCTATCAAAAGTGCTTTACTTGGGACATCTATCGGGGCTGTACCCGGTGCTGGCGCTGATATATCAGCATTTGTTTGTTACAACGAAGCTAAGCGAGTCTCAAAAGAACCTGAAGAATTTGGTAATGGATCAATTAAAGGCCTCGCGGCAGCCGAATCTGGGAATAACGGAGTGACAGGCGGATCATTAGTTCCTTTATTAACTCTCGGCGTTCCTGGTGATGCGGTTGCGGCAGTTTTATTAGGGGCATTAATTATTCAAGGATTAACGCCAGGTCCGCTTCTATTTAGCCAAAATCCAGAAATTGTCTATGGGATTTTTAGCTCTATGCTTGTCGCTAACATTGTCATGCTAGCCATTGGCTTATTAGGCATTCGATTTTTCTGTCAAATCTCTAAAGTACCAAAATCATTAATGATCCCCATCATTATTTTCTTATCCATTGTCGGCGCTTATGCGATAAATAACGCAATGTTTGATGTGGGTATCGCCATTGTATTTGGTGTTCTAGGCTTTATATTGGGTAAGCTAGAAGTCCCATCTTCACCAATATTACTTGCCATCATACTTGGCCCAATGGCTGAAACTAACTTAAGAAAGTCATTACTCATGTTTGATGGTAGCTGGGCATTTTTATATGAAAGACCGATAGCATTGGCATTTATAACACTGGCTATATTTTCTCTATGGTCAACAATCAGAAGAAATAAAAAGAAAACCTAATAGCTTTTAATTATTTTCTTGGTCTCTAGTATTCACTAGAGACCAAGAAAATATACTCTTTTACTTCCATACTCTGCCGTATTAAAAAATCAAAAATTAACATCACTAGGTGGAGGTAATTGCAAAACTGCGGTTATAAACAATATTTATTCGTAGAATAACGAAAAAAGGGAAGACGTGGGCTGCCGTTTCCGGCGACGATAGAGTTCTCACACAACATCGACATACCCACTTTATGAATGCTACGACGCCCCAACAAATTATGCAACGCAGGCAAATCGTTCAAGGCCAATTATTGCCTGACTTACACCAAGAAATCGGGTCGCTGACCCCAAAACTTGAAAAGCTTATTCATATCTTGGAATGGGCACGTATCGAAGAGTTTGTTCGACACTATTCGTACAGCACTGGCCGTCCTCCCCATGAACTCGCTTGGTTAGCCAACGCGTTTATTGCTAAGGTAGTGCTTGGGCTCACGACCACAGTGCACCTAATAGAACGTCTAAGCATAGACAAAGCATTGCAACGTACCTGTGGATTTCCTCTTCACAAGACACTGCCATCAGCGTCAACTTTTTCTCGTGCTTTTGAGACATTTGCCAAAGGCAAGCTGGCAGAACGTACACACGAGACACTGATCAAAAAGCACTTTGGAGATCGTCTCATTGGACATATCAGTCGAGATGGTACGGCCATCGAAGCGAGAGAGCGTCCACAGAAAAATAACAAAGAGGACACGGATAAACCTAAGCCTAAGGGGCTACCACGTAAAGACGAGAAGCGTCCTGTTAAACTTAATGTGTCTAGGCAACGCACTCAATGCTTAGAAGAGATGCTTAAAGAGATCCCGAGCTATTGTAATCATGGCACAAAATGCAACGCTCAAGGCTATAAGCACAGCTGGAATAGTTACAAACTGCATCTCGACATCGCCGACTGTGGCGTCCCCATCTCCGCTTTATTGTCCTCGGCGGCTATGCATGATAGTCGGGCAGTGATCCCTTTGTCACACATCAGTGCAGCGCGAGTAACTAACCTTTATGATCTGATGAATGCCGCCTACTGCAGTATTGACCTTCATGAGCGGGCATGTGCCCTTGATTGATCACAACCCCAGAGGTGGCAAGAAAGAAGAGTTTGAACCTGCCGATGCGGTGCGTTATCGAGAGTGTTCGGGGGCAGAACGAGCCAATGGCCATCTCAAGGACGATTTGGTGGTCGACACATATGGGTGCGTGGTGCGGTGAAAGTAATGAGTCACCTGATGTTTGGTATTTTAGTACTTAGTGTTGATCAACTACTTCGACTGCGGCAATAAGTCGCTGAGAGGAATAGATAAATATTGATGGCATTGTGCTTCTGGAGCGGTTCCCAGAACGAGCCGCTATGACCAAAAAAAGAGAAAAATTATGATGGCCTAGTCAAAATAGAAAACACGCAGGAAAATGTGCTTAACCCCGAATTCAAGTCCGAAGTGCGACACTTTTCATTTCAAGCAACTAAGCACATTTCTTTAAACACGACAGCTGGTTGCTTGAACCCTAAACACTTCCTTGGACGATTGTTTATTCGTCTCATCGCGAAGTTTATTCTTTCTTCTGTAACATTTCTTAAATCAGTGCCTTTGGACACATATTACCTTAGAGGACCGTTGCTGTTTTCGTTAGCTCCACGCTCCCAAGAGCTATATGGATGAGCAAAATACACTTTCGTATCTAATGCTTTAGCTATCTCAGCATGGTAGGCAAATTCTCGACCATTATCGGCTGTGATCGTGTGTACATGATCTTTAAAAGGCATCAATAACTCTATGGTCGCTTGAGTCACATCTTTGACTGACTTTGAGTTCACTTTCTTTATCAGGTAAAAACGCGTCTTTCTTTCTAACAAGGTGACGATAGAACCTGTTCCAGGTTTGCCTAAAACAGTGTCTATTTCCCAATCACCAAAACGCTTTTTTGTCTCTACAATGGCTGGGCGCTCATCAATAGAGACCTTGTTTTTAATCACTTCTGCTTTCGTTCGCTGGCCTTTCCGGTAGCGTTTTTTTTCCTTGTCTCAAATGGCGATAAAGCGTCCCTTTGTTTCTTTTGTCATCATGGATATATTGATAAATCCATTCATGACTAACAGGAACACCGCAGTTTTTGAGTACGTTAGAGACTTGCTCAGGGCTCCAGTCGATTTCAATTAAAATACGAATAAAATCAATGGTCTTTGATGGCATCCGATACTTGGCTGACATTTTTCGCCTTATCAAACAGGCGTCCTGTGCTTTGTCAGGACAATATGATTTTGTTTTTGTATTTCGCTTTAGTTCACGATAAATCGTGGCTCTATGACAATTCAGTATTCGTGCAATATTTGCAACTGATATTTCTTGCCCTAAAAGAGCGGAAATCTGGTATCTTTTGCCTTCGGTCAACTGCTGATAATTCATGTTGGTACTGCTTTGTTCTGTGGTAAGAAGAATCATACCAACTTCAGCAGTTGGCTTCTTCTACACCTCTTTTGCAGTGTCGCACTTATTATCTGAATTTAGGACTGAGCAAAAAGAGCCTCTAAGGGGGCGATAAGTTATCCACAATTTGGTTAGCTGTGAGTTTTGCAAGATGCTCGGTGTTTACATTATTTAAACCACTAATATAACTAGAAAATAGCACCTCCCTTCACATCTATAAATAAGCCATAAATAATTGGTTTATAAATTCATATGTAATAAGGCAATATAGTTTATCATTAAAACATTAGGTGTTAGAAAAACAGAGTAGTAAAAAGAAAATATTCGGAAGATTAACTATAGGGCTCAAGTATACTTAAACCCTATATCATAATGAGATGTTAGTATTTAATTACATTTTTAATTTGAGGAAATAGTCAAACATTTCAGGAACATTACCGCTCCCCATATTTGCATCAACACCAGCTTGAAGATTGGCGGAAGTACCTTCAGCAACCAAAGAGCGAGTCCCTAAATCTTCTACCATCTTCAGGAAATACCCTAAGTCTTTATTTGCATTTGCAATAGAGAAACCTAGATCACTGTTGTTATCAACGGCGTAATTTTTACAGAATTGCATAAAAGGAGAATTAGATGGACCTGCTGACATAATGTCAAACAACTGCTGGCGATCAACACCGGCACGATCGGCCACGGCAAACGCCTGAGACATAGCAGTAACCGTTGTCATCCCCATAAAATTGTTGATTAGTTTAGTCGTGTGACCGGCACCCAACGCCCCTAAATAAAATACATTTTCGCCTTGCTGATCAAGAATAGGTTTCACTTTTTCGAAGTTTTCTATATCACCTGCAGCCATGATATTCAATAAACCGTCTTTAGCATGGGCGGGAGTACGGCCAAGGGGAGCATCAACCATCCCAGCACCTTTTGCCGCCAAATCCGCACCAATCTTACGAGTTGAAGCAGGAATGGATGTGCCAAAATCAATCAATATTGCACCTTCTTTGATGCCAGACAATATTCCATTTTCACCATAAACCAATTTTTCAACCACGTTAGAAGTCGTTAAGCAGAGCATAATGATATCACTTGCTGCGGCTAGCTCTTTAGCTGTTGCTACTTCAGTTGCACCGCGAGCAACACACGCTGCAACGGCTTCTTTATTTAGATCCATAACATTAAGTTCAAAACCTTTTTTCTGTAAGTTTTGAACCATGTTTCCGCCCATTAGGCCAAGCCCAATGAATCCAATAATAGGTTTAGTCATTTTTATTCTCCTGGGTATTAAATTACTAGTGAAAGCGTAAGTATTCGTTAATTTGTATTATTATAATACTATCATGTTTTTATGAGTTAAAAAATAAATACTGACATATGGCTTAGTACCTTCTAACCACATTGAGTTAAAACAACCTAATCTCGATTAAGAGCTATTGAAGGGGTTTACCAGACGTAAATAGGAAAAAAATATGGAGGAGGCAAGGTAAGAAAAGACCAAAATTAATATGAAAAATATATAGGGCGAATACGATGCACGAAAGTAGAAGTTTCTGGGGCAACTGCATTCGTTCATCGTAAAAAGCTTTATTGTGGAAGCAAATAAGGCTTTATGGACATAACTGACCACCGTTCACATCTAGAATCTGCCCTGTTATATAACCACTGCAAAGGTGAGAAGCAAAAAAAGCAAATGCTGGCGCCACCTCTGTAGACTCTCCAAAACGACCAAAAGCAATGCTACCAGCAATTTTCTCTTTTAGTTCATCGCTTTTATCTGCATGAAACACCGTATCAACAGTACCTGGAGACACAATATTGAAACGTATTTGATCTTTAGTATATTCTTTGACCCAGTTACGATGAACGTTATGTAACCATGCCTTAGACGCAGCATAGATACCGGCACCTAAACCACCACCCTCACGAGCAGCTATAGATCCGGTGCTAATAACAGACGCTGTTTTACCAGATTCTGCAGCAGATCGACGTAAAAATGGAATGGAAAACTTTGTTACCATAAGAGCTGAACGAGCATTCAAATTCATCACATGATCGTAAAATTCATCATCAATCAACTCTAGCCCTGAACGACCACCTAGACCCCCTGCATTATTTATCAATACATCCATACCGCCAAATTCTGCTATAAATGCATTGACTAGTTTCTCGCATTCGCTTGTTTTCGTTAGGTCTGCAGGAATAAATATAACGCTACCTTCCCCTCCCAGCGTACTGAGTTCTTTCAACACTGATTGTGCCGCTTCATTAGAGGAACGACCATTAATTGCTACCTTTGCACCCTGCTGAACAAATAATTTAGCAACAGCCAACCCTATACCTGCAGTTGAACCTGTTATTAGTACTTTTTTACCTTTTAGATCATTAAACATTTTATTTTTACCTTTTTATTAGTATTACAATAACACTAATATAGATTCGAAGTTGATTCACTTCAAGTAATACAATGAAATATGCTCAAAGAAGACTTTCTTAAGTATTACAATTCCATACTTAAGGATGAAAATTGGCACGGAAATGTGATGAAATTCACCATCGATTAGCGTATATTGAGTCAAAGATCGTCATAACAATCGATATCAAAACTACAAAAATTAAGGGCACCATGACGAATAACTTTGCTTTAATATCTACATCCAATCGAAGTTTACATGTACAAGTTGCCCGCAGCATTGCACGCAGTATTTTATCTGGTGAGTTAGCTCAAGGTTCCATAGTCCCCAATGAAATGGCGCTCTGTGATCAATTTGGTGTAAGTCGAACGGCACTTCGTGAAGCAATGAAACTGCTGACATCAAAAGGCTTATTAGAATCTCGGCCTAAGATCGGAACTAGGGTCGTCAATAGAGCTTATTGGAACTTTCTTGACCCTCAGCTTATCGAGTGGATGGATGGATTAAGTGATCCTGAGGATTTTTGCCTGAGTTTTCTAGGCTTAAGAAGAGCTGTTGAGCCCGAAGCATGTGCTTTAGCGGCAATTAACGCAACAGCAAGCCAAAGAATAGAGTTGTCAGAAATTTTTCAGGAAATGGTAAGAGTTTCTAAAAACTTCAACCAAGAAGAATGGACAGAAGTGGACTTAAGCTTTCATCGCCTTATTTTCAACTCAACAAACAACGATTTCTATCTTCCATTTGGCAATATTTTAACCACCATGTTTAAAACTTTCATTATACACTCCTCTCGAGAAGGTGATGTCTGTTTGAATGAGCATCGTATGATTTATGAAGCTATCATGGCTGGTAATAGTGAATTAGCAAGAGCCGTCTCTTTAGATCACCTGCAAAAAGGCAAACACAGACTCCCAGAAACTCAACCCGCGTAACACGGTTCTGATTCGAAGAAAAACTGACCTTTACCAGTTACCAATCCTCCTTAAAAGTCATTTCTCACCAATTAAGTAAGGTCTGGGTAGACTTCCCAGATCTAAATTGTCAGATACTGTGGACTTCCCAGCTTTTAACACGGTTACGTCCTGCATTTTTTGACTCGTACATAGCAAGGTCGGCGCGCTTGAATGCATCACCTTCCTTCATTGTATGATCCCAATTAGAAACACCAAGTGAAATAGTAATGGGCTTTGAGATTTGAGGGATAACCTCTTGCGCCACAAGCACACGTATTTCTTCGGCTAAGTCTATCGCTTGCTTTGGTTTTTTACCCGGTAGTATTACTATAAACTCCTCCCCTCCCGAGCGAATTAAAAAACCTTCATCATGTACTTTTTGGCTAACTATTTTAGCGAGAATTCTAAGTACATCATCGCCAATATCATGGCCAAACTCATCATTCACTTGTTTAAAATGGTCAATATCAAAAAAAATTATACTAAAGGGCGTCAACTGCACAATCAAACCGGTAACAAGCTCATCCATTGCACGACGGTTCATCAAACCAGTTAAAGCATCTTTTTTTCGATCTTCATCAAACTTAGATACTTTATCATTCAAAAAATCAATTTCCTTCCGTATGACTTTTTTAAGTAAATAGGCTTCATAAAACCAAGCTCTTATTTTGATCGTTCTATCTCGATTTGTTGTACTTTGAACTAATTGACGAAGGGGCCTAGCAATAAAATAAGCCGAGCCTACAATAAAGGTAAAGATAAGAATTTGCATAGGGATAGCCTGCTTCATCACTAACCATAGCTGTCTATCTAACTCCTTCAAGACTGTGGCTCGTGAACTTTGAGCAACAATCCCCCAACCTGATTCTTTAACATACGCGTAGCCAGTGACCATAGGAACACCTTTTGAATTGACAACTTCCAACGAGCCACTTTGACCTTTTGTAACGCGATTTATAACCTCGTTATTGATTACCTTTTCCCCTATCCGGTTTTTCAATGGATGGTAAATGAGATCTTTCTGTGGAGATACAACGTAGACATAAGAACCATCTACATAGCCATGCTGTGAGAGTAAACGATCCAAGAGTCGGTTTTCGTGAAGGTAGATAGTCCCCAGTAAGTCACCAATATACTCACCGGTTTTACTAAATATTGGCTGTGATAAAAAAGAGAGGTAAGTTCCTGTGGGTCCAGTAATAGGACCAATGAATTTTGCTGAGCTATCTTCAAAGTTACTGGTTATAGAATCGCTTAAACGGCTGCCTTCTAAACCTATGGATTTTGGTGAAATAGATAGAATTATACCATTTCGGTCCAATATAGAGACAGAATTAAAACCTTGACTCATGTTTCTAATTTGGTCTAAACCTGATTGTAATTCAGCAGGTTGAATGACTTTACGCTCTAACATCGGAGCGACAAGTACAGCACCAGTGCCCAACTGAGATTTAGCATTTTCTAAAAAACTCCCTGTCATATGGGCTAACTTTTCAGCATAGACTCGGTTGGACTCTAGTGATACATCTATTAAAAGATTCTTCTGTAATTGATACGTTGAATAATATCCATTTCCAATAGTAAATAAGACGCCTGAGAGAGAAAGTGACACGATCAAAAACCTAAGTGATAAAATAAACCTCAAAGCCCTCTCCATTTGCACATAACCATATTCTTTAAAATTTTAGCCTACAGGGCTTCCAAGACAATATAATTTTTATTTAATCCTCCCTCCCAACTAGTGTAAGGGGTGACAGAATGGATATTCGTCTAAGTCAGCTAAAGGGCCATCTTTCATGATGTTGTTGACTATTTTTTATCAAAACACAGATTAAATTTTATAAAAGTCTGGGAAGTCCAGACCGTTGATAAGCAATATGGCTAGATAGACGGCTCACACAGAGCCGTCTAAGAAAGGGTTTTCTACATTTGAATTATCAAAAATATTTTTTAAAAAATATTTTACTTTGGCTGCCATGTGTACTTTTCAAAGACTTTATCAACCGGCGTTTCTGCGATGTGATTCGTATAGTTACTCATCACTTTTTGCGCTAATCCAAGTACAATTTCTAGCATCTGACGCTGTGTGTAGCCAGCATCAAAAAATGCTGACATTTCTTCCTGCGATAGATTTCCTCGGTTACGAGTCATAGCCAAGGTCGTATTATGCAGTACTTGAAGCTTAGGTGTTGTCATTGCTTCTTTATTGCGGAGGGCTTCTGTCAGTGCTGGATCTACCTTCATCATGTGGGCGATGCCCGTATGAGCTGGAACGCAATAGCCGCATTCGTGTTCAACATTGATGGTTTGCCATACAACAGTTAGCTCTTCTGCATTAAAAGATGACTCAGAAAAGAGTTTATGGATGGCTTGATAGCCTTCTAGTAGTCCAGGTGCTTCAGCCATAATCGCATGTAAGCCTGGTAATCTGCCATTTGCTTTAATAGATTTTTCTACGAAGGGTGTGCTCGCTTCAGGTGCGCTTTCAAGTGTGTGGGTAGTGAAGTTACTCATCATTTAGTCCTATTTTTTGTCTATCAATTATTGGTACATACTTAAGTGTGTTTAAATATATGTGGTTTTGAACGATCGTTCAATATAAAATTGAACGATCGTTCAAATAATTCCTAAGTGGGTTAGGTTAAATGAGAAAGAACGCCAAGTTCGATCGTGAGCAAGTTATTGATAAAGCAACCAATCTTTATTGGGAGAAAGGTTTTTATGCTACCTCGATGCGCAATTTACAGGATGTTATTGATATGCGCCCTGGAAGCATTTATGCGGCATTTGGCAGTAAAGAAGGCTTGTTTAAGGAGGCATTGATACGTTATACCCAGCGAGGCATGACTTCTTTGCATTTGTGCCGCAGCGAGTCGGCATCTCCGATTGAAGCGTTGAAGCTCTTTGTTAGAAAAGTGGTTGTCGATGCACAAACAAATGCGCCCAGTGGTCTTTGTATGTTGGCAAAAACGGTAGCAGAATTAACAGATGAGAATTCAGATCTCTTAGAGGAAGCCAAAAAATCCCTCAAAGTCATGGAAGGAGAATTTAAAACACTAATTATGGAAGCTCAGTCCTTAGGTGAGGTTGGGCAGAATAAACAGGCGGATCAATTAGCTCGTTATATTCAAATTCAAATTACAGGACTACGCACTTATGCTAGGACGTATGGAAAAGAGGCGCCTCTGGATCGAATGATCGAAGATATTTTTACGCATTACCCTTTTTAGGGTCATGGCGGTTGTCAGAAAAAAATCTAATGTCGCTTCTATAAAATCAAACATCAATGGTATCCAAAAATTTCTATTCCGAGTTACCCACGTGGTAACAACCGTCAGCCTACTTTTGCCGATAACGATGACCTTAAAGTCGACGCCTATTGGCTTAGGAACCTACGGTTAAGAAGTCTAAAATACCCAACTTCTTTGATTCGAGCTGATATCACAAGATACTAACCGTCTCGGCGTTTTTTTAGCTCTAAAAGAATATATCAAAGCCAGTATTCGAGCAAAAGTCGAGCATCCCTTTAGAGTAATCAAGTGTCAGTATGGTTTTAGAAAAACTATCTATCGTGGGTTAGCTAAAAATGACAGCAAGCTCGCCATGCTGCTTGCTCTTGCAAACGTGTTTCGAGTTGCCCAAATGACACGAGCCAAAAGGGGTTAATCCGTTTAAAAATCACTAAACTAGCTTCAATTATCTTGTTTAGTGATAGAAAAGTGATAAACCATCCAAATTACTGACAGCCATTGGGCTTTTCAGAATATTAAGGGGCGCAAATCGACTTGATCGCATGCTCTCTAAGTATCACCAAGCTGCTGCTCTCGGTACTTTTTGATATGTTTACAATAACTTTCAGCACCATTCCCGAATGGTTTCATAACCTAAAATTAACTTCGAAATATAAGTAATTCTGCGCTACCTCAAAAGCTCAGTGTGAAACCGTGATAAAGCCAAACTGTGAAAACCTGAGAAATCCCGTTATTGAAGTCCAGATGCACTAAAAATAAATGCTTTTAATAATCAGTTATTTAGTGCATCTGGTGTTTATTTAGTGCTTTAGTTTACTCGTTTCCCATCAAATAAATGTGAGAAGCTAACAGGATTGTTGTCTCGTAATGTTTCAGGCAATAATGCTTGTGGTAAGTTCTGGTAACAAACAGGGCGCAAAAAGCGGTTTATTGCCGAGCTGCCGACCGATGTACTGCGACTATCAGAGGTTGCCGGAAACGGTCCGCCATGAACCATTGCATGACATACTTCCACACCAGTAGGCCAACCGTTAACCAAGATTCTACCAGCTTTATCTTCAAGTATAGGTAGCAATTCTTTAGCGGCTTGAAGGTCGCTATCATCTATGTGTAGTTACGACTGAAAGCACTGTCTAAATAAACAGTGTTTTTTTTCAAAGATATAGAGTTTTTCTATCAAATTCCAGAAAATGAGATTTCGTTACATCGTTTTTTTTAGACACAGTCACAACTGTAATGTATGGAAACATACTACTTTAAGATCATTATCATAGTTGTTTAGTCCCAATCTGATAAACAGAACCAAACAAATGACCAATGATCATTAATAAATAATATCTATAAAATACAGATACTTATGAGAGAAATAGATAATAAATATTTGTCTATTTATAACGATTAAAATCAATTTTGATTAGACAGGTCTATGGCCAATTCATCTTCTCAATGCATAAAGCACAGAAACGCCCGAACGACAAAACTTCCACATTTAAGGTAAAATAAGGACATTTACTTACATTTTCATGATAATTGTTTTGAGGGCTGAATATTCACTTTGGTCACAATATTGTCACAGATTCGCCACATGAGCTTTTTCAAGTAAAAAGTAGAGAACCAAAAAAGCAGTAAAGACAATAAATAAGCAACTCAATATAAATAACAATTTTGATCAGAAAATTTTTTAGTTTGGATTGGAGTAGAAATAAGAAATGGTTGCGGGAGCAGGATTCGAACCTACGACCTTCGGGTTATGAGCCCGACGAGCTACCGG
>NZ_NHTT01000028.1:0-25003 GCF_002806845.1 Marinomonas sp. ef1 | reverse complement strand
GAAAAGTGGGCTTGAATATCGTCAACCTGTCGCACAGTGATGATGGTTTTTAAAAGTCAGTGAATAAAAGAAAGTACCAACCGAGACAGTTAGCAATATAGATTGAATGGAATGAACAGCTAGCAAGCAAACCAAATGAAACCTGAGTAGGTCATCGGCTTTTAAAGCCGTCACGCCGATAAGGCGTTTGGTTCACGGCGAATCAAAGCCGTTAAGGTCTGGAGTAGCTCTCCATAATAAGACCGAATATACGAAAGCTAACGCAAGTTTGTTATGACCGTTGATAAATATTGTTAATAACCAAGTAGAGTACGCATGATTCTTTATTAAAAAATAGGGACGCTATTGTTGCATCCCCAGAGGAGTCCATATACGACCTACATGTGATCTGGTGTTGCTAGGTTTTTGACGGCCTAAAGGCCGACCTACATGTGATTGGCTGTTGCTAGGTTTTCTGCTCCTTTATTTGTCCTTCATTAATCCATTCTTATATTTCTTATCTCTTACTTTTGTTAGACTAGGCAGATTATTTTTGTCATATACGAAGGATCTGTTTTGAAAATTATTCCTGTTATTTTATCTGGTGGTGTAGGCAGTCGTCTTTGGCCGTTGTCACGTGAACATTTTCCTAAGCAATGTTTGCCGCTGACTGATAAAGAATACAGTCTTCTTCAGCAAACCATGTTGCGTACTTTATCTTTAGAAGTGGCAGATCCTATTGTGGTTTGTAATGAAGATCATCGTTTTTTGATCGCGCAACAGTTGCAATCTATTGGTGTTAAAAAATCCAGTATTGTTCTAGAACCTAAAGGCCGCAATACGGCACCTGCCATCGCTTTGGCGGCGTTGGAAGCATTGCGAAGCCAATCTGATGATGCACTTATGTTGGTTTTGCCTGCTGATCATGTTATCCGTGATCTTGCTGCTTTTGAAACGACGATTAAGCAAGCTGTTGAATTGGCTAAACAAGATGCTTTAGTGACCTTCGGTGTGCAGCCAACTCGTCCCGAAACGGGTTATGGTTATATTCGTTCCGGTGATAATTTCTCTGTAGTTGAATTTGTTGAAAAGCCTAACCTTGCAAAAGCTCAGGCTTATTTGGATTCCGGTGAATATTTATGGAATAGCGGAATGTTCTTGTTCCGTGCCAAGGCTTTTTTAGATGAGTTAGCGGCTCATCGAGAGGATATTTTTCAAGCAGTAAATCTTGCCTATCAGCAGCGTACTGAAGATTTGGATTTTGTGCGTATTGATGCTGAGCTGTTTTCACAATGCCCTGAGGAGTCCATTGATTTTGCTGTGATGGAGCCAACCAAAAAAGCGAAAGTTGTGCCTTATGCAGGTGACTGGAGTGACATTGGTGCTTGGGATGCTTTATATGATTATGCAGATAAAGACGCTGACAACAATGTGCTATTGGGCGATGTAATGGCTGAAGGCTCTAGTAATTGCCTTATCCGTTCTGAGTCACGTTTAGTTGCTGCAGTGGGTGTCAGCGACCTTGTTATTGTCGAAACGGCAGATGCTGTTTTGGTGATGGACAAAAACAATGCTCAAGACGTGAAGAAGATTGTTAAACGCATCAAAGCCGAAGGTCGTGAAGAGCACATGTATCACACGACGGTGCACCGCCCTTGGGGAACGTATCAAACGGTAGATCTTGGTGGTCGTCATCAGGTGAAACGTATCATGGTTAAACCAGGTGAGAAGTTAAGCGTGCAAATGCACCATCACCGTGCCGAGCATTGGGTGGTTGTGTCTGGTACGGCGAAGGTTCAAAACGGTGATCGTGAAATTCTGCTAACCGAAAACGAATCTACTTACATTCCTGTGGGTGTTGTTCATGCATTAGAAAATCCCGGCAAAATTCCTTTAGAACTAGTAGAAGTACAGTCTGGTAGCTATTTAGGTGAAGACGATATCGTACGCTTTAGTGATCGCTATGGCCGTTAAAATAATAGCCGTTAAGAAAATGATCTTAAGCAAGGATTGATAAAATGAGTTCTAGTGTTGTACAGGTAAAACAACTTAGCGATGAATTGGGTGTTGCCTTTGGTACCAGCGGTGTACGTGGTTTGGTCAAGGATCTAACCCCAGTACTTTGCTTTGCTTTTGTGCGTTCTTTTTTGCAGACGGTTTGCCCTTCTGCGTCTAGCGTAGTTATTGGCATGGACCTACGTCCGAGTAGCTCTGATATTGCTAAAGCTTGTTTGCTGGCCGCTGAATCTTTTGGCGCGAAAGTCGAGTTTTGTGGTGCTTTGCCAACGCCTGCTTTGGCGTTTTATGCCATGCAAAATAACATGCCGGCGGTGATGATCACGGGCAGTCATATTCCTTTTGATCGCAACGGTATTAAGTTTTATCGTCCAGACGGTGAGATTAGCAAAGCTGACGAAGCCTCTATCATGAATAGCTTAGTTGAAGTACCTGAATTCGTTTCAGATCAAGCAGCACAGTTGGCGTTGCCTGTCATTGATCATTCTGCTGTTGAGCTTTTCAAACAGCGTTATACCTCGCTTTTCCCGTCGAACATGCTGCAAGGCAAACGTGTTGGTGTATATGAACACTCCAGTGTGGCGCGAGATGTGATTAAAGAATTATTGGCTCATTTCGGTGCTGAGGTTATTTCGTTAGAACGTACTGAGACTTTTGTACCGATCGATACTGAGGCGGTATCAGAAGAAGATGTGCAGAAAGGCTTGAACTGGTCTAAAGAATATCAGCTGGATGCCATTATATCCACAGACGGTGATGGTGATCGTCCGCTTATTGCTAATGAAAAAGGTGAGTGGCTACGCGGTGATATTTTAGGCGTGCTCTGCGCTGATTATTTACAAGCAACCCATGTGGCAGCCCCTGTAAATGTGAATACTGTTCTTGAGTTGAGAGGTACATTGCAAAGCCCTGAACGGATCTCGCTGAGAACTAGAATTGGCTCGCCTTATGTCATCGCAGGTATGGAATATTTGCTGCAACAATCACCAGATGCCAGAGTTGTTGGTTATGAAGCCAATGGCGGTTTTTTAGTTGGTGCTGATTTTGTTGTTAATAATCAAGTATTACACGCTTTACCAACGCGAGATTCAGTATTACCTGCTTTAATTGTACTAGCAATGTCCTATGAGCAAGCTCTCCCAATTAGCCAATTAACGGCTAACTATCCAGGCCGTTATACCGCTAGTGATCGAATTAAAGACATTCCAACAGATGTCAGTAAACAGCTTATAGCCGATATAAAAACGAGCAAAGCGAAACAAACTGAGCTGCTATCAGCAATAGCGCAAGAAAGTGAAGTGCTAGAGGTTGTTTCAATTGATGAAACCGATGGACTTCGAATGACACTCAATAGTGGGGATATTGTTCACTTACGGCCGTCTGGTAATGCGCCTGAGTTGAGGTGTTATGTGGAATCTAGAGGTTTGTATGTTTCAAAAAATATCGTGAATAATATATTGAGTAACATTAATTGATTTATGTTTTTTTAGAAGATTATCGATGATAAAAATATCTAATAATATTGTTATAGGATTTTCTGTTCTTATTGGGCTTGCCAATACATTATATATTTATAAGATTTTTGGTACCTCAATAGAGGCTGATGCATATTTTATCAGTATGATAGTTCTGACTACATTTTTTTTGATATATCAAATGTTAAGTGAACAGTATTTGATAGTTGTCAGAGCTTACTATGATAGAAAGAAGCGTTTTAATGTTATTTTTTCTTCTTATTTTAAGTTTGTCTTTTTATTAGGTCTTGTCTTTACTGTTTTTTTGTTTCTCTCTCTTTTTTTATTTAAAGGTTTATTTGTTTTTTCAGAAAGATTTATTGTGTTAACTGATTATCTAGAGATTTTGTTCTTGTTGTTGTTTTTTTATACGCCTTTTCAGGTTCTATTAAGCACTTTAATTGCATTAGGGAAAATCAAGGTGTCTAATGTCTTTGACATTGTTCCTCGCCTTTTTATATTGTTGTTGTTTGTTTTTTCATATGCTTTAGGTTTTTCTATTAGTTTGAACAACGTTGCAGAGGTTTATGTTTTGGGTTTTGCTCTCTCATTCTTTGTAATGTTTGTTTATGTTGTCAGAAAAATAGGTTTTTCCAAGGTTTTTCTTAAAAATAAAAGTTATGATATTTTAAAGAAAAGTTTAAAAATGAAATCTGTTAACAATATACATAATGTATATTTAGGCTTTGGTATTGCGTTTGCAACGAGTTATTATCCTCCTGGTTATTCATCGTTGTTCTTTTACGCTAAAAGGGTTTCTGACACAGCATTAAATGTTTTGTATATGCCAACACATCAGATTGTTGTTAATAAGGTGGTGGATTTTTACAGGAATAAAAACTTTAAAGAGATCATTCTCTTACTGAGTAAGGTTTCTGTATTTTTTCCTTTTGCATTCTTTTTTTGTTTTAGTTTTTGTTATTTTCTTCTTCCATACGTTTTTGATTTTTTCTCTATTGAGATTGAAGCTGAAAAATTTAATTTGGTTATAGCTGTATTGTTTTTTTTGTTTGTTGCAAACTCTTTAATATCTTCTGAAGTAGGTTATTCAATAGTAAATCAAATTGAAATTAACTTTAGAGTTATCTTGGTCGCCAATCTAGGTTTTATCATTTTGTCGCTTTTGACTTGGTCTATTGCTAACCTGTTTGAAAAAACAATCGTGAATGTGGCTTTAGCAATAGCTGTAGGTCAAGTGTCCAATTTCTTCATTAATAGATATATTGCATTGAAAAGGTTGGGTTTTCTAATGAGGAGCTCTTGTGTTTAAGAAAATAATATTTTTTATCGTAAGCTCTTTGAATTTCTTTTTCTCGAATTATACGAAAAAAGTTTTTCTATATTTAGCACATGTTATTAACCAATCTGGATGTGGGAAGGATTTCGTTACAGTACATTTTCGACCAAAATATTCTGAGGATGTACATAAAAGAGAAAGCTTTCTTGAAGAAGTTAAGTTGCCTGCTTTTGCAATTATGATTCAGGGGCCTATAGTTCTAAAAAATAATTTCACATTTGAAACGATACAGCTTTACAGAAAATTATTTGGAGAATCTGTGATTATAGTTTTTTCATCATGGCATGGTGAGTTATCAGATGAGAAAATTTTAGATTTAGAGAGTTATTGTAGTGTGGTTTTATCTGAAAAACCTACTAACTCAGGTCTTCACAATGTTAACTATCAAATAGTAAGCTCTAGATGTGGTATGTTGAAAGCAAAAGAACTAGGAGCTGAGTTTTTAATAAAAACAAGGTCTGACCAACGGTTTTATAACCCTGCGACCCTTAAGATTTTGCATAACTTATACATGACTGCCCCGAATAAAATTATAGAACTTTCCATGTCTTCTTGTAAGTATAGGCCTTGGTCATTGTGTGATATGTTTCAGTTTTCTAAAGCTGACATTCTTTTAGATATGTGGAATATAGAACTTGATGAAAGAAAAAAATATAAGATTAACTTTCATGATGAGTCTTATCGTGTAAGAGATATTGTCTCTGCTAAAATAGCAGAGATTTATGTTCACTTTAATCATGCGAATAAATATGGATATTATGATGTGTTGAGTGTCGATGATTATTATAGTTACATTAGAGAAAAAATAATTATAATCGATAAGGAGGTCATAGATATTTTTTGGTATAAATATACTGCCAAAGAATATTGCCTTGTCGGAAGTGATTTTTATTCAAGTGAAGATGTTTTAAGTATGATTAGTTGGGGCGATTATCTTTTGATTTTAGATGGTTGCCCTAGCAAAAAAACATATGAATATTTGGATGAGTATGAAAAGATATGAAGTTTTTTTTCGGTTTTTTTTTGTTTTTTATTAAGGTTTTCAATAAGTTTAGATCTAGTTATTGGAACTGGAAGTTAAATAATAATACTATTTACGTGTCTTCGAATGTTAGGTTAGATAGATGTGAATATATAGAAATAGGGCGAGGGGTTTATATAGGTCGTTTTTGTTGGATAGAGGCTGTTGATTCTTTCTACAGCAGTACTTATAAGCCAGTATTGACGATAGGCAACAATGTGAAAATGAGCGAGTTTGTTCATATTGGATGTGTTGAGAAAGTTATAATAGGTGATGACGTTTTAATTGGTAGTAAATGCTTAATTATCGATCACAGTCATGGGCTTTGTCAGTCTATTCAAGAAATTCATCACTTAGAACCTTTAATTAGCAAGCCCGTGTATATAGGTGACAACGTTTTTTTAGGTGACAACGTTTGCGTATTACCCGGTGTTTCTATAGGTAATAATTCTATTATTGGTGCTAATTCCGTCGTAACTCAAGATATTCCTAGTAATGCTGTTGCTCATGGTTCGCCAGCTAGAGTCAAAAGGTATTTAAATGAAAACTAAAATTTTATCCTTTTATCTTCCACAGTATCACCAGATTCCTGAAAATGATGAATGGTGGGGGGAAGGATTTACCGAATGGACGAATGTAAGAAAAGCACAGTCCTTTTTTAAGGGGCATCATCAGCCTCGTATACCGAAAGATAATAATTATTATATGCTAGACGACCCAAATTCGTTGCGTTGGCAAGCTGATTTGATGGCCAAGTATTCTGTTGATGGCGTGTGTTTTTATCATTATTGGTTCAATGGTAAACAGCTTCTACAAAAACCTCTAGAGATCTTACTTGAAAATCAAGATATTGATATGCCTTTTTGTTTGTCTTGGGCAAATGAGCCGTGGACTCGAGCTTGGGATGGTGGCGAAAAAGAAGTTATTATGCCTCAGGCATATGGAGATGAGTCTGATTGGATTTCTCATTTTAATTATTTGTATAAAGCTTTTAAAGATGACCGATATATTAGAGTAAATGGTAAGCCAATGATTCTAATTTACCGAGCTGCTAGCATTCCTTGTTTAGATGATATGTTAGCCTGTTGGAATCGTCTTGCTGTTGAGAAAGGATTGTCTGGATTACACCTCGTCTCCATGAATACAAGCTTTAAAGATCCTTTTGAAGTAAATGGATTTGATGCAACTATCGATTTTGAGCCTATGCACACTGTAGGTCACCATCTTAAAGGTTATATTCGATATAAGCGTGGATTGTCAATTCGCTTTCGTCATTTATTGAATCGGATTCTTCGAACACCATACATAATAGAAGATCAAATTTCCTATAGCACTATTTGGGAAAATATTTTGAGTCGTCAATTGACAAAGAATAACTATGTTGGTGCATTTGTTGATTGGGATAATACAGCAAGAAAAGCTGAGCGTGGATTGATTATGCATGGTGCTTCTCCAAAGGCTTTTCATCATTATTTATCAAAACAATATATTCGATGTGTTCAGCAAGATGTTCCCTTTATATTTGTTAATGCTTGGAATGAATGGGCAGAAGGAACATATCTTGAGCCTGATAGCTACAATAGGTATGGATATTTAGAAGCTATAAAGAGAATTAAAAATGGATGAATATGTTTATATAGTTATCTTGAATTGGAAAGGAGCGGAAGACACTATTGCATGTCTAAAAAGTTTGTCTTTATTAGAGGGTGTGAAATATAGAGTTGTTATTTGTGATAATAACTCTCTTGATGGTTCATATGAATTGATTCGTGATAAAGTTGGTGAAATCCCTGTTTTTTGTGAAAAAAAATTAGTAGAACTCACTCGATTTGATGCGGAAAGTTATGACATTGAAAATGAAGATGCCGTTTATTTGATTCAAACAGGTGACAACTTAGGTTTCTCTGGTGGAAATAATGTTGGTATTAGATTTTCTTTAAATCAAGCTGATATGAGTTATGTTTGGCTGTTAAATAATGATACAGAGGTTACTCCAAAATCTTTGTATCATATGGTAGAGCGTAGTCAATCAGATGAGACAATAGGTATTTGTGGGTCTAGAATGGTTTATCACCATGATAGAACAATACTACAAGGATTAGGGGGGACCTATAATCGTTGGTTAGGCACTACTCGTCATTACGCTGCATATAAAGCAAGCAATACAGTCTTTGATGATGATGAAGTTTCCTCTCAGATCGATTATGTAATAGGCGCTTCTATGCTTATAAAAAAAGAATTGTTAGAAACTGTTGGCCTTTTATGTGAAGATTATTTTTTATATTTTGAGGAGTTAGATATTACTTGCAGAGCTTTTTCTGCTGGATTTAAACATAGTATCAGTACCAATTCTATTGTTTTTCATAAAGAAGGTGGGAGTACTGGTCATGTTCTTAAAAAAAGTAAATGCTCTGATTTGCTATCTATAAAAAATAGAATTGTATTTAGTGAAAAGTTCTATCCGAAATATACTTTTTTTGTTCGTATCGGGTTGCTAGGTGTTATATTAAATCGATTGAAACGTAAACAGTTTGATCGAGCAGTTTATATATTAAAGGTTTTTTTTGGATCTGCTTAATAACTATTAAACTTGAGTATAGATTGAAAAATTAATTTTATGGAAGGTACTTAAAAATCATGCCTAAAGTTCTATTTATAAGTTCGTTTCACCCCCATGCTGAAGGAAATATCGGGGCTGGTGAGGCAATATGTGGACATTCGCTCGAAAGCCTTCTGTCTAAAGGATATGATGTGGATGTTATTGTAAATGCTCCATCTCGTCAGACTGCAAAAGAAAGTGTTGTTCATCAATGTAAATCCTACACAATATTAGATACAAACATAATTAAGGCAGTTTTATCTATTTTCTATAATTTTTTCAATTTTAGCTTTTTGGCGCCTTGGTTTTTTTCACGAGTTAACTTTTCCGTTGTGAAATTAATGAAGAAAAAAATAGAGCAAAATGATTATGATTTTATATGGTTGGACTTTCCATCATCTTTAGGTTTTTCTTGTCATATAAAAAATAAAAAAATCATATATTTTGCGCATGATATAGTTTTTCAACGTATTAGCCGTTCTATTTTGAAGCGGTTATTTACAAAGTTAGTTACTTTTACAGAGTTATTTTTGATTAGAAAATGTGACGAAATATTCTTTTTGTCAACAAAAGATATGGACTTGGTTCTACCTTTACTTAGAATAAATCAAAAGACACATATAGTAAAAGATATTAATTATAAAGCAGGGGTTGTAAAAGACTCGATTTCCGCAGAAGAATTAGTAAAAAAATTCGATGATAATAGGAATGCTGTTTTTTTTGGGAATATGTCGCGGCCAGAGAATCACTGGTCAATTGTGTTTTTTATTATTTTTCATTTTTTCAGGATAAAAGATAAAAAATTACATTTTTGGATTGTTGGCTTATCTCCTAAACTGTCTCTAATATTGCTGTCTAAACTATGTGAGAGAATACATGTTACTGGAGCAGTAGATGATCCAGAGATAATTTTTAAAAAGTCGGATTTCTGTCTTGTTCCATTGTTGTTTGGTGCTGGTGTTAAAATAAAAGTATTGCAGATGCTGGGTGCTGGTTCTTATGTTATTTCAACTCCTGTTGGTGCTGAGGGGATTTATGAATCATCTCGACTTATTATAAGTGAAGTGAAATATATTTCCAAAAAAATAGATGATTTTCTAAGTTTTAAAAAAATAAATTAATTTTTTAAAAGATTTTTTTGGTTCATAGTGATTTCTATGTGAGAAATTATTAATTTTTTGGAGATATGTTTTGAAAAAAATAGTAGTCGATTTAGATGGTACGATAACAATTTTGAGTGATAGAGATTACTCTGATGTCTTTCCAAATTTAGATGTTGTAGCAAAGCTTAGGGAATATCGAGATAATGGTTTTTCAATTGTAATTAACACAGCACGAAATATGCGCACTTATGGTGCAAATATTGGTAAGATTAATATTTATACATTGCCAGTTATCATAGAATGGTTAGATAAAAATGATGTTCCGTATGATGAAATCTTAGTTGGTAAACCGTGGTGCGGTAATGAAGGTTTTTATGTAGATGATAGAGCGGTTCGGCCATCAGAGTTTGCATCAATGAGCTATAAAGAGGTTACTGAACTCCTCGCCAAGGAAAAGCAATGTTTTTAATTATGTCTGCAGCTTATGTAGATCAAGAGTTGCAATCGGAGTTTGGAAAAATTCCTCCAAGTTTTTTGCCTTTAGGAAATCGCCGTCTTTATCAACATCAAGTAAAGTTGGCTCCAAAAGGTTCTAACGTATATTTGTCTCTTCCTGAGTCGTATTGTGTATCGAGTACAGATCAGCATTTGCTTAACCAATTAAATGTCACGGTGATTAAGTTAGCTGATGGCATTAGTCTTGGCGCGTCTCTTGTCGCAGCTGTTACTTTGTCTGAGCATCATTACAATGATCCATTGCGTATTCTCTATGGTGATACACTTTTGACAGATGTTCCACAAGATGATGATTTTGTGTGTATATCTGAGGTTGAAGATTACTATGATTGGGCTATTGTGGTAGAGAACGAAGAGGAATGGTTACAACAAGCGAATGGTAAGATTGATAACAATACACAAAATGTGGTTTGTGGATATTTTACATTTAGTGATGCCCGAGAACTCATGCGTTCAGTAATACAGTGTAATTGGCAATTTCTTGATGGTGTAAATCAGTACAAAAAATCGAAAAATTTAAAGGCCATATTTACTAAAAACTGGCTGGATTTTGGACATGTGAATACCTACTATAGTTCTAAGTCAGATTTTACAACTCAGCGTTCATTTAATGAGTTAATAGTCACTGCTGATTGGATTGAAAAGACTAGCGAAAAAAATAGCAAAATTACAGCTGAAGCGAATTGGTTCTCGGTATTACCTTTTTCGTTACGAGGCTATATTCCTCAGTATTTAGGTGCGAAATGCTTTGAAAAGTCGATTTCTTATCGTTTAGAGTATTTGCAAAACACGACACTAAATGAACTTTATGTTTTTAGTGAGCTTCCTGTGCATATTTGGAAGAAAATCATTAATAAAAGTGTTGGTTTTTTATCAGAATGTTATAAGGAAAAACCTCGAGAAAGTGTAAGTGAAGTAAATACATTAGAAGAACTATTTGGAAAAAAAACAGATTCTCGTCTTTTAAACTATTGCAGCGAAAATTCGATTAATCTTGATGAAATGTGGACTTTTAATCAGGAATTGACAATTTCTTTGCGTATGATGTTGGAAGACTCCAAAAAACACTTACCTAGAGAAGATGAATTTTCTGTGTCTATCCTTCATGGAGATTTTTGTTTTAGCAATATTTTTTATGATTTTCGTTCTAATCGTATCAAAACGATTGACCCAAGGGGTATAACACCGAATGGTAACATTAGTATATGGGGAGATATTAGATACGATATTGCTAAGTTAAGTCATTCGATAATTGGTATGTACGATTGGATTATTGCTGGACATCATCAAGTTGCTATTAATCAAAGAGAAATATTATTTAGTATCGAAGTAGATGAACGCAAAAAAGAAATTCAAAATTTTTTTATGACACTTATAAAACGTGAATTTGGTATATCTGCTGTTAGCTTAATGGCTATGCAAATTCAACTTTTCCTATCTATGCTGCCGCTTCATAGTGATGATGAAAATAGGCAAGATGCATTATTTGCCAATGCATTTCGAATATATCAATTAATGTTAAGGTACAATAAATGATAGTTATTCCTATGGCTGGGCTAAGCTCCCGGTTTTTTAAGGCTGGTTATGATAGGCCAAAATATATGCTTTATGCTCATGAAAAGAGCTTGTTCGATCATTCTGTGGAAAGTTTTAAAGCATATTTTTTGACACATAGTTTTCTTTTTATTGTCCGAGATGTGTTTGATACGATAGATTTTGTCGAGAAAAGGGTAAAATTATTAGGCATTAAAAGTTTTCACATTGTTAGTCTTAGTGAAAATACTAGAGGGCAAGCCGAGTCAGTTGCCTTGGGAATAAGGCTTTGGAAAGAAAAAACAGGCAATTATACAAATGAATCTTTAACAATATTTAATATTGATACGTTTAGAAAGGATTTTGTATTTCCTGATCTGTCAGTTTTAGGTGATGGGTATTTGGAGGTCTTTAAAGGTGATGGTGAAAATTGGTCTTTTGCAAAGCCCTTGAATAGTCACTCTACTAGAGTAGCTGAAACGGCTGAAAAAAAAGCCATCTCAAATTTATGTAGTACAGGTTTGTATTATTTTTCCTCTATGAATGATTTTTTAGAAGCGTTTGATAGTTATCTGAAATTTCCAAAGGAAAAGTGGGAGAAAGGGGAATTATATATAGCTCCTCTTTATAATCTGTTAATTAATAGAGGTTTGGAAATTCATTATCATTGTATTTCCCGTAATGAAGTTGTTTTTTGTGGTGTGCCAGAAGAGTATCAAGATTTATTGAATAATTTAGTTTCATAGATATGAGAAAATAGTTTTAAATGCAGTTTTTTATTATGTTTTATATATTTAAATTTTAACATGTCATTTATAAAAAATTTTAGCGATTATTTAACGCTATTTTATTAATATTTATGAATAAGGAAGCCAAATGAAAGTTTTAGTAACAGGCGGTGCGGGTTTTATTGGCAGTGCCGTTGTGCGTTATTTATTGGGCAGCACTCAGTATTGTGTTGTCAACTTGGATAAGCTGACCTACGCAGGGAATTTAGAGTCTATTCCTGAGTCATTGCATGATTCGCGTTATGCTTTTGAGCGAGTTGATATTTGCGATGCTGTTGAGTTAGATCGAGTATTTAATGTACACCAGCCAGATGTTGTGATGCATTTGGCTGCGGAAAGTCATGTAGACCGTTCTATCGATGGTCCTGGTGATTTTATTCAGACCAATGTGGTTGGTACGTACACTTTATTGGAAGCGAGCCGTAAGTATTGGATGGGGCTATCTGGAGAAAAAAAATCTGTATTTCGTTTTCATCACATTTCGACTGATGAGGTCTATGGCGATTTGCCACACCCTGATGAAGAAGTTGATGGTGAGCTGCCAATGTTTACTGAAATCACGCCTTATGCGCCTAGTTCGCCTTATTCTGCCAGTAAAGCCAGCTCGGACCATTTGGTGCGTGCTTGGTTGCGTACCTATGGTTTGCCGACGATTGTAACGAACTGCTCTAACAATTATGGGCCTTATCATTTTCCTGAAAAACTTATTCCTCATGTGATTTTGAATGCTTTGTCGGGAAAAGCCTTGCCAGTGTATGGCGATGGTTCACAGATTCGTGATTGGTTGTATGTGGAAGACCATGCGCGCGCTTTGGTTAAAGTGGCGACTGAGGGGAAGGTTGGTGAAACCTACAACATTGGCGGTCATAACGAAAAACGTAATATCGATGTGGTGAAGACGATTTGTGCTTTGCTAGAAGAGTTGGTGCCCACTAAACCACAAGGTGTTAAGGCGTATGAAGATTTGATCACCTATGTGAAAGATCGTCCTGGCCATGATGTGCGTTATGCTATTGATGCCAGCAGAATTGCCAACCAGCTAGGCTGGAAGCCCGAAGAAACTTTTGAGACGGGCATGCGCAAAACGGTACAATGGTATTTAGACAATCAAGACTGGTGGCAGCGTGTGTTAAACGGTGACTATCAATTACATCGTATTGGCGAACACGCATAAAAGGTCGAGTATGAAAAAACGCAAAGGCATTATTCTAGCGGGAGGGAGCGGTACACGCTTGCATCCGCTCACATTGGCCACGTCAAAACAACTGATGCCTATCTATGATAAACCGATGATTTATTATCCGTTATCGGTGCTGATGTTGGCGGGCATTCGTGAGGTGTTGATTATCACTACGCCGGAGGACCTAGCCAGTTTTCAGCATTTGCTGGGCGATGGTCGTCAATTTGGTATTGAGTTAACTTATGCGGTACAGCCGTCACCTGATGGTTTGGCTCAGGCGTTTATTATCGGTGAAGACTTCATTGGTGATGATAATGTGGCCCTTGTGCTGGGTGATAATATTTTCTTTGGTCAGCACTTCTCTGAAAAGTTAAAGCAAGCCTCGTCTCTTGATAAAGGCGCGACAGTATTTGGTTATCATGTGTCTGATCCTGAGCGCTTTGGTGTTGTGGCCTTTGATGAGGCGGGTAAAGCAGTGAGTATTGAAGAGAAGCCTGCCAAACCTAAATCTCCTTATGCGGTCACAGGGTTGTATTTTTATGATAATGATGTGGTGAAGATTGCTAAGAATATCAAGCCCTCTGTACGTGGTGAGTTAGAGATTACCGATGTGAACTTGGCTTATTTGCAGCGCGGTGATTTGCATGTGTCTCTACTGGGCCGTGGATTTGCTTGGTTGGACACAGGAACACACGATTCTTTGCTGGAAGCCGGGCAGTTTGTACAGACAGTTGAGCATCGCCAAGGCCTGAAAGTAGCGTGTTTGGAGGAGATTGCTTACCGTCAGAAGTGGATTACCCAAGAGCAACTGGTGGCTTCTGGTAATGCATTGAAAAAAACTGGCTATGGTCAGTATTTGCTTAAAGTGGCTGACGGTTATCAATAAAAGACGCTCAAAAAGAGACAGCAAGTATGAATGTTATAAATACTCAAATTGAGGGTGCATTGATCATTGAACCTAAGGTGTTTGGTGATGAGCGCGGTTTTTTCTTGGAAACGTTCCAAGCTGAACGTTACAAGGAAATGGCCGGAATTGATTTGTCCTTTGTGCAGGATAATCACTCCCGATCTGGAAAAAACGTATTACGCGGTTTGCATTTTCAAAAGACCAAACCGCAAGGCAAGCTAGTGCGTGTTGTGCGTGGTGAAGTATTTGATGTCGCTGTAGACATCCGTAAAGATTCGCCCACATATGGTTTATGGGCTGGAGTTATTTTATCAGAAGACAATAAACGTCAGTTTTGGGTGCCGCCAGGTTTAGCCCATGGCTTTGTTGTGTTATCGGATGTGGCGGATTTTGAATATAAGTGCACCGATTATTATGATCCGTCAGACGAAGGCTGTTTGATGTGGAATGACCCTACGGTAGGTATCGCGTGGCCGGAAGGCATTGAGCCGATTTTGTCTGCTAAAGATCAGAGTGGTCTGGCATTGGGTGAGTTGGTCTGATGCGTATTTTACTCACTGGTAAGAATGGTCAGCTTGGTCGTTGTTTTCAAGACGTTTTAAAGAATACGAATTACAAGTTATTTGCTTATGGGTCGGCTGAGTTGAATATTGCTGATGCTTCACTTTTGGCGGCGATCGTTCAGCAAGTGAAGCCGGATATCATTGTTAATGCCGCTGCTTATACGGCGGTGGACAAGGCTGAAACCGATGCAGACAATGCCTACCTAGTGAATGCTACTGGCCCGGAACTCTTGGCGAAACAAGCAGCTATTTTAGGCATTCCTTTGATTCATGTTTCCACCGATTACGTTTTTGATGGTGCGGCGGTTGAGCCCTATTTACCTTCGGATGAGACTAATCCGCAGGGGGTTTATGGCGCGTCTAAGTTAGTGGGTGAGCGAGCTGTAAAAGCTGCGTGTGAGAAACACATTATTTTGCGGACGGCTTGGGTATTTAGCGAATATGGCAATAACTTTGTCAAAACCATGGTGCGTTTGGCGAAAGAGCGTGATGAACTTAGTGTGGTGGCCGATCAATACGGTTGCCCAACGTATGCTGGCGATTTGGCTAAGGCTATTTTGCACATTTGTGAACAACATGATCATGGCAAAGTGCTGACTTGGGGGATTTATCACTATTGTGGTGATACACCAACCAGTTGGCATGGCTTTGCTCGGGCTATTTTTTACAGAGCTGAAGCGTTAGGTGTGATTGATAAGAGCCCTCAGCTTAAAGCGATTAGTTCTGATCTGTATCCTACACCGGCGAAACGTCCAGAGTATTCGGTTATGTCGACAGAGTTGCTTAGTCGTATTGAGCTGGACGCTTCTTTTTGGATGGCTGGTCTTTTTTCTGTGTTGAGTAAATTAAAATGAAGAATATTACGGTTGTTGTTCCTACCTATAACGGTGGCGCGCTGTGGAAAGAGTCTGCTCGTCGGTTAGCCGAGCAAGTGCCTAGGCCATTTAGAGTGAAAGTGATTGATTCCTCTTCACGTGATGATACACGTGAGACAGCTCAAAATTTTCATTTTGAGGTGGAGAAGATTGATCAAAAAGACTTTGATCACGGCGGAACCCGGTCTTATGCATTAAAAGATATAGAGACGGAGTTTGTGGTATTTTTGACTCAAGATGCGCTTTTAGAAGGAGCAGACGCTGTTTCTAGTTTGGTATCTATTCTTGAAAATGATTCTGAGATTGTTTGTGCCTATGGTCGTCAATTACCGCACCTTGATGCTAACCCATTAGCAAGCCATGCGAGATATAGTAATTACCATACTAATAGCTATGTTACTCATATAGCTGCTGATTTTCCTAATGGGTTTAAAAAGTCTTTTTTCTCTAACTCGTTTTCTGTTTATCGTCTTGATTTCTTACGCTCAATTGGTGGTTTTCCTGAGCATTTGATTTTAGGGGAGGATGCTTGTGTTGCAGCTAAAGCACTAATACACAATAAAAAAGTCGCTTATGTTGCAGATGCCCAAGTGAAGCACTCTCATAATTATTCAGTTTTTCAAGAGTTTAAGCGTTATTTTGATATCGGTGTCTTTCACTCCACACAATCCTGGATGCTTAAGGAGTTGGGTGCTGTTGAAGGAGAAGGTGTTAAATTTGCAATGGATCAGTTGAGTTATCTTTATATTAGGGGAAACTATAGATGGATATTGCCTTCTGCCTTTACATCAATTGCCAAATATACTGGCTACAAGCTTGGAACCATCCATAAAATTTTGGGCGTTGGTATATCTCGTAGGCTTTCTATGTATAAGAGTTACTGGAATAGGGTTTAGAATGAAGTTTTTCATATGGCATTTTTGTGAATAAACCCTTTAAATATAGTTAGAAATATAATTTTTAAATCAAACCATACAGACCAGTTTTCAATATAGTATAGGTCGTATTCAACTCTGTTTTCCATTTTGTCTATTGTATCGGTTTCCCCGCGAAAGCCATTTACTTGTGCCCAGCCAGTGATGCCAGGCTTGACCATATGGCGGCGCATATAAGATTCAACAAGTGTTTTATAATGCTCATTGTGTGCAAGTGCATGGGGTCTTGGCCCAACAATGGACATCCTGCCTTGAAGTACATTAATAAATTGCGGTAGTTCATCTAAAGATGTTCTTCTCATGAAAGCACCGATAGGGGTTATTCTACTGTCCCCTTTTGTTGCTTGTGTTACTTTTCCATCTTCCTCATTGTGAACCACCATAGACCGAAACTTATAAACCTTAAAGTCCTGCCCATTGGCGCCTGTTCTATATTGTTTAAATAAGATCGGCCCTTTGGACGTTAGCTTTATAGTGATGGCTAAGGCTACTAAAATTGGGCTTATGAGTAACAGTATAATAGAAGCCAGTATTTTGTCTTCTAGGGACTTTAGAAAACGGTTTTTACCTTCAAGCATATGAGAGGTTGAAATGTTTATAACGGGTAAACCAGCAACTTCCGTCATGGATTGATTTAAGAGTCTAAAGCCAAAGATATCGGGTACCATTCGAATCACGATAGAAGTGTTGCTTAAAGCGGATTGTACTTGTTCCATTTTTTGCACTTCGCTCATTGGAAGAGCAATCCAAACCTGATCTATTTTGTGATTTTTAACTATTTTATCTAGATCATTTAATGTGCCTAGTAATGGTACAGAGTTAATTTCATGTTTATCGATGGCTTGGTCTTGTGTACTAAGTATCCCTTTTACGACTAACCCCATTTCAGGGTGTTGTTTTAGTCGCTCTAGAACTTGTTGTGCCAGCTCTCCATCACCAATAATAATCACGCTTCTGATGTTGAAGCCTTTTGCTCTTAATGCCCCTAGGGACTTTCGAAGCAAAAATCTATAGCTCAATATTGTAGCGGTAGAGGTACACAGCCAACTTACTACCCAAATACGAGAGAATAAATCGGAAGATTGGGTAACAAATCCACTGATGATTAGTAGCAAAAATGTTGTTAATGTCGCACTAAGAACACATCTTATCTCAGACGTGAATGATGCCCCTCGCCATGCCCTATAGGCGCCAAAAAAGGACAGGCTTGCTGCTCCAAGTAGCACGCCGAGTAGTAGGACATTTTTATATGTTAAATCAAGGCTAAGACTTGAAAACCTTAACCAGTAACTTAATAGTCCGGCACTTAATAGCCCAAGGCAATCTATGATTCTTAGTATGATACTAAGTGATGTGCTGTGTTCTTTTAATGCTAAACTTTTTTTCACGTATTTCTCTGCTGTTAACTTAGCTAGTCAATAATATTTAGATTTTTATAACTAAGATTTATTCTTTAAAATTATATTTTGCGCGCCATATTTGGGCCTGTATACCTGTCATAAATATCGTAAAGTAAAAAACACCTGTCCAGAAATTTTGGTAGGCTTCGAAGCAATTCATAATGCTCCAGAAGCAGACAAAACTCATAAAGAAATAACCAACTTGTTTTTCTATTTTTCCAGCTCTTATTTGTCTAAAAAGGCTCTTTGCCGTTACGACCCAGATACTAATATAAAAAGCTAATCCTACAATGCCAAAGTTAACCAGCATCTCAATATAGATGTTATGCAAGTGCCCGAAATCTTTTCTTATATCATCTGGTAGCCATTCTGTTTTTTTCATAACAAGACTTCTACCATTGCTTCCCCAACCAAATATGGGTTTGGCTTTTATGAAGTCTGTTGCCGCTACCCAGCTATGAAGACGTATACCAAAACTCGAATAGGGCACATCATCAAAGTCTAGCGAGGCAATGGCGTTTAAAGCTTCTTTTTCAAGCATTACACGTTCTACTATAGTTTCATTGTTGGATATTATGATGCCTAAGCTTAATATCCCCGCTAGAAATATTCCTAAGGTTGTGGTTTTCTGCTTTCCTGTTGCTTTTTTAAAGCGCTTAACAGTGAAATAGCTGGCCATAAAAAATGCCGTAATCAGTAACGCAAGCCAAGCTTGACGAGATGAGTTGATATAAATAATGAGGATACAGTAAGCAATAGCAAGAAAAAGAGGGATTGCTAACCATTTGCTTTTACTTAGAAGTGTGCGAGTAAAGCATAAAAAACCTATCAAAATAACGCCAAAGAATAAACTTGCGTGTTGTTCCTGACGAAGACCGAAGAAAACACGTTGTCCATTTATCCCTCGAATAATTTCATCTAGCCCATCTCCAGTTACCCAAGGAGATACGAGTATTCCTAGTGCTGCACAGCCCCAGACGAGCCAAGTGGCATTTTTGTATTGGGCCACCCACCAAGCTAACGGAATGAAAACAAACCAACGAGTTATCTTATCCAATTTAGGTGAGCTTTCCGCCCATTCAGGGGTAACATACTGAGATAATCCCCATGAAATTAATTGGAATAAGATAGCTATCCAGACAAAACGAAATAGTATGTGGCTGTTGACCACTTTGCCGTATTTAAATAATCCCCAGAAACCTGCGAGTGTGGCTATAGCGGATGCGACACCTGCGATCTCTGAGAAGCCTGTTCTTGTGAGAGCATAAAGTGCAATTGAGATGATTCCTAGAAGGATTAACCAAGTTGGCTGTTCTGCTGGTGTGCGTCGTTTGAATGCATTTGCTAAACTGGTAGAAACTGATGTCATTTTAAGCTCGTGTATTTGGTTTTCTATAAGGGCATATCAATATTAAGTGGCAATTTTTGCGTAATTATACAAAGAGTTATGGGAAGGGGTATATAAGATATTCATCTGAGTAGTCATTTTCTTGAAGAAGGGGGCTTTTCTTGTCAAAAGTGGCTTAAATAAAAAATGGCCATCGATCACGACAGCCATTTTTTATTTTATAGAACAAATAATTTATTTCGTTGCTTTTGGTGCTTCTGGCTTCTCTATATCATGCAGTTCAACAACAAATTTAAGCGCTGCATTTGGTGGAATAGGGCCTGTGCCACCAGGACCGTAAGCTAAATCAGCTGGGATGTATAGTTCATATTTTGAGCCAACCGGCATAAGTTGTAGACCTTCAGTCCAGCCAGGAATTACACCATTTAGTGGGAAGGTAATGGCTTCACCACGTTTGTAAGAGCTATCAAACACAGTTCCATCACTTAAGCTGCCTTCATAATCCACTTTTACTGTGTCTGTTGCGCTAGGTTTGTCGCCTTTACCCGCGGTGATAACTTTATAAAGCAAACCAGACTCTGTTTTTTTCACGCCATCTTCGGCTTCTTTCTCTTTTAGCCATGCTGCAGAAGCGGCTTTTGCTTCTTCAGATGCTTTTTCTTCTTCAAGCTGAGCTTTTGCCATTTGTTCTTGCTGGTAGTCTTGGATGGTTTTAGTTACTTCATCCATACTCATTTTGCCTTCTTTACCAGCAAATGAATCTTGGAAGCCTGCCATAAAGGTTTTCATATCTAGTTCAGAGAAATCCTGAGACATGCGAGAACCAAACATGGTGCCAATGCTGTAACCAAGGCGTTGCTCTTTAGTGTCTAGTTTAATTGAGCTGTCGGCTGCGTACGCAAAAGAAACAGATGACATGACCAGCGCCGCAATAAGAGTTTTTTTCATAGCTATTTTTTTCATAAGAAAAGGTGTTCCATTGTTTGTTGATTTATCATTTAGTGACGTGAAGCATTAAGACGGAGTTCAATTCGCATATTTTTTTACCAGCATTTCTTGGGGCGAAAACAAAGCAGGAACAATGGTATACGCCTTGTGCTTTGCAAAATCAGATCCGTCGTTTTTGTTTAACATGAATGTTCTAACATAAGGTTGGCTATTTATGCCAGTTTATATACGTTCATGTTATCAAAGCGACCCCTTCACCTGCACACTTTGTTTGAGTTACAAAAGATAGAACGGTCTCACAAAGCACAAGACGTAGGTTGAGATTAATCCGCTGTTCTTTATCTATACAATCGCTTTTACAAAAGCATGACGGTGTTTGCTAAAGCAAGTTTGTTTGTCTGGCTCTATTTACAATTTATTGACGTTTCTATGTTAAAGCTTGGGCTCAGGTATTTTGTCGATTCGCGCTTTAGTGCGACAAAATACCTATGATGGATGTAATCGTTATAAAACTAGTGCTTTAACCTTGGTCTATAGAGTGAATCAATGACTGACTAAAGGTCTGTCCATCTACAAAAGTGAAGACCTCATTGGCTTTAATGTGCGTTAAGAAATAGTTGTGGTAACCGTAATATTTATAATGGCTTTTTAGTATTTTGCTATGCCACCATTTTTTTAACATCTTCTGAATTCTCGGTTTGCTGCGTAGGTCGTGCATTGAGTCAAAAGATACGACTTTATCTTTTTGTGTATTTATATCGAGTTGATGGCTATAACAAGAATAATGGCCAAATATCGATTTAGTGTCATACCATGGTGCTAGCCCCGTTCTAGAGTGCTCTGGGCCGTAAGGGAACTTCTTTATTTTGCGCAAATGGTTTACGTACATCAGAACTCTATTTGGCACATGGCTGCTTTTGTCGATGGCTAAGGCTAAGGCATAAGCTGACATAATATGTTCTGGATGAGGGTCTATCTCTGGTTCTGTTACTAGTACAGTTGAAGGCTTAATTTGCTCTAGTAGGCTAGTTAGATCTTCGATTAGTAATTGTCCAGAACTAATATTCTGTTCATCATTCGGAAGTTTTAGCGTATTAAATGTGCGACTTATTTGCGGTGTTAGCGCTGGGAAAGCTTTATCGCTTTGTGGCTCTTTTGGCGTTTGATAAAGCGATTCTTTGGTTAGATTGAAATAACCAAGGGAAGACAATCGCTCAAACTTAACGCCGGCAAGAAGCGGTGTTGTCATGCTATTCCACGCTCTGATTTGTGCTTTTCGCTGTGTTGCATCGCTTATGGTTTCATCTAACCCAGAAATATACTGCCTATCTAAAGACTGGAGGTTTTGTCCTGCATTGATTGTTGTAATCCAAACTTGATCCGCAAAGTCGCTGTATAAGCCATATGCTGCGAGTTCAGCATCGTCTGCATGTGGCGCAATGATAAGGATGGGTCCATCAGCGAGGTTGGGGTTTTTAAAGCCTAAAAGTTTTGCTTCAGTAGGAGCTTTGCAATGTTCGAAAGCCAATTGTAATTGGTGCAATGTTTTGTCTTTTGCCAATAAGCCACTTAGATTAAGGTAGCGAGTGCCTTGTTGATTCGCTTCAAAAAATTGTGAATGGCCAACTGTATTTTGATCTTCATTATTAAAAAAAGCGGAAATACAGCCTTGCTTTTTTTTATGAGTAGATTGATAAGGAAACGATAGCAACCAAGTAAATTCATCCTGTGTTAACTCTGCGAATCTTGCTTCATCTGCCAGAGTCAAATTAGATATATTACTTGTGTTCTGCTTTTTTATAAGTACGTCACTTTGCCAATCTGGTTGTAACGCATACTGGTAATCAAGTTTTTTCATAAAAATAATTCTTGTAAAGTAAGGCAGTCGTTTAATCTAAATTTATTGAGCTGGTAAGTAGGTGTCGCAATATTGTTGCACGATATGTTTTTCGTCAAACTGCGCGAGCGATTGTGCGACGTCTGGGCCTAAAAGAACGGAGTCTCCTTGTTTCAAGGCGAGGACGATTTTCTCGGCAAGAGACTCAGGGCTTTGTTCTGCTAAATAGTCACTTAACTGCCCACGCATGATATCACTAACGCCACCAGGGCAATTTGTTGCAACGACAGGTGTCCCACAAGCCAAGGCCTCAATGAGTACCATTCCTAGTCCTTCACTTTTGGAGCTTAAAACAAAGAGGTCTGCACGCTGATACCAAGGAAATGGATTGCTTTGTTTACCTTTTAGAAAGATACAATTTTCTAATCCTAGTTTTTTGATCTTATTTTCGATTGCAGCTTTTTCTCGACCTTCCCCGACGATAACTAGGTCATGTGTTACGCCGAAGTTGTTGCGTGCGTAATGATAGGCGTCGATTAATAATGGAAAGTTTTTACCTCCTACAAGACGGCCTAAACCTAAAATATAGGGGCTTGTATGGTAATCAATATTGGTTTCTAGAGCCGATGCTTTTTCTCTAATTTCTTCATAATTATTTGGGTTGCTTATGATTGAAATGCTTTGACATGAAATAGCGAAGTTGTGAATTAGATCCATAAAAGAGCGCTGTGCTTCTTTGGATATACATACCACATGTCGGTTGGAAAATAGCCATGAAAACATCTGCTTAGATTTAGAACCATACACCGACTGGTCAAGCATACTTTCACAAACGAAGATAAAACGAGGGTCTTTGAGTGGCCAAATATGAGAAAAAGTGCCTTGTCCACGGAAAATAATAAGATCAAATCGGCCAGCTTCTTTTTCTAGTTTTTTGAGTTTATAAGAAAAAGCCATGGCTTCCGCATAGGCAAAAAACATGACGAACGATTTACGAAAAATGATGTTTAATAATTTAGATATTATTAGCCAAATAAAACCAATGCCGCTTAGCATCACCATTTTTTGTAGGGCAAACAAATGTATTTTGACATTAGGGTTGCTGGGGGAGACTTCAATTTTGCGATTTTTAAGATAAATAAGGTGAGTATCATGGCCTTGTTTCGCAAAGGCATCGGATAAGTTGCAGGCAACTCTCTCCATGCCTCCAATTTTTAAACAATTTACAACAACCGCAACCTTCATCGAATCTCCTAAAAAATGTAAGGCAACGCTGTAAAGTCGCCATTGTGCTATTTCTACTATTGAAAGCTAATACTAAACAACTCAGCATTTAAAAAATATAGTACATAAATTAACGAACTCACTAAATGCTCAAGAAGGCTATTTAATCCCCATAAACAACGGAATAAGAATTGGCACGAGAATGCTCATAATAAAGCCACTGGCGATGCAGACAGGGATGATTTGCGCGCCATGAAATTTGCCCAGCATGGGTAAGGTGAAATCCATTGCCGTTGCGCCAGAATAACCGACGGACATGTGGCTATTTAGTCGTGCTAAGAACGGAATCAGCATGAGGGCAAGTATCTCACGTCCAAGATCAAGCAAGAAGGCCGTGGTGCCAAGTACCGGATCGCCTAAACCTGTAATAAGAATGCCAGATAAACTGTACCAGCCGAAGCCTGAAACAACCGCAAGCCCTTGGTTCCAACTTAGCCCTAAAACTAGGCTGCCAATCCAACCCGCTAACAAGGTGGTGATAATGGTCACTAGGGCGATAATAACGCCTTGTGAGTTTAAAAAGAGCTTGCGTAGACGATGATTGCCTTGACGAAGCTGGCAGCCAATCAGAAACAGCAGCACGTAGAGTAAGACTGTGACCAGTTCGTCGACGCCCGTTAGCCAATCTTTGGCAAAAATCCCAACGATGACGCCACCAATCACCCAAGCAATGGTTTTTGCTGCATCCATTAGTGCATGGTTTTTGCTGTCTGATGGACCTTGAGCAAGACTGTCTGCGTGGGTGCCGCCAAAACGCAGACCACTTAGATATAAGCCAGCTAGGCTAAATACGCTGATTAGTACAAAGAAAATAATGGCTTGATAACCAGCAATAAATAGCTTTTCTGCTAAATTGTCTAGCGCACCAAGGCTAAAGCCAATTAAGCCTAAAATGAGGTACACAAGCTGTTCTAACCCTTTTGCCACGCGTGCAGGCGTGAATAACTTGATATTGACCCAGTAACCAAAGAGTAGGGCGATTAATAATGGGCCAAGTGTAGTGAGAATAGTCATGCGAGAATGGTCTTCCTAGACAAATCTTTAAATGCTGGAGCGGCATTTTCTCGGTATTGAGATGTAAATACAAGCTTGGTTTTTTGTAGGGCATGTTGTTTTTAGGTGGGACGTGATTCATTACGTCAAGGTGTTTGGTTTGGTGTGATCGGCTTTTGACGGCCTGAAGGCCAATGGTATGGACTCCTCCCCAATTCAGCGGAATTCCGATAAATTGGGAGGCGACCAAACCAAAGGAGCCATACCATGAATAATAATACGACAATTTGTGTTGATTTAGCGAAAGAAGTTTTCCAAGTTGCTGTCTTCAATAAAGCCGGTAAGGCTAAGTTAAATAAAGAAGTCT
>NZ_NHTT01000027.1:0-25665 GCF_002806845.1 Marinomonas sp. ef1 | reverse complement strand
GATTAGCTGAGGCACGAAGCGTGATCTGACGATTGGCTGTTACCAATGAAATTGAAATGCCGCCTGTAGGTCAGATTAGCTGAGAAGCTCGTTATGTAGGTTGCGCCCGTAGGTCAGATTAGCCGAGGCACGAGGCGTGATCTGACGGTTGAATATGAACTTGCAATGAACGATATGATTTTGTTGTTCGGCAAAATACATTTGATATTTATGGAAAACACGATGAAAAAATACAAAATCGCCATTGCCGGAACCGGCTACGTTGGCTTATCAAACGCCATGTTGCTGGCACAGCACAATGACGTTATTGCTGTCGATATTGTTCCTGAAAAAGTCGCCATGCTTAACAACAAGCAGTCACCTATTGTTGATACGGAAATCGAAGACTTCTTGGCAAACAAAACACTGAACTTTACCGCGACGTTAGATAAGCAAGCAGCTTATAAAGACGCAGAGTTCGTCATTATTGCCACACCGACAGATTACGACCCAAGTACGAATTACTTCAATACCAAGTCGGTCGAAAGCGTCATTCAAGATGTATTGGCGATTAACCCCCATGCTGTCATGGTGATTAAATCCACCGTACCAGTGGGTTACACCAAAAGTGTGAATGAAAAATTCAACACGTCGAATATTTTCTTTTCACCTGAATTTCTACGGGAAGGCAAAGCCCTTCATGACAACTTGTATCCATCTCGTATCATTGTTGGTGAGCGCTCACACAGAGCTGAAGTATTTGCATGTCTGCTTAAACAAGGTGCAATAAAAGACGATATCGAAATACTCTTTACCGACAGCACAGAAGCCGAAGCCGTTAAGCTGTTTTCTAACACCTATTTGGCCCTTCGTGTTGCCTATTTCAACGAGCTAGACACCTACTGTGAATCTCACGGCCTAGACACCAAGCAAATCATCGATGGGGTGTCATTAGACCCGCGCATTGGCAACCACTACAACAACCCAAGCTTTGGTTACGGTGGTTACTGCCTGCCAAAAGACACCAAACAGTTATTGGCAAACTACCAAGATGTGCCTAACAACCTTATTCGTGCGATTGTCGATTCCAATTCAACCCGTAAAGACTTTATCGCCGACTCAGTGATTAAGCGCAACCCTAAAGTGGTTGGGATTTACCGACTGGTGATGAAAACAGGCAGTGATAACTTTAGAGCCTCTGCCATTCAGGGGATCATGAAACGCATCAAGGCCAAAGGCATTGAAGTGGTCATCTACGAACCAGTGTTAGAGGAAAGCGAATTTTTCCACTCTAAAGTCATAAAAGATCTAGCAGAATTTAAAAATGTAGCAGACGTGATCATCGCCAACAGACAAGACAAAGTGCTGAGTGATGTGGCCGATAAAGTGTATACGCGTGATTTGTTTGGGAATGATTAGATTTTGGCGATCACGCATAGAATTAAATTATTTAATTGCTTTTAATTACGAAAAAATGGAAATGAAACAATGAAAAAAAAAGCGCTTATCACCGGTGTAACCGGTCAAGACGGTTCTTACCTAGCCGAGTTTTTGCTAGCAAAAGGCTATGAAGTACATGGTATTAAACGTCGTGCTTCTTCTTTTAATACGCAGCGTGTGGATCATATTTTTCAAGATCCGCATGTTGATAATGCCAATTTTATTCTACATTACGGTGATTTAACGGACTCTTCTAATCTCACGCGCATTTTGCAAGAAGTGAAGCCAGATGAAGTGTACAACCTAGGCGCGCAATCTCACGTGGCGGTGTCGTTTGAATCCCCTGAATACACGGCGGATGTGGATGCCATGGGCACACTGCGTTTGTTGGAAGCGATTCGTTTGCTGGGATTGGAAAAAACCACCAAGTTCTATCAAGCGTCTACGTCTGAGCTTTACGGTTTTGTGCAAGAAACCCCACAAAAAGAAACCACGCCATTTTATCCTCGCTCTCCATACGCCGTGGCGAAAATGTACGCTTATTGGATCGTGGTGAACTACCGTGAGTCTTACGGCATGTTCGCCTGTAACGGTATTTTGTTTAACCATGAATCGCCACGTCGTGGTGAGACCTTTGTGACACGTAAGATTACCCGTGGTTTGGCGAACATTTCTCAAGGTTTAGAGAAGTGCTTGTACATGGGCAACATGGATGCGCTGCGTGACTGGGGCCATGCGAAAGATTATGTGCGTATGCAGTGGATGATGTTGCAACAAGATCAACCAGAAGACTTTGTGATTGCAACGGGGGTGCAATATTCCGTGCGTCAGTTTATTGAATGGTCAGCGAAAGAGTTGGGTGTAACCTTAACATTCGAAGGCCAAGGCGTGGATGAAAAAGGGATTGTTACGGCAATCGAAGGCAACAAAGCGCCAGCCTTAAAAGTCGGCGATGTGGTAGTACAGATCGACCCACGTTATTTCCGTCCTGCCGAAGTTGAAACCCTATTGGGCGACCCAAGTAAAGCGAAGCAGAAACTTGGTTGGACACCGGAAATCACAGTGCAGGAAATGTGTTCTGAAATGGTTTCAGAAGATCTAAAAGTAGCACAACGTCATGCGCTACTAAAGTTACACGGACATGATTTACCAATTTCTCAAGAGTAAATAAGATGAAGATTTTGTTAACAGGGGCGCGGGGTATGGTGGGGCAAAATATTTTGTCCCTAGCCGCCGAGTATGAACATGAGTTTTTGTTCCCCAGTAGTGCCCAGCTTAATCTTTTGGATAGTAACGCTGTTCATGATTATATCAGCACACATAAACCTGATATGGTAATCCATGCTGCGGGGATTGTGGGTGGGATTCAAGCCAATATGGCTCAGCCAGTGAAATTTTTGGTTGAGAATATGCAGATGGGGTTAAATATTCTAACGACTTCAAATGCGTGTGGTGTGAGTCAATTTCTGAATTTAAGCAGTTCTTGCATGTATCCGCGAGATGCACACAACCCCTTATCAGAAGAGTTGATTTTGAAGGGCGAGTTAGAGCCGACAAATGAAGGCTATGCGCTTGCGAAAGTCACCAGTACTCGTTTGTGCGAATACATCAGCAAAGAAAACCCAAGCCAAGTGTATAAAACGATTATTCCGTGTAACTTGTACGGGCGCTTTGATAAATTTGATCCTAATCATTCTCATATGATTCCAGCGGTGATTCGAAAAATACACGAAGCGAAAAAAGCCAATCTGGAAGAGATTGATATCTGGGGAGACGGTGAGGCGCGTCGTGAGTTCATGTACGCAGAGGATCTTGCTAAGTTTGTCTTCTATGCGATAGATCATTTTAAAGAGATGCCACAAAACCTGAACGTTGGTTTGGGAACAGACTACACGATTAATGAGTATTACCAAGCGGTTGCGAGTGTCATAGGTTACACAGGGCGTTTCAAACATGACTTGAGCAAACCTGTCGGCATGAGACAAAAGCTTATCGATGACACAAAACTCAAGGCGTTTGGCTGGTCTCACAGCACCAGCTTAGAAGCGGGTATCGAAAAAACATATCAATTTTATTTAAACGAGTACGGTAATGACTAATTATTCTTTAGCGAGTAGCACTTGGGATCAACATGAATACGCTGCGATTCAGAGAGTTATTGAATCTGATATGTTTACTATGGGTAAAGAAGTCGCGCAGTACGAAAAAGACTTTGCTGCCTTCTTTGGCGCTCAATATGCGCTTATGGTGAGTTCCGGCTCGACCGCCAATTTGCTGATGATCGCAGCGTTATTTTTTACGAAGAATGCTAAGTATAAATTGAAGCGCGGTGATGAAGTTATTGTCCCTGCGGTTTCTTGGTCGACAACGTATTTTCCGTTACAGCAGTACGGATTAAAAGTGAAGTTTGTGGACATTGATCGTAAAACGTTAAACATGGATCTAGACAAACTGGAAGCGGCAATAACCGATAACACGAGAGCAATCTTGTCTGTCAATTTGTTGGGTAATCCAAACGATTTTGCTCGAATGAATGAGATTATCGCTGGTCGCGATATTTTTGTTTTAGAAGATAACTGTGAATCGATGGGCGCCACCTTAAATGGTAAGCAAGCCGGCACCTTTGGTATGATGGGTACCTTTAGTTCGTTCTTTTCGCACCATATAGCGACGATGGAAGGCGGCTGCGTGGTGACAGACGACGAAGAACTTTATCACATCTTGTTGTGTATTCGTGCTCATGGCTGGACTCGTAACTTACCGAAGTTTAATAAGGTAACGGGCGAGAAAAGCGATGATGCGTTTGAAGAGTCGTTTAAATTTGTATTGCCTGGGTACAATGTTAGACCACTAGAAATGAGTGGTGCTTTGGGTATCGAACAGCTGAAGAAGTTACCAAACTTTATTGAAACACGTCGTGATAATGCAAAACTCTTTCAGTCATTGTTTGCGGATCATCCGTTTATTGACATTCAAAAAGAAACGGGTGCAAGTAGTTGGTTTGGTTTTTCATTGATACTGAAAGAGAATGCGCCGTATAGCCGAGCAGAGTTAGTGAAAAAACTCGTGGAAAACGGTATAGAGTGCCGGCCAATCGTCACAGGAAACTTCTTAAAAAACAAAGAAGTGTTGGAGTTTTTTGATTATGAGGTAGCCGGAACACTAGAGGGTGCAGAATACCTTGATGAGAATGGGCTGTTTGTGGGTAATCATCAGAATGATATTGAAGCAGAAATAAAACTGTTAGCGAAAGTTTTATTATAATGTATTTGAAAAAAGAAGATTTTAGAGGTCTTGTGCAGCATGGTGTATTGTTTTCAATAGACCTAGTTGTACTGGATCCTCAAAATCGAATATTAGTGGGTGAACGCATTAACCGCCCGGCACAAGGTTATTGGTTTGTGCCGGGCGGAAGAATGTATAAGAACGAAGCCCTGATGAAAGTATTTGAACGTATTTATTTGATGAGCTGAGTTAAATTGAATTCTTTAATTTGATTGTAATGTATTAATTTTTTTAAAATAATTTTTTGTATAGAATATGGTTTTCAATTGTATATAGAATAAAAGCTGTGGTGCCAATAGTTACTTTTATTAAGCCAAGTAAAACGCGGCTTTTGGTAAATTATATTGATTATTAAATATAATTAGTATTTCATCGTGTTGAGGGTTGAGAATATTTGATGGTTAGTATAACGATTATAATGCCAAATTTTAATGGCGAGAGATTTCTTGCTAAAGCAATAGAAAGCTTTTTGAAATCTGATTACCCTCTAAAACAATTAGTAATCGTTGATGGTAGGTCTGAAGATTCTTCCCATGAAATTATTCAGGGTTATGTTTCTAATTATGATTCAATTTCTTGGGTTAAAAATATCGATAAAGGATTGTCTAGTGCCATAAATATTGGTCTAGAGCATGCAAATGGAGATGTTATTGGTTATCTTGGAAGTGATGATTTTTTAAACGATCAAACATTGCAATTGGTATCAAAATATAAAGAGTTAATTGACTATGATGCTATTTACTTCGATTCATATACTTATTATTGGCGTGAAAATAAATGTTTATATAGGTCATGCCCAAATGTTAATTTTGATAAAAAAAATCTGATTAGATATGGGACTATTGTTGGATTGCAGAATATATTTTTCTCGCGGAGAGTTTATGAGAAATATAATTTTAATATATTAAATAAATACAGCATGGATTATGAATTTTATTTAGATATTATTGATGCATATGGAAGTTTTTTACATGTAAAACATCCTGCCACGGTCAATATTTTTTTAGAAAACATTTCTTCAAATTTAGAGCGTGAACAGACAGATGAGGCTCTTTATGTTTTGAAAAATCATTTAAGTGTAAGGGATATTATGTATTTCCCTATAAAAAGGTGGTTGATGCATGAAATTAGGTGTTTTTTAAAACCTAAAAAAAATAATTGAAATATATTTTTCATTCCATTAAAAAGGTTTTTCTTTTGAATAAAGATTTTCTAATAGTTTTATTTGGGCGTTTGACTGTCGCTTTTTGCAGTCTTCTATCATTAAGAATAATGACTACAGTCCTAACACCAGAAAATTACGGTGAATTATCATTGCTGCTTTCTATCCAAGGTTTCTGTGGTTTGTTATTAGTTAATCCCATTGGTCAGTATATTAATATCAATACTCATCGATGGTATGATGAAAAAACTCTATTTTGTAGAATTCGTGTTTACCGTTGCTACCTTATTATTGTAGCAAGTACTGGTAGCTTATTGGTAATTGTTTCGTTGTTTGATACGGTCTCTAATTTGATTTTTGCATGTTTATCTCTTTTTTTGATTGTTCTAATGGGGAGTTGGAACATCACATTTATGGATTTATTAAATATGTTGGGTGATCGTAGGTCGGCTATATTATGGTCCATTGTTACAGTTTGTTCAGGTACAAGCTTTTCGACTGTTTTTGTTGTTATTGATTCAAATGCAACTAACTGGCTATTTGGTCAGGGAATTGGAATGGCTGTTGGTGCTTTGGGTGCGAAGTATTCTTTGAGGAGTTTTCGCTCAAAAAAATTAGAAAATAAAAATATTATTTTAATTAGTCGTAGTGAGGTTTTAAGTTATTGTTTTCCTCTAGCATTAGCTACGGGGCTAATGTGGTTGTCTCAAGGTGGGTACCGTTTCGTTATTGAGCATTTTTGGGGACTCTCTGCGTTAGCTTATTTTGCTATTGCTCTCCAAGTATCAACTGCTATATGGGCAATAATTCAATCTATTATTATGCAATTTTTATATCCTTATTTCTATAGGTCTGTCAGTGAAGGTGCTACTGAGGAGACTATTAAGAATTCTTACTCTGATCTTTTAAATCTATTGATACCAATTTATATTTTAGCCGCTGCTTTTTTTATTGTTGCAGCACCTTATTTATTAGTGCTGCTAATAGATGAGAAGTATCATTCAGCATTAGTTTTTCTGATTTTAGGTGCTGTCATTCAGTTTTTTAATGTAGTTTCAAATGTTTTTAGTAACGCTGCTCATGTTAGACGAAAAACCAGTTCACTAATATTGCCTTATGTTGTCAGTGCAGTACTTACAATATCTGGAATTTCGGTTTTAGGTATCTTAAATTATCCAATTACGTACGCAGCCCATATGTTAGTGTTTTCTAGTGCAAGTATGTTATTGATAATGGCATTTACTATGAATCATATAATTGCATATCAATTAAAACTACAGAGATTGCTTATAATGACATTTGTTTTTATTATAATAGTGTTTATTGGTTCATTTATGCCAAAAAAACTTGATTTAATACATTCAGTTTTAGCGTTGATGTCATTGTCATTGACTGCATTATTTTTATTGATGATTTTTTTAATTAAAGATTCATCACTAAAGCGTTTGATTTCGAACAAGCTAGTGAAGGACGATTTGTTATTATGATCATTACTAAGTTGATAGGTGGGCTCGGTAACCAAATGTTTCAATATTCTGTGGGGCGTTCTTTGTCACTACAATTGAATATGCCTTTATATTTGGATATTAAGGCGTTTGATAATTATGAGCTTCATCAAGGATTTGAGTTGAATCGATTTTTTTCTCTGGATGCTAAAATAGCTAATAATAGTGATTTGTTTTCTGTTTTGGGATTTCAATCGCCAAAATTAGTTAGAGATTTAATTCACAAAAGTAGTCTTACATGTTTTAAAAATAAGAGTTGGATTAAGGAGCCTAGTTTTTCTTATTGGGATGGGATTAAAGATTTGAATAAAGGGGTGTATCTTGACGGTTACTGGCAAAGTGATCTCTATTTTAAAGGCTATGAAGATGTAATTCGTTCAGATTTTCAATTCCAGGGAATGTTAGATACTGTTAACTCTTTATTAAAGCAGCATATAGAGTCTTGCAATTCAATAAGTTTGCATATTAGACGAGGTGATTACTTATCAAATCCTAACTCAGCTAATATACATGGTGTTTGTCCACTAAGTTATTATGAAAATGCAATCTCCTACATGAATGAAAAAGTTGATTCTCCAGTTTATTTTGTTTTCTCAGATGACCCTGAATGGGTTAAGGATAATTTAAAATTTTCAAATAGCTCTATTTTTTATCTCGAAAATAATAAAGGTGAAAATAGTTATAAAGACATGTGGTTGATGAGTTTGTGCGACCATAATATTATAGCCAATAGTACATTCAGTTGGTGGGGAGCTTGGTTGAATGCCAACTCTGACAAGATTGTTATAAGCCCGTCTAAATGGTTTCAGTCTCCTGAATTACAAGAGCTAACTGCTGATTTATATTGTTCAGGATGGATTAAGTTTTGAAAAAGCCTTTGATTTCAGTTGTAATGTCTGTTTATAACGGTGAAAAATATCTGGCAAGTGCCATTGAGAGTATTTTAACTCAAACAATTGATGATTTTGAATTTATTATTGTAAATGACGGTTCCAATGATTCATCATTAAGTATTATAAATGCTTATGCTGTTGTTGATTGTCGGATAAAACTTATTACACGAAGTAACAAGGGGTTAATTAATAGTCTTAATGAAGGTTTATCCATTTCATCAGGAGTATACATTGCTAGAATGGATGCTGATGATATATCTATAAGAAATCGTTTCGAAAAACAAATTGAGTTTTTAGAAAGTAACCCTGAAGTTGGTGTTTGTGGTAGTTGGGTTGAAGTATTTGGTGAAGATGTAAAATCTAAAGTCTGGAAAATGCCATTAGAAAACAGTGTTTTAAAGGCTGGTCTCATTTTTTCTGTTCCTTTTGCTCACCCTACCGTTATGATGAGAAAAAGTATCATTGATTTACATGGATTGAAGTATGATTTAAATTATAAAGACGCAGAGGATTATAAGTTCTGGTTGGATTTTTCTAAATATACACTGTTTTTAAATGTTCCTATGGTTCTTTTGAAGTATAGATATCACCAAGAAAGTATTTCTCGACAGGCAGACAAAAAGAAAAATCAAGACCGTTTTCAAACTATATCAAAAATTCAAACTGAAGCATTATTAAGAATAGGGGTTGAGCTTACTGATGATGAAAGAAAAATCTTATTCATAATGTCGCTTAACGAGCGAATTCTACAAAATGAAATTGATATCTATGCTATTAAGCGTCTTTTTGCTAAGATTACTGATTTATATCTTTATAATGAAGATTATACTTCACATGATCTTGAAAAAATACTTGCAAGAAAATATTTTATCTATCAGGTTTTATCTGTAAAGCGTGATAGAACTATGAGAAGATTGAATTTTTTTGATGCATTTTTTTTGAAAGGTGGTTTTCAAATGATAAAGGAAAAATTAAATTTACTTGTTCCTTAAAGCTGCTTTAATATGTTTTTATCACTTAATGATAATAAATTATATTCTAATTTTGTAAGAGAGTTAATTTGCGCTGTTATTTAATAGTGATTGTTAATTTTTTCATTAATTATTTATGTTGATAAAAATTAATTTTAGAAAAAATATGGTTAATCTTGTTGATTTTAAAATTTTTTTCGTGTGTAGGTGTCAATTTATTTTTACATTTTTATTAATGTTAAATATCATTTTTGATATTTTTACATAGTTGTTGTTATTAATTATTCTTGACTTTAATATTTTAAAGAGAGTCTATAGACTTGTTAAATATATTACACATAATTACGGCACCGTGTGGCGGTGGAGCAGAAGTTTTAGTGCGAGAGCTGGTTTCACGCATGAATGACAGTGATGTTCAGTCGTCGGCGCTTTATTTTAATATAAATTCACCCTGCGCCAAAAACCTTACATTAGAGCCTAATGAATTTAGTTTAAATGTCGGTTTTAGGGATCCAAAAGCCATTCTTTTGCTGCGTGATTTTATTAAAAAGCAGCTTGAGATGCATGATAATTTAATCGTGCACGTTCATTTAATATGGCCCATGTTGTTTGTTTCTCTTGCGGTAATAGGATTGCCCGTAAAACTGGTCTATACGGAGCATGCGACGTCAAATAGTCGCCGAAAATACCCGCTCCTTAGGTACATCGAAAGGTTGTTTTATCGCCGATTTGAAAGAGTGGTTTGTATTTCCATGGGCACGAAAGTGGCGCTTGACCAGTGGCTGGGAAGTAAACTAGCACCAAAGAATGAAGTGATTTTTAATGGTTCAAGATTGTATTCCGTAAAAGCAAGAAGCTGCCCTAACAATATCGTTAATTTTATTTCTATTGGCTCCCTTGTTGGGCATAAAGGTTTTGATCGCACCATTAGGTCACTTGCTAAATGGCGCAATAAGGACTGGCAATATCTCATCGTCGGTGAGGGGGCAGAACGGCACAATTTAGAAACCCTTATTGCAACGTTTGAGTTATCTGACAAGATAAAATTAATTGGATGGTCCGATCAAATTGAGCACCATTTACATACTGCCGACATGCAATTAGTTCCGTCACATTACGAAGGCTTTGGTTTGGCCGCAGTAGAGGGTATGTCGACTGGTTTGCCGATCATCGCCGCCAACGTAAGTGGGCTCAATGAGGTGCTGGCGAAGGCTAGTCAAGCCGGTTTTTTAGTGGATAATCCAGACAGTGATTGCGAGTGGCTTCATGCGATTGAATTAGGCTTAAAGGCTTTGCAGCAGAATACACAACAAGTCGCCCACGATGCGAGAAGCAATGCTGAACAATTCAGTCTAGACATAATGACTCGAAATTATAAAAAACTGTATCAGTTTTTGAGTTCAAATAATGAAAATTAAATTGAAATACACTGTTAATAAAATTTGGTTTTCTTATTTTGTCATCAAATTTTTTTACATGTTGTTTGCCCTCTTTGTGTATTCAAAGCTCACTACTCTGGGAGACACATATCGTTATATTGAGGGTATCAATGCCTTTGCGCTAACATTATGGCGTGACTCTACCGCCTTAATGGACACGTTGGCCTATTCCTTTTCACTATTTTTAGGTCCTGTTCTTGCGAATATTCCATTTTTAATGCTTTCTATAATTGGTGTGTATTATCCTGTAAGTCGTTTAAATTTAGCAAAAAATCAATTGATTTCTTTGTTGGTATTATTGTCTCTACCAAGCTTTGGTGTTTGGACATCGATTATATCTAAAGAGGCTGTTGGGGTTTTTTTCCTTGGTGTTATCCTCGGATTTTTTATTGATTATATTAAAAGAAAGCCTAATAAACGATATTTTTTACTTGCTGTTTGCGTTTATCTCTGTGCTCTTTTTAAACCACAGTATTTGGCTGCTATTGCGGCACTCTTTATTTTTGTTTTTATCTCACGAAAGTTTTCTCTTCGTGGATTCGGAAAAACAGTGCTCTTGATTCTATTTTTTGTATTTTCTTTTTTTGCTCTTTATCTTTTTAGAAATGAGATAAATGAATTAAGCTTTATCATACCTCTACATTTTAGTCTGGATGCAGGCTCTACTCGAGAAAACACTATTTGGGTGAATGATTTTGATGTGTTTCGAAATGCCCCCTATGGTATGTTTATCGCCTTCTTTGGGCCTACCGTATCAGAAGCCTTGTCTAAACCCACGCATTTATTGGTTTTTATTGAAAGTGCTATTATTATAGGGATATTTTTATTTGCGCTGTTGCAATTATTGATGGTTACTATTAATACAGGACGTTTAAATGTTTTTTTTGTCGGTGTGTTCTTAACCGCTAGTCTGTGGATACTCTTTGTGCATTATCCTTTTGGTGCTTTAAACCCTGGTTCTGCTATTCGTTATCGCGAAAATTTTTACGCTTTTTTGGTTATTTTGTTTTATTTTTGCTATATCGAAGTTAAGCAAAACTATTTTCACTATCGTCTCGAAAAGTACCAGCATAGGCATTCACCGAAAAAACTTATAAAGGGTTAATGAGTATCATGTTATTTTATGATTTCGAGATATATAGTATTAAAAAAAAATTTTATCCAAAAGAGGTTTCTATCGATGTGCGGTGTAGCGGGTTTTATTAGTAAGCGTTTATCGCCGTTCGACTGTTTAACTTCCATGGTCGAAAGTATTATGCATCGTGGGCCGAATGATAGTGGTCTATGGGTTGATGATGATTTTGGTGTCTGTTTAGCGCACGCACGCTTATCAATACAGGATTTAAGTTCAGCTGGGCATCAGCCGATGCATTCTAAATCTGAGCGTTATGTTATGATTTTTAATGGTGAAATATACAATCATTTAACATTGCGTGAAGAACTGATTGAGATTGCATCAGGTGACTGGAACGGCCATTCAGATACCGAAACCTTGTTGGCCTGTTTTGAGGTGTGGGGAATAGAACAGACCATACAAAAGTGTGTTGGTATGTTTGCTATCGTCCTATGGGATAAAGTGCTTAAACAGTTGATCTTGATTCGGGATAGATTTGGTGAGAAGCCTCTTTATTACGGGTGGCAGCGCGATACTTTTCTGTTTGCTTCTGAGTTAAAAGCGCTTAAAGCTCATCCCAGTTTTGAAGGCAGCATTAATCGTCAGGCGCTATCGCATTTTTTTCGTTTGAATTACATACCAACGCCCTTATCCATTTATGAAGGTATCTTCAAGTTAGAGCCGGGTGTTATTGCTGTCTTTTCTCACGAGGGGCAGTTGGTTTCTAAACAAACATTTTGGGATGCCAGTCATGCTGTTCCACTGCAAAATTTTTCCGATCATGATGCTATTGATAAATTAGATGGCTTAATTAGGCAGTCTATTCAAGATCAAGCATTGTCGGATGTTCCGCTTGGGGCTTTTTTATCCGGAGGGGTTGATTCGTCGACTGTGGTGGGTATTTTACAATCCATCTCTACTCGTCCGGTCAAAACCTTTACGATCGGGTTTGACCACGCGGATTTTAATGAAGCGAGTGAGGCCGCAGACGTTGCGAAACACTTAGGAACGGATCATATCGAGTTAATTGTCAGCGCAGAAGATGCTCTAGCAATTATTAACCAGTTACCTATTATGTACGATGAACCTTTTGCAGACGCCTCTCAAGTGCCTACGTTTCTGGTTTCGCAGCTGGCTAAAAAAGAGGTCACTGTATGTCTGTCTGGCGATGGCGGTGACGAACTGTTTTGTGGTTATAATCGCTATCACTACACCGCTAAAGTTTGGTCGCATCTAAAAAAAATCCCCTTTCCAATCAGAAAAATACTCTCCGTATTTTTGTTAACGCTTTCGCCCTCTTCTTGGGATGTTCTAAGTAGAGCATTAGGTTTAAGTACCAGATTACCAAATTTAGGCAACAAAATTCAGAAAGGGGCTCAAGCCTTACTGGCCAGAGATATTGAAGACCTTTATACACGGGTGGTCTCCAATTGGGATCTAGATGAGCCTTTGGTTAAAAATACCGTGATTGAGAAATTGCCATTTTTGTCTGGTTTGGCAGAACTGACACATCTCAATGATTTAGAAAAAATGATGTTATGGGATAAACAATCTTACCTAATGGACGATGTTTTAGTGAAAACAGATCGTGCAACGATGGCGTGCTCATTAGAAGGACGGGTTCCCTTGTTAGACCACCGCATTGCTGAGTTTGCGGCCAGTTTGCCGATGCATCTGAAATATCGAGAGGGGAAGGGTAAGTGGCTTTTACGAGAAGTACTGTATCGTTATGTACCTAAAAAATTAATTGAAAGGCCAAAAAAAGGGTTTAGTTTACCCATCGCTGAATGGTTGAGAGGACCGCTAAAAGATTGGGCGAATGATTTGCTGGATTCTGAACGTATTGATAAAGAAGGCTTTTTGTCGTCTGAATTGGTTCAAAAGAAATGGCGTGAACATTTAGCAGGTAAACGAGACTGGTCGTCGCAGTTGTGGAGCGTTTTAATGTTCCAATTATGGCTTGAGAAAAACAAATGAATAAAATGGTTTTTGTGGTTAATAATGCCGCTTACTTTGTGTCGCATCGCCTGCCGATTGGCTTAGCACTGCTTGCTAAAGGTGTGGAGGTGCATGTCATCGCGCCGGGTGAGTGTCCTGTTGCACTTTCTGAGGCTGGTTTTACGTATCATTCTGTGGAAATGTCGCGTAAGGGGATGAATCCTCTTGCTGAACTTTCTACGGTTTTTGCACTGCGCCGTCTTTTTAAACAAATACAGCCTGATCTTGTGCATTTGGTCACTATTAAGCCTTATCTCTATGGAGGTATTGCTGCGCGTTTGGCGGGCGTCACGGCTGTGGTTTCGGCGGTAGCGGGTTTGGGGATTTTGTTTTCTGGTCAAGGTTTCAAAAATAAAATATTACGCTCTATTCTTTATCCGCTATATCGCATGGCTTTTACGCACAAAAATCAAGTTGCTATTTTTCAGAACCCTAATGATCGTGATTTATTAGTTGATTGGGGCGTTTTGAAGCGGGAAAAAGCGACCCTCATACGGGGAGCTGGTGTTGATTTAAAGCATTATCCTTATTTGCCTGAACCCGTTGGCGTACCTGTTATTTCATTTGCTGCTAGATTATTAAAGGATAAGGGCGTTCAGGAGTTTGTGGAAGCCTCCCGGATACTAAAACAGCGTAATATTGATGCACGTTTTTGTTTAATTGGCGATCCTGATCCTGGCAATAACAATACCGTAACACAAGAGCAGCTTGATCAATGGCAAGCGGCAGGACTAGTGGAGTGCCTTGGCTATCGAACGGACATAGCCGATCTTTTTTCTCAATCTAACATAGTCTCCTTACCTTCTTTCTATGGCGAAGGCTTACCAAAGGTACTGATTGAGGCCGCAGCATGTGGTCGCGCTGTAGTCACTACCGATCATCCTGGTTGCCGAGATGCTATCGAGCCAGATACTGGTATTTTAGTACCTGTGCGTGATGCTGAATCTTTAGCTAACGCTTTTCAAAATTTAATAGATAATCCAAATAAAAGAAAAAATATGGGCAGTGCCGCTAGGTTGTTGGCTGAGCGCGAATTTTCGATTGAAAAAGTTATTGAGTTACATATGGATATATACAAAGACCTAATTTTTATAAATTGATCGTGTTATTAGTTTTTTTATTGATATTTCTTCATCTAAGTGAAAAAAAACTATCTATCAGCTTGATTATGCAGTGGATAAATAACATTTCGAAATACTCGTACATCTACTTTGATGCTAAGATCGCATCTACAGCACTATCGCTTAATTTAATGGATTTAAAGTAGGTTTTTGTGACAGAAAAAGACATCCTCCGCTATCAATCAGTTCGTGTGTTGTTGGCCTACCGCCTAGTAGACCTTTGCGTACCATTTTTAATGTTGTCGTTTGTGCATTTTTTATTAAGCTACGAGTCTTGGCATGAGCCCTACACATGGCTAGGGGGTATGGCTGGTTTGCTCTTCATGGTGTTTACTCAGCTCTTGGGAGGGTATAGTCGTTTTGTAGAGCGTTCCATCGCGAAAAAAATTGAGATTGTTTTTAAGACTTGGGCTTTTAATGTGCTGTTGTTGATGTTCATTGCCTATCTTAATGCCGCTGTGCTTGGTTTGGCTCGTTCCGTGATATTGGTATGGGTTGTGCTGACGCCCTTCGTTATTCTGTTTATTAAAGTACTGATTAATTATAAAAGCCGTTCAACACAGAAGGGTCGTACTGAAATTTTAATGTTGGGCGATGGTTATCACTTCAATGAATTCGAACTGGCCCAGCTAAAACGTCATAATGTTCAACTCCATACGATTAAGGATTATGACGAAACAGTATTGCGTGACAAGGTTGATGCCTTGTATCCTGATTTTTTGGTCATTAATTTGGACAGAAAAGCCGAACATAAGTTGATAAAGCAGCTTACACATCTTGACTTGAAAGGGGTGCAACTTCTTGCTTTACATCACTTTATGGAAAGCTTTTTGCGTAAGTGCTACATACCCTACGATTCTGCAGAGTTAAGCTACTTAGAGCGGATACGCTCTTACGATCGCATCAGCTATTTAACCAAGCGTATTGTAGATATAGTGGTATGTGTCAGCTTGGCTTTGGTCACTTGGCCAATCATGCTGTGTGCTGTATACAAGATTAAGAAGCAATCTCCTGGTGCTATCTTGTTTAAGCAGTCACGAGTGGGCTTAAATGGTAAGAATTTTCAGGCAATTAAGTTTCGTAGTATGCATGAGAACTCCGTCTTTAACCCCTATACCCAAGAAGAAGATCCTAGGATTTTCCCGTTCGGCAATGTAATGCGACGTACTCGTATCGATGAACTGCCGCAACTGTGGAATGTGTTTGTTGGGGATATGCATTTATTTGGCCCCCGCACAGAGTGGGATATTTTGGTGGAAGGTTATGAGAAAGACATTCCTTATTACCATGAACGCCACTTAGTACGTCCCGGTATTTCTGGTTGGGCGCAAGTCTTGTATCCCTATGGTGCGAACACAGAAGATGCTCGTCAAAAGCTCATGTACGATTTGTACTATATTAAGCATTGGAGTATTTGGTTAGAAATTGAAACGCTTATTCGTACCGTGTTGGTGGTGTTGGGACGAAAAGGCTTGTAATTTTGTCGATCTTTGTATTGAGGGCTCAAGAAAAGCTCAGCAAGAAATAGAAAGTGATTCGAACGTCGTGTTATTAAGAAAAATAGATTGAATTTACAGGTATTGTGCATATGAAAGAGATTTTTTTAGAGTTGCTTGGGTTCTTTTTTTCAAAGAAAACAAGGATCGTTTTAATTCCCTTCTTGTTGGTTTTATTGATTTTTTCAGTTTTCTTTGTATTATCAGGTAATGCGACGTGGGCACCGTTTGTTTACGCGATATTTTAATTTTAATTTTGTTGTTTGCTGGATAAAGAATGAAGCCGCTCTCTCTTATTAAGAATATTGCTTTTGCGTCATTAGGTGTTTTTTTTGCTGTCCTTGTAGGGGAGGGCGTTGTTCGTTTGGCGACGTTAAACCAAGAAAATTACATTATTGAAATGTGGCGTTATGCTAAGGAGTTAAAAGAAGAAAGTTCAGATTCGCGAATAGGTCACCAGCATGTACCCAATCGTTCAGCTCAGTTGCAAAATGTGTCCATTGCTATCAATGAATATGGCATGAGAGGACCACAGCCAGATTTTTCTGCTACGCATAGAGTTGCCGTGGTGGGCGATTCTGTGGCTTTGGGTTGGGGTGTATCTGATGAGCAAAATTTACGCGGTCAACTTTCCCAGAAACTACCGGCTGGCTATGATGTGGTTAATTCCGGTGTGGGTAATATGAATGTCGAGCAAGCTGTTCGTATGTGGCAGAGCTTACGTTCTAGTGTCCCGGCCGATATTGTTGTTGTGCTGGTCACGCCAAGGGCTACGGCTCAGGTGGTGACGGAAAAGCCTAGTTGGTTGGTAGAAAATAGCCAGTTATTTGCCCTAATGATGACCTTTGTTAATCAGCTTAATAGTGGTGAATATGGTGAAGAGGCATTAGTAAAGGGCTATCAGGATCAATGGCGTAGCCCAGAAGGAAATGAAACTCTTGATAATGCGTTTGCCATCTTAAAAGACATTGCGGTGCAGGACAGTGCCGAGATTATTGTGGTATCTATACCTGAGATGCACGATCTAAATACTTATCAGTTTGCTTTTATGGGAGACGCCGCACGTGAAATGGCAAGCAAATATGGCTTAGAGTATATTGATCCCTTGCCTTTTTTAAAAGGGCCAGATACACAAGCCTTTTGGGTCTCTAGCCGAGATATCCATTTGAATGGCAAAGCGTTTGAGATTATCTCTGATTTGGTGGTGGAAAAAATTAGTGAGAAAGCAGATGAGTAATGTGATCGACTCTGAGGTTAAGCCAACTCGCATTAAGTTATTGTCTTTGTGCGCTGGTTTATTAATATTTAGCACTATTATTAGTTTGGCTACGGGCACTCTGTGGCCTTGGCTGTTGCCTCTTGCGTTAGTGCTGTTTGTGTTTGCTGCTTTTGCGCCTCTAAGATTGATGTTTGTGATCAGAGGGATGGATTATTTTCACCTGCGCTTTAGAAAGGTATTGATGTGGTGTTTGTTCCATTTTTTTGTGGTTCCCTCATGTTGGCTTTTGAGGCTAGTTAGGCCATCTATCATTGCGTTAGAAATCAATAAAAAAACAGTGTCTTACTGGGGGGAGGCTGAAAAAAAGACGTTTACAGTGGATGATTTTACTAAGCAGTATTAAGTACTAGAAGGGCGTTTTTGTGTCTTATATTTTAGGTATCTCGGCCTATTACCATGATAGTGCCGCCGCTTTGTTGCATAATGGTGGTGTTGTATCCGCTGCCCAAGAAGAGCGTTTTTCAAGAATAAAAAACGATGAATCCTTCCCCGTTAATGCGGTTCAATGGTTGTTAAAAGATAACCAGATCACGATGGCAGACATTGACTATGTTATTTTTTACGAAAAGCCATTTAATAAATTTGAGCGCATTATTGAAACCTGCATTCGTTTTTCGCCTAAAGGCTATTCTCTTTTCAAAGAAGCCATTCCGCTTTGGTTAAAAGATAAACTTTTCCAGAAAGTCGATTTAAAGAAGGCGTTGTGCGCTTTGCCAGATGGCGATAAATGGAATAACGTGTTGCTGTTTTCCGATCATCATCTGTCTCATTCTGCGGCGGCTTTTTATCCTTCTCCTTTTGAATCGGCTGCCATCATTACTATTGATGGGGTGGGAGAGTGGGCCACAACAACGATTTCTGTCGGCAGAAAGAACGCTATTGAGCATCTGAAAGAGCTAAAATTTCCACATTCATTTGGCATGCTTTATTCCGCCATTACGGCTTTTTTAGGGTTTAAAGTGAACTCTGGCGAATATAAAGTCATGGGTTTGGCACCTTATGGTCAACCTATCTATGCCGATTTAATAAAAACTCAGCTGATTGATATAAAAGACGATGGTAGCTTTAGATTGAATATGCGCTACTTTCGTTTCGCCACTGAGCTAACCATGTTTGGCCCTGAAATGGCGCAGTTGTTTGGAACGCCTGCTCGTTCACCAGAAGGCTCGCTTGAGCAAGTGCATATGGATATTGCCGCGTCTTTGCAGCTTGTTATTGATGAACTTTTTATTAAGTTGGCGTGCTATGCTCGTCAGCTGACGGGAGAAGTGAATTTATGCTTTGCGGGAGGTGTGGCGCTCAATTGTGTCGCAACAGGTAAGGTACAAAAAAGTGGTATTTTTGACGCTGTGTGGATCCAGCCTGCTGCAGGTGATGCCGGCAGTGCGCTTGGTGCTGCTCAGGTTTGCTGGCATGTGTTTCTTAATAATGATCGTGTTCCTCTTGCTCATTATAATCCGTATTTAGGACCAGATATTGTTCAGCAAGATGCGGTGGCCTTTCTTGACTCTGTTGGTGCGAGGTACCGTGTATTGTCTGATGATGCGTTGTACGATACCGTTTCAACGTCATTGGCTGAAGGTCACATCGTGGCTTGGGTACAAGGGCGTGCTGAGTTTAGTCCTCGTGCGCTTTGTAACCGTTCTATTCTAGCTGATCCGCGTGGTGTTGATCTTAAGCGCGATCTGAACCTCAAAATTAAGTTTCGCGAGTCATTTCGTCCTTTTGCTCCTGTTATTCTAGAGGAGGATGCGAGTGCTTGGTTTGATAGCCCGACTTCGTCGCCTTTTATGAATTTTATTTGCACTGCACGGGACGGTGTGAAAGAAAAGATTCCATCGGTCATTCATCTAGATAACACGGCACGCTTACAAACTGTATCCGCATTAAATAATGCTCGATTTTATCCCTTATTGAGCCGTTTTAAGGCTAAAACAGCTTGCCCTGTGTTGGTGAATACCAGTTTAAATGTGCGCGGTGAGCCCATGGTGTTGTCTCCTGAAGATGCGTTCAACTGCTTTATGAATACTGGTATTGATCTGCTTGTTATCGGAAATGTTCTTTTGAATAAAACCGATCAAGATAGTCCAATATACTCAAAAAATAACTATACTTTAGATTAGACATACCTACTATGTACTTTCAATTACCAAGTTTTTTGCTTTTTCTTCTCGTTGCGCTTTTTATCATAAAGGTTTCTAAGCCTTCGTTTCGTATTTTTGCTTTAATTTTACTTAGTATTGTTTTCTATTCTTACTGGGATGTTGGTTATTTTTTCATTTTAATTTTTTATATTGTACTTGGGGTGGTGGCCTGTCATTTATTAGCGCGGAATAGGCGATATCTACCTTTTTTGATTATTTTCTCATTGCTTCCTTTGATTTTTTATAAATATACAGACTTTTTTTTAAGAACTATTGGGATCAGTGGGATGGGGATTGCCCTTCCTTTGGGTATATCTTTTATTACCTTTAGTTTAATCAGTATGATGGTGGACTTTTCTCGCTCCTCTGTTAAAAAGATTAATCATTCTGATATTGGTTTGTATATTTCCTTTTTTCCTCACTTGATTGCTGGGCCAATATTACGTACTAGAGAAGTAGTGCCTCAGTTTAAGTCTATCCATGTTTCGTGGTGGAACTTTGTTTATAACCTTCCTTTGTTTGCGGTTGGGATGGTGAAAAAGGTGTTAATCGCAGACCCAATAGGTGGGTACATAGCGCCAGTCTTTAGTGATCCACTGAGTCATGGTTTTTGGGATCTGTTTATTTCGTCACTTGGTTTTTCTATTCAGATCTATTGTGATTTCAGTGCTTATTCTGATATGGCCATTGCTATTGCGGGTATGTTTGGCGTTTGCTTCCCTGAAAATTTTCGCTCGCCTTATTTGTCCTTTTCACTTTCTGAAATGTGGAAGCGTTGGCACATGACGCTTAGCTTTTGGCTAAGAGACTATTTATTTGTGCCCCTTGTGCGTTACTTTGGTAAGGGGTTAGTGTATTTGCCGATATTGATCACTATGTTAGTTTCTGGTCTTTGGCATGGTGCAAACTGGAACTTCATTATATGGGGTGGCTTGCAAGGCATTATTATGGTGATTGATAACTATATAGGCTTTGGTAAGTTTGTTAAAAAATACGCGTATACTAAAGTGTTTTTTATTGTCATTAACTTTTTCGTTTGGTCGTTTTTAGCTATTTTGTTTCGCAGCGCGTCTGCGTCTTCGGCATGGGACTACTATCAGTCTATGTTGTCTTTTAATATAGAGGCTTTTTCTCCAGACAATATGTTTGTGCTGCTTCTTGTATTGATTACTTTGAGTGTACATTATTTTGATAATGTTAATTTTATTCGTGAGCAAGCGGCTAAAGTTCCAGCTTTACTGTCTGTGCCCGTTTTAATCTCAGTAATCGTTGGTTGCTCTTTAGTGGCTGCACAGCATCCTGAAAGCTTTTATTATTTTGACTTTTGATGATTATGAAAAAAATTAAATACACTTTTGCTATTGTGACTCTTCTCGGTTGCATAGTTTTGTTTTTTGATGGTTTTGGTGACTTTGCTTTGTATGCTAGGCATAAAATCGCTCAGTTTAATAAGGATAGTGTCTTTCTTGATCATTTGCCTGACAATACAGATCGAGCAATTTATGATAGAAATTTTTCTGACTCACAGAAGTTAACATTTTATAATGCGCCATTTTTGGATCGTATTATTGAGCCAGGAGAGTATGGTATCTACAAAATTGATGATTACGGTCATCGAGTTTTTCCTGCCGATACATCCATTTCTCAGGTCCAGCAAAAAACGATGCTGCTATTAGGATCGTCACAGAGCTTTGGTTATCATATTGAAGCTAAAGATGCTTTATCTACGCAGATGCAGGGTTTACTGCCTGATTATAAAATCGATAACTATTCCATGTTGGGTATTAATTTAGACGGTAATTTTGTTGATTGGTATAGAATGTCAGCTATAGAAAAGAAACGTTACGATTTAGTCGTTATCGTCAACGGTTTTTTTAATCACTATGTGGAATGTACTAAAAATGTTAGTCACTCTCAAATAGAAGCGGTTATAGAGAAGTATCGTTTACCCGCTTTAGTATCGATTGTTCGCTCTTTAAAAGATAAAGTTACCACTACAAACAGCCTTTGCGAGCAACCAGAATATCAAGATATAGCGGCGAAAAGAGTGGATGATCGCTGGAATCAGTTGCTTGCGTTTGGGAAAGAACAAGGTTCTAAAACGCTTATTTTTATACCGCCATCCGTATGGAGTAAAAATGCTAACGTTGAAAACTTGCAGCCACTCCTAAATGAAAAGCACAGAGCGATATATTCCGCTATTAACAATAGGATTTATTCACAAATAGACAATAGCGCGATTATCAATTTAACCCATGCTTTTGACGATGGAAGACAATACTTTCTTGATGGAAGTAGTCATTTTACACCAGAAGGTAGCGCTTTATTGGCTAGGGAAATTGCTAAGCATATACAGGATTTAGACAACAAAGCGGTAAAAGGAAATTAATTGTGCTGGTTAATATATTGGGTAATTGACTCTATAGAATCCAGTTTATTATAAAAGTCTGGGTCTGAGTTAGCCGTATTGATACCATATTCGTCTTGTAAATAAATCATTAATTCGGCAATGTCCAACGAGTCGAGTCTGCCTGATGATATAAGTGCATCATCGTCACCAATGTGGTTTGTATCGTTGTTTTTTTCTAATATCTCACGGATAAGCGCTCGAATTTCATTGTGCGTGATATTTTTCATGCTTTTTTCTCTTATTTACATTTATGTTATGTAGGTTAGGTAATTTTGCTTAAAAGGTAAAGAAAATCATGGTCATTCGAGGTGCTAGTAATGTCAGATCACGCCTCATACCTCGGCTCATTTGACCTATGGGGAGTTGGATAATGGTCGTGGCTTGGTTTATGCAGTTGCGTGTGGTTGGTTTGTATTGTGTTTTGTAGGCCGGATGAGGGAGGTACGACTGTTATCCGGCGTTGGGTTGATGGTGTTATTTGATGAGGTGGATAAGGATGTCCAGATATATTAGAAGTAAGCGTTTTGGTGGTACGTTTTTCTTTACGGTAACGTTGAAAGATCGTGGGTCTTGTGTGTTGGTTGAGCATGTAGATCTTTTACGTGAGTGTGTTCGTAAGGTTAAATCCAAGCGCCCGTTTGAGATTGTTGCGTGGATGGTTCTGCCCGATGATATGCATGTTATTTGGAAGCTACCAGCGGGCGATAATGATTTCTCGCGTCGGTGGCCGTTAATTAAAATATTGTTTACCAAGGCATTAAAAGAGAAAACCCATTATAAATCGAGTGTTTGGCAAGAGCGTTTTTGGGAGCATGAGATCAAGTCCGATGATGATTTGAAAAATCATATCCATTACTGCTATTTGAACCCCGTTAAGCATGGGTATGTTTCATCAACACGTGATTGGCCGTATTCGAGTTTTCATCGTGATGTTAAATTAGGGTTGTTTGATATTGATTGGAACGGATTGTTACACACCGAATAATTTCATCGCCGGATTGCGTTTTGTGGCTCGGCTCATCTTTCATCGCCGGATAACGCCTAGGCTCATCCGGCCTACGGTGATTGGTTTGTGTTGCCAGAGTGTGGCGGGTGTTGGGCAGTGGGCGATGGGGAAGTAGCCGAGGTTGCTGTGGATGCGTTGGGTGACGCTGTGATGCCAGTGTGGTGAGAGTTCGGGGTTGGGGCGGTCGTTTTCTAAGACGCAGCAGTGCCGTGGGGCGAGGGTGAGGTCGCGCCAGACGTTTAGGTTGCGTTGTTGGTAGTGTATTTTGCCTAGGTGTTTGGGCTCTATGGTGAGCAGTGGTTGCCAGTGGGGCGGCTGACTTTTTGCTAGGCGTGTTGCTTGGTAAGCGTGTTGTTTGGTTTGTTGTTCTATCCAGTCTATTAAGAGACGTAATGCTATGTCTCCTATGCCATCTTTGCGGTAGCCACCGCCAATGTCTGAATGCGCTCCGGCTAGCCAGATTTCGAGTGCTCTTCCATCGTGGTTGATCAATGTGGGACGAAAAGCGAGGCGTTGTTCGTCTAAAGCGGCCAGGTGTAAGGCGCGGTGCACGCCGTCTGGCAGTGTGTGTCCATGTTCAAATACCACGTCGCTTTGTGGGCGTTGGCGGGTGTCTAAGTTTGGCCAGCCTATGGAAGCGACGGTGTCGATGACGGCTTCTATGATGATAGGGCGATCAATGAGTGGGGTGATGAGCGCGGCAAAGCGTCTTGCTAAGGCCGCGCCTCGGCTAAAGCCTATTAAGACAATGTGGCGCGTAGAGCGGCTATAATGGTGTTTGAAGTCGTTTAAGGCGCGGTTTAAAATGTTGGCTACGTGGCCGGATTCAATGGCAAACGCCGCGTTGATTTTTTGTTCTAGCCAATTGCCATAAGTGCCGATGCCAGCATAATAAAAACTGCGATATGGTAAGCATGTGGGCGTGATGTCTATGTGGTTTTTAACACGGCCGCCCAACAATAAATGGGATTTTAATACATTGGATATGCTGGATATGCTGTGTTCTGGTGCGCAAGCATCATTTGGGCTATTGTCTGTGCCATCGAAATGAAAAAATAACATCGACATACATGTCTCCTTGTGGTGTTGAAAGTCATCTTCCTGATGACCGAATTGAGCATATCATGGTTTGCGTTTTTGTTTTTGGTAGTTCGTGCTTTAGCGCGTCAAGATTTTGGTTTGGTGCGATTGGGTTTTTGACGGCCTAAAGGCCGACCTGCATGTGATTTGGTGTTGTTAGGCTAAAATGTCAGATCACGCCTCGTACCTCGGCTAATCTGACCTACGGGTGATTGGGTGTTATTAGGTTTTGACGGCCTAAAGGCCGACCTACATGTGATTGGTTTTAATGGATTTTTTTGGAGTGTTGGATGTTTGTTTTGGTAACGGGCGGTGCGGGTTATATTGGTTCGCATACTTGCGTCGAGTTGATTAAGGCGGGTTTTGAGCCAGTTATTATTGATAATCTTTCGAATAGTAAAGAGGTCGTTTTAGATCGTATTGAGACGATTGCCGGTAAGCGTCCGGTGTTTATGCAAGGCGATATTCGCGATTCGGCTTTTTTAAATAGTGTATTCGAGAAATATACTTTTGCTGCGGTTATTCATTTTGCCGGTCTGAAAGCGGTTGGCGAGTCTGTTCAAAAGCCTTTTTTGTATTATGAAAATAATGTTGCTGGAACCTTGAGCCTTATCAAGGCTATGGAGTTGGCAGGGCTGCGGAATTTAATTTTTAGTTCGTCTGCGACTGTCTACGGTATGCCTGAATCTGTGCCTATTCGTGAAGATTTCCCTACTTCAACGCAAAACCCTTATGGGGCAAGTAAGTTGATGGTAGAGGGGATGTTGACTGATTTAGCGAAGGCCAATAGCGAATGGAATATTGCTACTTTACGTTACTTTAATCCGATAGGTGCTCACGAGTCTGGTCTGATTGGTGAGGATCCAAAAGGCATTCCAAATAATTTATTGCCCTTTATCAGTCAGGTAGCTGTGGGTAAATTAGCTTGTTTGAGTGTGTTTGGTGATGATTACGATACGCCAGACGGGACGGGGGTTCGTGATTATATTCATGTGGTGGATTTGGCTCGCGGCCATGTCTGTGCCTTGGAAAAAGTGCTGGCTCAGTCTGGTCATTTTGTTGTGAACCTAGGCACTGGCAACGGGTACTCTGTATTGGAAATGGTCAAAGCCTTTGAAGTGGTTTCTAATAAATCTATTAGCTATAAGATTGTGGATCGTCGTCCTGGCGATATCGCGACTTGTTATGCGGATCCTGAGTTTGCTAAGGCTTTTCTTGGTTGGCAGGCGGAGTTTGACTTGGCGCGTATGTGCGAAGATTCTTGGCGTTGGCAATCGAATAACCCAAATGGGTTTGATTTGTAGAAATAGGCAAAAGGCTTAGATTCCTTTTGGTTGGTTTTT
>NZ_NHTT01000026.1:0-30181 GCF_002806845.1 Marinomonas sp. ef1 | reverse complement strand
AAAAAAACATACCCTTGAATCACGGCCTACAAAAATCAAATCACTTGTAGGTCGGCCTTTAGGCCGTCAATTTTTACTAGAGGAATGGATTAAAGGCGCATCTCAATGCCAGCATCGGTCATGCGCTGTTTTGCTTCTTGAATGCTGTATTCGCCAAAATGGAAAATGCTGGCTGCCAATACGGCATCCGCCTTGCCTTCAATGACACCATCTACAAGATGATCCAAGTTGCCAACACCGCCAGAGGCGATTACTGGTACATGAACCGCTTCACTTATAGCGCGAGTTACACCAAGGTCGAAACCATTTTTAGTACCGTCACGGTCCATACTGGTTAGCAGAATTTCCCCTGCGCCGTATTCAACCATTTTCTTCGCCCATTCAACGGCATCTAATCCAGTTGGTTTGCGGCCGCCATGAGTGAATATTTCCCACTTATCGGGTTCACCTTCTGCGCTGACTTTTTTTGCATCAATGGCAACAACGATACATTGAGAGCCAAAGCGTTGTGCGGCCTCGCGAACAAATTCAGGGTTAAATACCGCTGCGGTGTTAATGCCGACTTTGTCTGCACCGGCGTTTAACATACGGCGAATGTCTTCGCAGGTACGAATGCCTCCGCCAACAGTCAGAGGAATAAACACTTGGCTGGCAATGGCTTCGACCATGTGAACGGTCGTTTCACGATCGTCCGAACTGGCTGTGATGTCTAGAAAAGTAATCTCATCTGCGCCTTGCTCGTTGTAGCGTTTTGCTACTTCAACAGGATCGCCAGCGTCACGAATATCGACAAACTGAACGCCTTTTACAACGCGGCCATTGTCCACATCAAGGCAAGGAATAATACGTTTTGCTAAGCCCATAAAATGGCGCTCCTAGAATCTAATGTGCTTCTATCCAAACAAACTCGATGGCTCGTAGTTATGGCTTGCCATCCCAGTGAAGGAAGTTTTTATAAAGCTGAAGACCGTCTTTATGGCTTTTTTCTGGGTGAAATTGCACGGCGAAAACATTGTCTCGAGCGAGCGCAACACAGAACTCCAAACCGTAATCACAGGTGCCAGCAACTTCACTTTTATTTTCAGGTACAACATAAAAACTGTGTACAAAATAAAAGCGAGCGTTGTCAGGAATATCTGCCCAAAGAGGGTGATTTATTGTGTGTTTAACCTGATTCCAGCCCATGTGCGGCACTTTAAGTTTGCTACCGTCATGATCTGTGTGCTTTTCACCAAAGAACAAAGCGTTGCCTTGGAAATGGTTCAAACAATCTACACCGCCGTTTTCTTCGCTGTGAGACATCAAAGATTGAATGCCGACACAAATAGCGAGAAATGGCTTTTCCGCCATGGCTTTACGAATACTAGGAACCAGTCCTGCATTGTTCATTTCACCGATACAATCACGAATCGCGCCAACGCCGGGTAATAGCACTCGATCTGCTGCATCAATAACCGCAAGATCACTGGTTACAATTACCGTGGTATTTTCATCAGCGACGTGTTCAAGGGCTTTGGCAACCGAGTGAAGGTTGCCCATGCCGTAGTCGATCACTGCGACTGTAGATTTTTTCATGTCACTCATACTCTTATTGCTCATACTCTTACCGCTCAAACTAAGAGAGTCCTACAAAGAACCTTTAGTGGAAGGCATTTGCCCTGCCATGCGCTCGTCAGCTTCTAGAGCCATGCGTAGCGCACGTCCAAATGCTTTGAAGATGGTTTCCGCTTGGTGGTGAGTATTTTTACCGCGAAGATTATCAAGGTGAAGCGTTACTTTGGCATGGTTGATAAAACCGTGGAAAAATTCTGAGAACAAATCCACATCAAAACCGCCAACAGAGCCGCGAGTAAAAGGTACGTGCATTTCTAGACCTGGACGGCCTGAGAAATCTATTACTACGCGAGACAAGGCTTCATCTAATGGTACATAAGCGTGGCCATAGCGTTTGATGCCTTTTTTATCGCCAACAGCAATGTCAAAAGCTTGTCCTAAAGTGATGCCCAAATCTTCGACTGTGTGGTGGGCATCAATGTGAAGGTCGCCAACTGCATGAATGTCTAAGTCAATCAGACCATGACGTGCTACTTGCTCAAGCATATGGTCAAGGAAAGGGACGCCTGTGACGCAGTTGAATTTACCGGTACCGTCTAAGTTAATCGACACCTTGATCTGAGTTTCAAGCGTATTACGCTCGACACTGGCAATGCGATCGGACATTGATTGGTTTCTCCACAGTGATGGTGACGAATAGTCGCCACGTTTTTGTATATTAAGAGCATGACATAATTTCCCTATTATAGAACGTGGGCTCTTTAGCTTCTACGCTTTGTCTGTGTGTTTTTTAATGAGTTGTCTCTATTGCGTCGATAAACTCCTAATTCGAATGCTATGATATGGCATCTATACGATGCAGAATGCGCTCTTAGTTAGGTTTCAGGTTAGGTTGAACTCATTTTTTGGAATATATTTATTAAGGGGGTTGTCATGGTTTGGATAAAGCGACTTTCACTGTTGGTGGCTGGTTTATTAGCCGTTGTTGCCATTTTGTTGGCGTACGTCATGTTGTTTGTGAATCCAAATGATTTTAAAGACGAGCTAAAAAGCGTAGCGTTAGAAAAAGCCAATGTTAATTTACGCCTGGATGGTGATATTAGCTGGTCGTTTTTCCCTTGGCTGGGGCTTGGATTGGAAGATATTGGCGTTTCCATAGGCTCTGATCCTGAAATTTTACAATTTGATCGCGCTGAATTTGGCTTGGCGATTCTGCCTTTGTTTGAGCAAAAAATTCAGGTGAACAAAGTGAACTTGGTTAATCTAAAAGCCAGTTTGAACAAAAACGCTCAAGGCCAAGGTAATTGGCAACTAGATTTACCGGACAACTCGCCTGCAGCAAGTTCTTCTGCTTCAACGAACACAGCTTCCAATAATTCTTCTGATAACACAGTTGAAAAAATCAAATTTCCTGATATTCAGTTAGATGAACTACGTATTGAAAATGCGCAAGTGCAATACCGTGATGAACAAACTAAGCGGCTAATTAACGCGACGCTAAACGTACAGTTAAACGATGTTCAATGGGACAAAGCTTGGCCTATGGTGATGAATATCGCCGTGACACAAAGTGATTTACAAGGTAAATCACCAATCAAGGCGAAAGCGACATTAAATGCTAATCTTGCGGTTTTCCCTGAGCGCGAATCTTTGTCGCTAGACTCTTTGGTGTTATCTGGGGAAGTTGAAAGTGATTTGCTACCAACGAGTCCAATCAGCGCCAAACTTAGTGCCACCAATGTCGATCTTGATTTACCGCAAGAGAATGTCTTGGTAGAAGGCTTGGCATTAAGTGTGTTAGGTGTAAATGTTGACGCTAAAATTCAAGCGTATCAAGTGTTGAGCGAACCTCAGTTTTCAGCCGTGTTAACGGTAGGGGAGTTTAATCCGCGCTATTTAATGACGCGTTTAAATTTACCTTTGCCTGAAATGTCTGATGATAAAGCGCTGACTAAAGCGCGTGCCAATATAACCCTAGAAGGCAATTTAGATTCGATTACAGCACAGCCAATATCTATTGCGATGGACGACACAAATATTGAAGCCAATGCTGTGGTTGATTTATCACCTTTGCGTTGGGATGTTAGTGTTGCTGGTAAAAACTTAGACCTAGATCGCTATTTGCCAACGCCTATTGAAAAAGGCAAAGACGGGAAGGTTGAAGCAATAACTAATGTAGATATTGCCGCTAAAGCAGAATCTGGTGACCTGATACCAATCGATTTGATTCGTTCTTTAAATGGCCATGTTGGCGTGGTGTTCGAAAACATTACTGTCAAAAAGTTAAAAATCGATAAAATTGAGCTGGATTCAACTCAGTTGCACGGTTTGGTAAAAGTTTCTCCTCTTCGTGCTTCATTATATAAAGGTAGTGTGTCATCAAAAGCTAGTTTGGATGTACGAGGCATCACGCCAGTGTTTAATATTTCACCGACTATTGATGGCGTACAAATTCAACCTTTGCTTGTCGATTTTATGGACATGAACAAAATTGCGGGTGCTACTTATTTAAATGGTGAGCTTAGTGCCAAGGGCAATAGTCTTGATACTCTAATGGCATCTCTGCAAGGTGACTTATTAATAGATATTAAAAACGGCGCTTTAGTTGGGACCAACCTAACGAAAACGGTATGTGAAGGTATAGCGGCAATTCGTAAGGATAAAATTAATGATCAGCAGTTTGGCCAAGATACCCCGTTTGAAACCATGCGATTTCCTGCTCATATCATTAATGGCAGAGTATCAACTCCAGGTTTAAAAATAAGCTCTGCAGGTATTCAAGTGACGGGTGATGGTGTGGTGTCACTGCCAAATTCCTCTTTAGATTATCAAGCCAATGTGGGGATTGCGGGTAGCGAATTAGATAAAGCCTGTCACGTCAATGAGAAAGTGACTAAGTTAGCATTTCCCATTGTCTGTAAGGGGCAATTTAGCGATGATCCTGCCGGTTTATGTCGTCCTGATATAAAGGGCTTTGGGAAGTTATTTGCTGATTTGGCAGAAGATGAACTGAAACTTAAAGTGGATGCTGAAAAAGCACGACTAAAGGTTAAAGCTGAAGCTGAAAAGGCACGTTTGAAAGCTGAGCTGGAAGAAAAACGCAAAGCAGAAGAAGAAAGGCTTAAGGATAAGCTGAAAGATAAATTAAAGAGTTTGTTCTAATAACTGACGGACTTAAGCACTGATTAATAATGTAACGTGAGAAATAAATGCAACCAGTTGAAAATTTTGCGCCTCGTGTTCTAGCGTGGTTTGATGAGCACGGGCGTAAAAGCTTGCCTTGGCAAGAGAATAAAACACCTTATCGTGTATGGATTTCTGAAATCATGTTGCAGCAAACGCAAGTGACAACTGTCATTCCTTATTACCACAAATTTATGACATCTTTCCCAACTGTTGAAGCGTTAGCTGAGGCTGAGCAAGACGAAGTGTTAGCGCACTGGAGTGGTCTAGGTTATTACGCTCGGGCGCGCAATATGCATAAAGCAGCAAAAATGCTGGTGGATGAATTCGACAGTGAGTTCCCACAGACTGTTGAAGGTGTTTGTGAATTACCGGGCATTGGTCGTTCTACTGCAGCGGCGATTTTATCTATTTCCCGCGGTGTTCAAGCAGCGATTTTAGACGGCAATGTAAAGCGTGTTTTGGCGCGCTTCCATGCAGTGCCAACTTGGCCCGGCGATAAGAAAACCGAAAATGCCATGTGGGACTTGGCTGAGTGTTATATGCCAAACGAGCGTTGTGGCGATTACACACAAGCTATGATGGATTTAGGCGCGACACTTTGTACTCGTTCTAAACCGCAATGTTTGCTTTGTCCGCTACAAGGCGACTGCCAGGCTCGTTTTAGCCAAGATCCAACGCAATTTCCTATTCGTAAACCGAAAAAAGCCGCTAAGCCAGAGAAGAGTATTCAGTTGCTGGTGTTGATGAATCAACAAGGGCAATGGTTACTAGAGAAGCGTCCTTCTACTGGAATTTGGGGTGGGCTTTGGAGTTTGCCAGAGCTTGCGTCAGAGGAATCTGTAGTGCTGCATATTGAACAGCGATTTGCTACGCAAGTCGAGGCTGTAACACCTCTGTCATCTTTTAGACATACTTTTAGTCATTATCATTTGGATATTTCGCCAAGCCACATTCAAATTGCCGACACGAAGTTGGTAATGGAAGGTGAGAAATACCAATGGTTCAACCAACAAAATGCCATGGCGCAAGGGTTGCCGGCGCCAGTGAGAAGTATTTTGGAACAATTGAATAACTAGCTTGAGATCATTCATATGATGGTAGATAAAAACCTCTCATATTTTAAACGCGTAGCAGAGGTATTTGTCTCTTTCTTGTTATTAGGTTTTACCAGTTTTGGTGGGCCTGCTGCTCACCTTGGTTACTTCAACCAAACCTTTATTAAACGCAAACAATGGGCGAGTGAAACCCAGTATGCTCAATGGGTAGCGCTTAGTCAGATCGTGCCGGGACCAGGCTCTAGTCAAGTTGGTTTTGCCTTAGGCTATCATCGTGCGGGATTGCTTGGAGCGGTGGCGGCATTTATTGCTTTCACCTTGCCGTCTTTTGTTGTCATGGTGTTACTGGCTCGATTTGGTAATCACTGGCAGGGCAATGTCTTTTTTGATGGTTCAGTTCATGCCTTAAAGCTTTTAGCGGTTGTCGTGGTCGCAGATGCTTGTATCAGTATGTGGCGGTCTTTTTGTCAGAGTAAAATTATGGCTGGGCTGGCGTTATTCAGTGCGGCGTTTATTATCTTGTCGCCTTCTGGTTTTGCTAGTTTGACAGTTCTGCTAATCGCTGTGTTTTTTGGCATGTTAGCAAGGCCTTCTATTGTTCCAACCGCTTCTGAGTCTTTGCCTAAAGTGCGTTTTGCATGGTGCTTTTTTGTCATTGCTGTCGTGGGCTTTGTTGTTAGTTTTTTTCTAGATAGCGGATTAAGCGGTTTGTTCGCAAACTTTTATCGAGCGGGAGCGTTAGTATTTGGCGGCGGGCACGTGGTACTGCCAATGTTGTCGGCGTTTGTACTTACTCCAGAATCTTATGTAGACCCTACGTTAGCAGTGATTGGTGAATCGAATTTGCTTTTAGGTTACGCTGCCGCTCAAGCGGTTCCAGGCCCTATGTTTACCATGGCGAGTTTTTTAGGTGCTTCGGTGACTCCAAAAAGTGACAATATTTGGTTATGGGCTGGTGTAGCTACCTTAGCTGTATTTCTGTCTGGTCTATTGTTGATGTTAAGTGCGCAAGCTGCGTGGCAACGCTTGTCTCATTACGTTCTGTTTCGTTCTGCTGTGGCGAGCTTAAATGCAGCAGTGGTCGGGATTTTGTTAGCTGCCTTATATTATCCGATTGGCACATCGAGTTTGCTCGGTTGGATGGATGTTACCATTACTGGATTTGGATTGGCTTGGTTGATCTACAGGCGACCTTCGATTTTTTCATTGATTATTGTGTTTATCATTGTTGGACTAATTCGAAGTTTATAAGGTTGCTGAATTTAAACGCTGATTAAAGGTTTTGACCTTGAATTCTCTAGTGTTAACGCCATTATTCACCCTATACATTTATTATACATTTATGATGGCGAGAGATTCTTATGGCGAACACTGTATTTTGTAAAAAGTTTCAGAAAGAGATGGAAGCGTTAGATCGCGCGCCATTGCCCGGAGCGAAAGGCCAAGAGATCCTACAAAACGTTTCTAAGCAGGCTTGGCAAGAATGGCAGCAGCTTCAGACAATGATGATAAATGAAAAACAACTTAACTTGATGCAACCTGAATCACGCAAATATGTGATGGAGCAGATGGATAAGTTTTTCAATAATGAAGCGACGGATAAGCTGGCGGGATATGTGGATCCTGATGATATTAAAGAGCTCTAAGAAAGTCTTTTTCATGAAGTCGTGAAAATATTGCTTTAAGCAAGCTGACACAAAAAAATGCCCTTGATTAAATTATTTAACCAGGGGCATTTTTTTGTGTCAGCTTAATCGTCAAACGAGTATAAATTCGTTTATTGAGTGACAAAGCTAGCGAATAAAATATCTTTTACCGGTTCTAATCCAGTTTCTTCTTTTAAAGCACCGTTTACTGCAATGGCGGCTTCTTCACGTGTTTTCTCACGTGCTACTGCTCCAGTAACTTGCTCCGTGGTACGAGAGCTAAGAAACATCACTAATGCATCTCTGACTAAAGGCATATTAGCTTCAATTAAGTCTTTCTTCGTCTCGTCAGTACGAATACTAATACTAGTTTTTATATATTTGAGTCGGGCATCGTCGCCAAGGTGATTGACTACAAAAGTGGGTTTCAGCTCTATATAAGCGGCTGCTGGTGCTGCTTCGTCTGCGGCATAACCTGTAATACCTGTAAGGCTGCATAGTAAGAGTAGAGTAAATAGGCGTAATTTATGGCATAAGGGCATCATCAATGACATGTTAGGTTCTCGTATTCATTCCAATAGACAGTATACTAACTGTCATTAAAGCTTGCTGTCAGTAGTAATTTCGCACTTTACTGTTTTACTGTTGTCGTAAGTTACATTATTCAATTAAAAATGTCCGTTTAGTAAGTTTAGGAATCTTTATCTATGTTCACGTTTTTATCTGCTCGTCGTTTTCATGGTTTGGTTGCGTTCGCAGCTTTTGCGCTTTTAGCTGTGGCTTTTTATATGGAATATCAAATGGGGTTAGAACCCTGCCCCTTATGCATGCTGCAGCGTATTGTGTTTTTCTGTGTTGGTGTAGTGTCCTTGATATCCGCTTTAACGGCGAGTGAAAAAGCGCGGAAAGTATTTTCTTGGTTGGTGGTTGTTTTATCTTTTGCCGGTGCAGCTTTAGCAATCCGTCATTTATATTTGCAAAGCTTACCAATGGACGAATTGCCAGCTTGTTTGCCGGGATTAAGTTATATGTTTGAGGTCTTTCCATGGCAAGAAATTATGCAAGCTATGGTGATGGGAACTGGTGAATGTGGTGATGTGGTTTGGACCTTGTTTGGCATTAGTATTCCTGGTTGGACATTGGTTGCTTTTATTGGTATGGCGATCATTAATATCGTTATCGCATTGCGAGCTAACAAAAAAATATCCGTATAAACGAGACATTTTTGCCTGTTTAAACAAAGTTTTGACAGGCACAGTAATCATATAAAGTTCTCTAAAAAGGTTACAAATCCCTTAAGTTATCGTCTTGCAGGGGGTAACGTATCGGAATATGCTTGAGACAAAGATTACTAATAATAATTAACGCCTGATGGAGTCTGCATATGTTAGAAGGTTGTAAAACAGCCCAAGAGCGATGGGGCGGAGTGCACATCATTATTGATCGTTGGTTAGGGCAGCGTCGACAATTGCTGGAGATGGGGATTTATTTGCGTGAGCGCGGTGAATTTACGCCGACGGATACACCTAAGATTCAATCATTTTGTGAGCAGCTGGTGGATTATGTCTCTGCTGGCCACTTTACTGTCTATGAGCAGTTAGCGTTAGAAGCGAAAGAGTTTCATGACGATGGCGCTGTTATTTTATTGCGCGAATTGTTGCCTCTTATTGATAGCACAACGGAAGTAGCTATTGAATTTAACGACAAATATGACACTAAAGAACATTGTAATGCTCAGCTTGAGGCCTTGCCTTTTTCATTGCAGGCTTTGGCTGTCGTAATGGCAGAACGATTCCAATATGAAGATCAGTTGATTAAGGAATTACATGAAGCGCACAGTGAAAAAAGCGTTTGAGCTTGGTTTAATTGCTTTCTGTTCTGCAGCTTTATTGTCTTGCTCAGCAGAAGCGCCAGTTCGAACTGCTCAATATGCTGTGCAGGGTTTGTTTTCTGCCGTTCTCAGTGATGACGGCGCCACTGCTTTAGTTGGTTCCATTCAGCATGGCGGTAGTTTTTGGGTAAACGCCGTCAATGAACGTCGTTTTAACTGGAATCATGCTAAAGGTGAGTATTCATCCTTGCTTGGTGTCGATATTGACCCAAGCGGGCAATTTGCAGCAACTGGCGGCGCTCGTTCGTTAGTTCTATGGAATACCGCAACAGGTAAATCTGATGGTTTCTGGACGACGCCAGGTGACATTCAATCTCTAAAACTTACCCAGAACGGTGATTATGCTTTAGTTGGCTTAAATGACCAGACTGCTCGTTTTTTTGATATTAAGCGTGGCGGTATCAAGCAAACGTTACGAACAGGTTCAACAGTTCGTGCTGTCGATGTGACGCCAGATGGAATGCTGGGTATTACAGGTGATGATTCTTCTAATGTCACCTTGTGGGATATGCAAACCGGTGAAAAGAAATATCAATGGACTCTAAGTAATGACATTGCTAGTGTGGCTTTATCGGCTGATGGTAAATATGCGTTTGGTGCTGCTCAACTAGGAAATGCAAAAATTTGGTCTACTAAAACAGGCAAAGAGCTTACCAAAATCGACACCGGAGCTCTTAAGTACCGCAACGTCACCATCAGTCAGGCGGTTTTTTCAAAAGATGACAGATCCATTCTTATTGGTGAAGTGAATAGTCGAGTGTCTTTGGTTCAAGTTAGTACAGGAGTTGTCCAAAAAGAGTGGGAGATTTTTACTCCAAAGAGTCGACCGAGTGGCGCTAGTGTTTTAGCTCTGGCTTTTGGTTCAGGTAATCGTTATTACGCCATTGGTAGTAATGGTTATTTAAACGTATTGGAATAATCTATGTCTTATAACGACGTTGAGTCGCCTTCATCTCTTTCAAAGAAAGAGCCGGCCAAACAAGACCATGCAACAAAAGTATCAGCACGATTGCCTTTGAAATGGGGCGGTTTTTTTGCTTTCCAAGCTTTTATATCGGTTGCCGCTGGTGCATTTGGTGCTCATGCTTTGACCAGTATACTAGACTTGAAAGCGTTAGGCTGGTGGCACACTGCAAGCCAATACCTTATGTATCATGCTTTAGCTGGATTGGTGGTGGTTGCCTTATCTGCTTATTTATCTTCAGCTAAAAGCATACTACTGCTTCTTTGTATTGGTAATATTTTATTTGCCGGTAGTCTATATGTCATGGCTTTAACGGGTTACACATTGTTAGGAGCAGTGACTCCTCTCGGCGGTTTATGCTACCTCATTGCGTGGGGGCTTTTGGTGCTGGACTTTTGGCGTTCAAGTCAACAAAAGTCATAGGCAATGGGACTTTAGGTCTTAATAAACTAACCGACAAAAGCAGGACATCAAATGTTTTTTCCGGTAGGATAGCGCCCCGCTAGTCTTACCCAAAAGACATGATTGACCTAAATCGAACGAATTAGGTTGATGTAGGCTCATCAAAATAGAACACACTTAAGTGATATTTAACCATGCAAGAGCAAGAAACAAATACTCAAGAACCTATCAAGAAACGCACCATTCGTAGCTTTGTTGTACGTGGTGGTCGCATGACTGAAGGTCAACAAAAGAACTACGATGCGAACTGGGCCGTGTACGGTTTAGATCTTGCTGATGGGCGAATTGATTACGCAACCGTATTTGGTCGTGAATCAGATGTGGTGCTTGAAGTAGGTTTTGGTATGGGAGCTTCACTTGTCGAGATGGCAAAAAATGCTCCAGAGAAAGATTTTATCGGTATTGAAGTTCACCCACCGGGTGTTGCTAAACTGATGATGCTGGCAAAAGAGGAAGGCATTACTAATTTACGTGTTTATTGTGATGATGCGATTGAAGTTATGGCGAACTGTTTACCGCAGGAAGCAGCCAGTGCATTTCAGTTGTTTTTCCCAGACCCTTGGCACAAGAAGAAGCACAATAAACGCCGTATCGTTCAGCCTTTGTTTGCTCAGCAAGTAGCAAATGTATTAAGAGAAGGCGGACACTTTCACATGGCAACAGATTGGCAGCCTTATGCCGAGCATATGATGGAAGTAATGGAAGTCCAAGAGGGCTATCAGAATGCGGCTGGTAAAGGCTTGTATCACCCTCGCCCTGAATGGCGTCCACTGACAAAGTTTGAACAGCGTGGTGAGCGTTTAGGTCACGGTGTATGGGATCTGATCTATACGAAACAAAGTAGCTAAGCGCTCTTATTTTTAGACCAAAAATAGATTTAGCCAATAAAAAAGCGACTCAATGAGTCGCTTTTTTATTATTCATATAAAGCTAGAATCAAAAATTATTTGATTTCTACACTTTCACGGCTGTTGCCAGCATCAAAGTATTCTTGGAATACTTTTGGTGTGCGGCCACGGCCAGTCCATTCGTGAGTCTCACCAGCTACTGTTAAGCGGTATTTAGGCTCAACAGTTTTGCCTTTTGTCGCGCCAGCTTTTGGAGTAGTTAGTAATGCTACTTCTTCCATTGTTAAGCCGCTTTTAGCGATTAGGTTTGCAATTTCTTCAGCGCGAGCAGATTTTAGTGCTTGCTCTGCGTCACGAGCCGCTTCTTCTTCTTTTGCTTTTTCAAGCGCATTGTTGAAGCCTGCAATTAGGTTTTCAAGTTGAGCAACGCTTAGCTCTTTTGCTGCTGCGCGTGCTTTTGCTTTATTGCCTGCTAATTCTAGTAATAAACTCATTGGTGTCCCCTATTTATCTGTTAAGAACTGATTGTCTCTGAATAACTAGTTGGTCCTGCACTGAAAAAATAGATCCGTCTTTTATGCTCAGTGGTATGTGTTAAAATTAATAAATTTGAAAATTCCATAAGATTGGAAAAAATAAAACGCTTTCTTAGGTTGATAGTGAATCTGAACCAGATGAAAAAGTGTTTTATCTTATGCTACAAATTCAATAATAATTCATACCGTAAAAAAACATTGAATTGATATCAGTACATTGTGATGTAATTTTATACTATTTCAAGTTTGTGTGTGGATTTTAATAAAAAACAACCTAACATGCTAATCAAATAACGTGTTTAATCTGTTAGAAAAGTGTAAACAATAGGGTAATAAATGAATTCCATATCAGATAACCTAAGCTTAGAGTTTTCTATATTAAAAAAATACAGCAATAATATTATTCAATTATTTGAAGAAGGTGCAACTGTTCCATTCATCGCTCGGTATAGAAAAGAAAATACAGGCGGCATGAGTGATCAGGATTTGCGATCTTTTTACGATAGATGGCAGTATTTAGTTGAATTAAAAAAACGCAAAGAAAGCATTCTTGCGTTATTAGCTGAAGATTCAAATGTCTCCGATTCCATAAGAAAAAAAATACAAAATGCCGTCTCTAAAAATGAGCTCGAGGACTTGTACTCGCCATTTAAGAAAACCCGTAAGACAAAAGCAGATGAGGCTAGGGAGCAAGGGCTTCAGCCTTTAGCGGCTTTAGTATGGTCAGGCCAGCGCTCTGATACCTTGTCTGCAATTGATGCATGGTGTAAGCAGAATAATATTGTAATATCGGCAGAGTCTGCTTTAGAGGGTGTAGCTGAAATATTGAATGAAGCTATTGCCAATGACAGTGATGTTCTAAAAAAAGGTCGTGCAGTATTACTCAAAGATGGTCTTTTAACCAGTAGAGTTCTGCGAGGTAAAAAGGAGCAAGGTGAGAAATTCCGTGATTACTTTGATTACCAAGAAGCGATAAATAAAGTGCCTTCTCATCGTTTGCTTGCTCTCTTTCGAGGAAAAAAAGAGTCGATATTAAAACTGAGTGTTTCTTTGAAGAATGAGGAAAATTATCCTGACGTATTAATCTTTCCTCATCTTAATCAATTGCTTGATGCAAACTTACCAGAATCTCATCGAGTAACGCCTTTGCAGCGTAAGTATTTAAATCTGGCTTGGGAAAATAAACTTCTGCCAAAACTAGAAACCGATGTTCTTTCTCAATTGAAGGATCGAGCTGAAGAAGGTGCAATTCAGGTTTTTGCTGATAATCTACAAGATTTATTAATGGCTGCACCTGCAGGAGCGTATCGAGTATTGGGTGTTGATCCTGGTTTTCGCAACGGCGTTAAATTGGCGGTTATTGACGAGCAAGGTTCTTTGCTTGATCACGGTGTTATTTACCCTCATGGACCTCAGAATCGTACACAAGAAGCTAGCGCAATACTTTCTCAGCTGATTCACAAACATAATATTGGTTGGGTAGCTATTGGTAACGGTACTGCTTCACGAGAGACTGAAGCACTAGTAAGAGCGCTTATTACCGAATCGAATCTAGATTGTCGAGCTGTGGTGGTGAGTGAGGCTGGAGCTTCTGTATATTCTGCTTCACCAATAGCGATACTAGAATTTCCTGATTTAGATGTCACTATACGAGGAGCTGTATCTATTGCTCGTCGTTTTCAAGATCCGCTTGCTGAATTGGTGAAAATTGATCCTCAGGCTATTGGGGTTGGCCAATATCAGCATGACGTTAAAGTCACCTTATTGTCCAAATCGCTTGCAAACGTAGTAGAGGATTGCGTTAACCGCGTTGGCGTGGATATTAACCTCGCTTCGGTTTCTTTATTGTCTTACGTTTCTGGCTTAACCAGTCGCTTAGCGCAAAATATCGTGGATTACCGTCAGCAGAAAGGCCGAATTGAATCTAGAAGTGAGCTGTTAAAGATAAAAGGCATCGGAGATAAATGCTTTGAGCAGTGTGCTGGTTTTTTAAGAATACTAAATGGCAAAGAAGCATTAGATCAGTCTGGTGTGCATCCTGAATCCTACCCATTAGTTCAAAAAATGGCCGCGCAATTAAAGCTAAAAGCAAATGACTTGCTTAATAACAGTAGTGCTTTACAGCAGCTAAAGCAGTTAGCCCCAAGCTTTGCCCAAGCAGGAGATTTTACTTATACGGATATTCTTAACGAGCTTGCCAAGCCAGGTCGAGATCCACGTCCAGAGTTTCGTTATGCGTCTTTTGATCATAGTGTTCAAAAGCTTGAAGATGTGCAAGAAGGCATGACGTTAGAAGGCGTTGTGACTAATGTAGCGGCATTTGGTGCTTTTGTAGATTTGGGTGTGCATCAAGACGGATTGATCCATATCTCGCAATTGGCAGATCGATTTGTTAAAGACCCAAGGGATTTAGTGCGAGTGGGGCAAGTGGTCAATGTTACAGTATTAGAGGTTGACGTACAGCGTAAGCGCATTGCCCTGAAAGCTAATGGGCTTTGATGCAATTCAATTGTTTGTTAGGGGATCCCGACAAGACCGTTGATATGTATTTTAGTTAGATAATTTCCACAAAAAAACCGATTAGAAGACTCTAATCGGTTTTTTTTGGAGTAACCAATAACATTAACTTAAAAGGGATTAAAAATTAATGTTAAACAGCTACTGCAATTTGTGATTTGGCTTGGTTGAAAGCTTCTTCACCTGGTGCGCCCATCGCTTGACCGCCAGCGATGAAAGTCTCTTTTACATTTAGACCAATGAAACCTAGGAATGTTTGGATATGTGGCACTTGGTGATCAACTGGAGCGCCAGCTAGGAAGCTACCACTTGCAGCAAAGATGTAAGCATCTTTGTTTACAAGGCCAACAGGTCCAGTTTCAGTGTATTTAAACGTACGGCCAGCACGAGCAATATAGTCAAAGTAAGACTTCAGCGTAGAAGGAATGCCGAAGTTGTACATAGGAGCTGAAACGATCACTACGTCAGCAGCTTCTAGTTCAGTAATCAGTTCATCACCAATCGCAACAATAGCTTGTTGTTCAGCAGAACGGTTTTCTTCTGGAGTAAACAGTGCGCCTAATGTTTCGCCTGTGAAGTGAGGTAGTGGGTTCGCAGTTACATCGCGAGCAACGACTTTACCTTCTGGGTTTTTTGCCAACCATTTTTCAACAAACTCGTTTGCTAGTTGACGTGATTTAGAGTTTTCGCCAGAAGCGCTAGAGTCGATACGTAGTAAAGTAGCCATTGTAATAATTTCTCCTCGGTAATCTTAAGTGAGCCAATATGCCCCGTCACTTGATAATGAGGCTATCTTATTACCAAGTAATTCGATTAAAAAGCGACATTTTTTGGAGATATTGATCGAAAAATACGATACATTAATTATCCATGTATTCTATATAAGAGAATTATCTTGAAAGCCCCGAGAGTAACGTTAGAGCAATGGCGCGTTTTGCAATCTGTTGTGGACAAAGGTGGTTTTGCCCAAGCCGCAGAAGCACTCCATAAAAGCCAATCTTCAGTTAGCTACACAGTCGCAAAGCTTCAAGAGCAGCTAGGCTATCCGTTGCTGATTATCGAAGGACGAAAAGCCAAACTTACTGAGCGCGGTGAAGTCTTGTTACGTCGTTCACGGCATTTATTAAAAGAAGCAGTAGATCTAGAAGAGCTAGCTCACACACTTGGCCAAGGTTGGGAGCCTGAATTAGAATTAGTGGTCGATCAGGCCTTTCCAACGCCTGCTTTACTGCGTGCCTTGCAAGCTTTTGAGCCACAAAGCCAAGGAACGCAAGTGCAATTAAAAGAAGCTGTATTAAGCGGAGGAGAAGAAGCACTACGAAAAGGCAGTCCAGACTTAGTGCTTAGCGCTATTGTTCCAAAAGGTTATTTGGCCGATCCCATTGTCGAAGTGGAAATGATCGCGGTAGCGGCTACGAGTCACCCTTTGCATCAAGAAGCAGACCCTATTAATAACGAGCGCTTGAGTCGAGAATTACAAATTGTTATTCGTGATTCAGCATCAGAGACCTCTATCGATGCGGGTTGGTTGGGCACAGACAGACGATGGACGGTATCGAGTGTGCAATCCGCTTTAGAAATTGTGACTAGCGGTATAGGCTTCGCGTGGCTACCAAAGGCAGATTTAGAATACGCCTTGCAAAGCGGAAAACTTAAAAAATTGAAATTGATTTCTGGTAGTGAACGAAGTTTCCACATGTTTGCCATCTTTGGAAAAGGTGAACGAACAGGCCCAGCTACGAGGCTTCTAGTAGAACTCCTTCAGGCGGAGTGCAATGCTTGCCCAAGACGCTCCGCCATTCCGCCATTACCTTAGACCAAGCATCAACTTGATGCTTGGGTTTGATCTTGAATGATGTTCAAAAGTGAAGGCAGAAATGAACGTTCCACTTTATTCGTTTCGCTCCAAAGCTTTGCAACGGCAATGGCTTTGGGGCAATGAAAAAGTAATTTATGTACGCTTATTTTAACCACCAGTTTTGGTGGCTTATTATTTTCAACAAATAAATCTAGTGTTTCGTTGTCTGTGTGTAGGCTAGCAGTGCCTTTTATACGCACAACTTCACCGATACCAGGAATCATAAAAAGTAGACCAACTTTTGGTCTTTCTACGATGTTTCTCAAACTATCTAAGCGATTGTTACCAGCCGTGTCTGCGAATGCCATGGTCTTTGAATCTAGCACTTTAACAAACCCCGCATCACCGCCACGAGGTGAAACATCTGCGAATCCATTCTTATCCGATGTTGACATGATAATAAAAGGACAGTGCTCTATGAAGGTGATTGAGTGTTGTTCTAGTTCATCAATCTCTTTTTTTAATGCTAAAGGATGTGCCTCGTTATAAAGCTCATCAAGTTGCTTCGGTTCGCTGATTTGACTCATGCTAATCCTTTACTTTGGTGATGTGTAAACCATTTGATAATGGTTTTTATTAATATTAGGCGATATTTTATACTGGTAATGCCGTAATGTAACGCATCAACATCATATTGATTATTTTCTGACAATCTTTGTTTTTGCTTTGCCTAGAAGCGTTTAAAATCATCGATTTATGATTTTTTATAAAAATTGTCATTTTTTTTGTGACAATTTGGGTTGTGACGGTTTAGGCAAAAAGGTCTAATAGCTTTTATCAGTAATATTCATTATTTATTTAAAGACGCCAATTCAAGGATGCTCATGACTCAGGACATCGTAATTCTTGCTGCCGGAAAGGGCAGCCGAATGAAATCAGCCTTTTCCAAGGTATTGCACAAAGTTGGCGGTATCGCCATGGTAAAACGAGTACTAACCACAGCAAGTACATTACCTGAATCAAAATTACATCTCGTTGTTGGCCACCAAGGTGAACAAGTCGAAGCAAATTGTCAGGACTTTTCAGCCAATATTGTTTGGCAAAATGATCCGCAAGGAACTGGTGATGCATTGCGTCGCGTTGCGCCTTTTCTTCAGGCTGATGGTGCGACATTAACTCTTTATGGTGATGTTCCGCTGATTCGTGCCAGTACATTAGAAAAAATGACTGCTCTGTCTAATTCCAATACCTTAGTTTTATTGACGATTTCTCTTGATAATCCAACTGGATACGGTCGGATTGTTCGCAACGAACAAGGCAAAGTGACAGCGATTGTTGAGCAAAAAGACGCTGCTGAAGGCCAGCTTGCTATTAAAGAAGTGAACACCGGCATTTTGCTAGCGCCGAATAATCATCTACAAGGCTGGCTTGCAGCCTTAACGAATAATAACGCCCAAGGCGAATATTATTTGACCGATGTGATTGCTATGGCGGCACGTGATGGTGTGGATATTGTCACAGTGAACCCAGAAAACGAGGCCGAAGTGGCAGGCGTCAATGACCGAGTTCAGCTTGCCGCATTAGAGCGTGAGTTACAAAACCAGCAAGCCGTTAGCCTTATGCAAAATGGCGCGACCTTGCTTGACCCATCTCGCATTGATATTCGTGGAGAATTGACTACCGGTCACGATGTCATTATCGACGTGAACTGTATTTTTGAAGGTAAAGTAGTGTTGGGTACTGGTGTTGAAGTTGGGCCAAATTGCCATCTTAAAAACTGCACCATTGGCGACAATACTATTATTAAAAGCAACACGCTAATTGAAGAAAGCCAAGTTGGCGAAAATTGCGACATCGGTCCTTTTGCTCGATTACGTCCAGGCACACAGCTTGCTAATAAAGCCAAGATTGGCAACTTTGTTGAAACCAAGAAAGCCATTATTGGTGAAGGCAGCAAGGTTAATCATTTAAGCTACATTGGCGATACAGAAATGGGTGCAAACGTGAACGTTGGCGCAGGCACCATTACCTGCAACTACGATGGTGTAAATAAACATCTGACACAAGTGGCCGATAACGTCTTTATCGGTTCAAACACATCGTTAGTCGCACCAGTGCAAGTGGCAGAAGGTGCAATGATCGCTGCGGGTTCGACCATCACTAAACAAGTGGGCGTGAATCAATTGGCTTTCGCCAGAGCGCGACAAACCAACAAAGACAATTGGCCTCGTCCAATCAAAAAGTAACGCTTTAGCTTTTAATCTATTAAACAGAATTTTACATATTAAACAGGAGAAGCGGCGAGTCATTAACTCGCTGTTTATCTCATCATATTTATTATTGTGTTGAGCTGAGCCTCGGCACAAACACGAAAAGGATTCTCTCATGTGTGGAATAGTTGGTGCCATTGCGCGTCGTAACGTATCAAAAATTTTAATTGAAGGTCTTAGCCGTCTTGAATACCGTGGTTATGATTCTTCCGGTATTGCGATTAACAACGAAGAAGGTGTGTTTTCACACCGTGCCGTTGGCAAAGTTCAGGCATTAAAAGACAAATTCGAAGCAGAGCCACTAGATGGCAAAATGGGCATTGCTCACACACGTTGGGCCACTCATGGCAAGCCAACGGAAGCTAATGCACATCCACACTTTTCAGGTAATGATCTTGCTCTGGTTCATAATGGCATCATTGAAAATCACGAACCATTACGTCGCGAATTAAAAGCCAAAGGTTATGAATTCAAATCCGAAACAGATACCGAAGTTATCGTTCACCTTATTCATGATGCGTTAAAAACACAGCCAGATTTGCTGAAAGCTGTGCAAACGACGTTAACGAAATTACATGGCGCTTTTGCTATCGGAGTGGTGCAAAAAGACGATAACGATCGCTTTATTGCCGCACGTAAAGGCAGCCCGCTTGTAGTTGGGGTTGGTATTGAAGAAAACTTTGTCGCGTCAGATCAACTTGCATTATTGCATGTTACTGACCAGTTCATCTTTTTAGAAGAAGGCGACGTGGTTGAAGTAAGTCGTGATAACGTGTCTATCTATGATGCAAAAGGCGAGTTGCAAGACCGTCCAATTAGCGTGTTTAACCACAACATTGACGCGACAGACAAAGGTGAATTTCGTCATTACATGATGAAAGAAATCTACGAGCAACCTAAAGTGATCAGTGCTTGTCTAGAAGGTCGTATTAGTGAAACCAAGGTTCTTACTAGCTGCTTTGGTGCAGATTCTGCTTTCTTAAAAGAAGTAGAAAATGTACATATCGTTGCTTGTGGTACCAGTTATCATGCAGGCATGGTGGCAAAATACTGGATTGAAGATTTAGCTGGTTTGCCATGCAGTGTTGAAGTGGCAAGCGAATATCGATATCGCAAAGTGGCTGTGCCGAAGAAAACCTTGTTTTTGACCTTGTCACAGTCTGGCGAAACAGCGGATACACTAGCTGCGTTGCGTATGGCAAAAGAGCTGGGTTATTTAACGACTCTAGCTATCTGTAACGTCCCATCTAGTACGCTGGTACGTGAGTCAGCGCTTACTCTTCTTACCAATGCTGGCCCAGAAATCGGCGTAGCATCCACTAAAGCTTTTACCACTCAGCTGACTGCACTATTGATTACCAGTGTTGCTATTGCTGTAGAAAATGGTCTGTCAGCAGAAAGAGAAAAAGAGCTTGTTCAAGCTATGCGTTCATTACCTGCTTACGTGAATGCTGCTCTTTTAGAAGATGCTCACATTAAGACTGTTGCGGATCGTTTTGCTAATAAAACCAATGCGCTATTTTTGGGACGTGGCACCATGTTCCCAATCGCGCTAGAAGGCTCATTGAAACTAAAAGAAATTTCTTACATTCATGCGGAAGCCTACCCAGCAGGTGAGCTAAAACACGGTCCATTGGCTTTGGTTGATGAGAATATGCCAATCATTGCACTGGTTCCACATAACGACATGTTGGATAAGCTTAAGTCTAATCTACAAGAAGTGGCGGCTCGCGGTGGCGAATTGTATGTTTTTGCCGACAAGGACACAGACCTGCATAACGAAGAAAATATCATCTTCACCGAAGTACCAAAAGTAGACAGCATTCTAGAGCCGATTGTTCATACAATTCCGCTGCAGTTATTGTCTTACCACGTTGCAGTCGTAAAAGGCACCGACGTAGATCAGCCTCGTAACCTAGCTAAATCGGTTACTGTGGAATAATTGATGATCTGAAATAAAAAAAACCTAGCTATGGAACATGAACGAAACATAGCTAGGTAAAGTTACACAGAGAGTAACGCGTTTAACAAGTCAGTGCTTTACAGGGTTGCGAGGTAAATAGCGGGTGTGCCATTTACGTCTGAGCTGTAGAGCACTGATTTATCATCTGGTGTGAAAGAAGGATGAGGGTGGTTGATCTGACGATCACCGTTTAAGACTTTCCAGCTGGTATTGTGTTCTGTAATAGGGCGAATGCTTGCGTCAGATAAATTAATCAAATACAGGTTAGGGTCGTTTTCGATGCCGTGGCCGGTATTATCGGCAACATCTACTGGTGTGCCTGAACCATCACCAACCACTAAAGAGCCGTCGTAGTTGCTCATTAGATGACTGCAAGCTGGCATTTCAGTTTCTACTTTAAACGCAAGCGTTTGTGCATCGACAGAACAAAGTTGGCGCTTGTCTGTATTGGGTCGATAAGACACAAACATCATTTTTGAACCATCAGGAACGAAAAATTCGTGGGTACAAGATTCTTCTTCGCTTTGCTCGTAGACCTTGCGCATGTTGTCGCCGTTTTCATCAATCATCCACATCCGTGTTTCGACTAAATCGTGCGGGCCTTCATGGCAGAATGCGATGGTGTTGTCGTCATTAGGGCGATAAAGCGGATGGCCAAGCCAAATATTTTCTTCGAAGATGGTTGTGCGTTGACCTGTCTTTAGATCGATTGAGATTAAGCGACAGCGTGGTTTTTGGTGATAAAACTGAGCAAATTTTTGCCAGCTATCTAGCTCCATGTAATCCGTATCTTTTATTTCTATCGCAATGACTTTTGTGCAAGCCGAATTTGGTACCCAAGTGCCGTAGCCTACCCAGCCTTTAGCCACTTCGTATAAAACACTGTGTTCTTGGTTCTTAAGATCGACACGAATGAGCTGCTTGTTATTTTTTACAAAGATCAGTGCGTCATCTTGTGTGGTAAGAAAGCCGCCAAATACATTGTCGCCTTTACCTTCGGTGAGCTGTATAGCTGTTTCATTATGTAAATCTAAAAGGTGGTAGTTTCTTTCGGTATCAAAATTGGCCGAGATAAGAAGCTTATTGCCATCTTCTGTGAAGCATTTTTGATAAAAATAGTTTCGATTACACACACTGCTATCAGGTGTTAGCTGAGTAACGATTGACCCAGTCTTTTCGTCAGTTGTGCGCTTAAATGCCAAGGATGTGGTGGTACCTAGTGACATGATTTCCTCTCTTATTTTTGTTTGCGGCTTCGTCTTTACTGATGGATTCGTGCTCTTTTTTCCACTGTTGCTATTCCCACGCTAGTTGAGCTTTTTCTATCTGAACACCGAATGAAAAACAGATTAACAGCTATTTTAAATTTATTCATCAATAAAAATGAAAAAGTGTTTTGAAAAAATTAATTAATTATTGTTATTTTTTTATTGTTCTTCTAGTATGTTTTCACAACGTCAAATAAAAACAACATTCAGAGTTAAAAACTATGTATGAAAATAAGCGTTTAGGGTTGCTGTACATTAGTCCTTACATCATAGGGCTTCTAGTATTTACAGCGTTTCCCTTCCTCTCATCCTTGATCATCAGTTTTACTGACTACGATCTAATTAATCCGCCAGAGTACATTGGCTTAGATAACTATCGTTACATGATGGATGACGATACCTTCTACCAATCTATGGGGGTAACGTTTGCGTATGTGTTTCTGACCATTCCGCTGAAATTAGCCTTCGCACTCTTTATTGCTTTTGTGCTGAACTTTAAGCTTCGCGGCATTAAGTTCTTCCGTACCGCTTATTACATCCCTTCTATCTTGGGTAGTAGTGTGGCGATAGCGGTATTGTGGCGCGCTATATTCTCACTCGATGGCTTGCTGAATAGCTTCCTGAGTGTCTTTGGTATTGAGGCGATCTCTTGGTTGGGCGAGCCCGTGTTTGCCATGTTCTCCGTAACCTTGTTGCGTGTTTGGCAATTTGGTTCGGCTATGGTGATCTTCTTAGCTGCTCTGCAGAGTGTTCCACAATCTCAGTATGAAGCTGCCATGATTGACGGTGCATCTAAATGGCAAATGTTCACAAAGATCACCGTGCCTCTTATTACTCCAGTTATTTTCTTTAACTTCATTATGCAAACCACTCAGGCGTTTCAAGAGTTTACGGCGCCGTACGTTATTACCGGCGGTGGTCCCGCTAAATCGACGTATTTGTTCTCGCTTTATATCTATGAGACGGCGTTTAAGTATTTCGATCTTGGCTATGGCAGTGCGCTTGCTTGGGTGCTGTTTGTTGCTGTGGCGATATTTACGGCGATTTCATTCAAATCATCGAAGTACTGGGTGTTCTACTCAGGTGATAAGGGTGGTAAATAATTATGAATAAAGTATTCCCTAATAAAGCAGCGTTATCCGCTGACCTTAAGAATAACCCAACACTAAGAGCTGAAATTCGTAAGCAACGAGTAGGCGCATCTATTCGTTACATTATCTTGCTGTTTTTTGGATTGGTGATGTTGTATCCGCTGTTTTGGATGTTCTCAGCAGCTTTCAAACCAAACCATGAAATCTTTAGTTCTTTGAGCCTTTGGCCAAAAGAGTTTTCACTAGATGGTTTTATTAATGGTTGGAATACCGGCACGGAATATACCTTCGGACGATTCTTTTTAAACACCTTGTATTACGTGGTGCCGAAAGTGATTTTGACGGTGATTTCGTCGGTCATTGTGGCTTATGGATTTGCTCGCTTTGATATCCCATTTAAGAAATTCTGGTTCGTCACCTTAGTGGCTACCATTTTGTTACCTACGTCTGTGTTGTTGATTCCTCAATACTTGATGTTCCGCGAAATGGGCATGCTAGACAGCTATTTGCCTTTGTATTTGCCGATGGCATTTGCGACGCAAGGTTTCTTTGTCTTCATGTTGATTCAGTTCTTACGTGGCTTGCCAACGGATATGGAAGAAGCAGCACAAATCGATGGTTGTAACTCTTATCAGCTGCTTTGGTACATCGTAGTGCCTATGTTGAAGCCTGCGATTATCTCTGTCGCGCTGTTCCAGTTTATGTGGTCAGTAAACGATTTCTTGGGGCCGCTTATTTATATTTCCAGCGTAGAAAAATACCCAATCGCATTGGCTCTTAAACTGTCCATTGATGTGACCGAAGGTACTCAGTGGAATGAAATTCTGGCTATGGCATCCATTGCCATTGTTCCGTCAATTGTTGTTTTCCTAATCGCACAGAATTACTTCGTAGAAGGAATTTCGTCCGGTGGCGTTAAGGGATAGGTGAATAGTATGTCTAAAGTTGTATTTGAAAATTTGACCAAAGTGTATTCGAACGGCTTCAAAGCAGTTCATGGTATTAACCTAGAAATTGAAGACGGCGAGTTCTTGGTTGTCATCGGGCCTTCTGGTTGTGCGAAATCGACGACATTACGTATGTTGGCGGGTTTGGAATCGGTTACTGGCGGTTCTATTAGCATTGGTGGCAAGGTCGTAAACGGTTTGCCGCCTAAAGATCGTGGTATTGCCATGGTGTTCCAAAACTATGCGCTTTATCCCCACATGAGTGTGCGTGAAAACTTAGGCTTTGGTTTGAAATTAGCAAAAGTCAGCAAGGCGGATATTGAAAAACAAGTCAACGAAGCCGCTGAACTTCTTGAACTTACGCCTTTGCTAGATCGCTTGCCACGTCAGCTTTCTGGTGGTCAGGCGCAACGTGTTGCAGTAGGTCGTGCCATTGTTAAGCGCCCTCAGGTGTTTTTGTTTGATGAGCCTTTGTCTAACTTGGATGCCAAGTTACGAGCATCTATGCGCGTGCGTATTTCGGATTTGCACAAAACACTGAAAAAGACCAATCGTTCGGCAACCAGTGTTTACGTTACTCACGATCAGACCGAAGCCATGACTATGGGCGACCGTATTTGCGTGATGAAAGACGGTCACATCATGCAAGTGGATACGCCTGCCAACCTTTATAAATACCCGAAAAACCTGTTTGTTGCGGGATTCATCGGCGCGCCAGAAATGAACATGGTTGAGACGCGTTTAGATCGCACTGGTGAAGGCAAGTGCCACTTAGCCTTGTCGTCTCAGATGTTAGGTTTACCAGATGAAAAACTCCAGAGAGTTTTGACCAATTTTACCGAAGACGTGGTGTTTGGTATTCGTCCTGAATTCATCAAGTTAGCAGATGAAAATTCGCCGCAGGATGAAATCATCAAGGGCACGATTGTGCGCATGGAAAACATGGGCGCAGAGTTTTACGTCCACTTTACCGTAGAAGATAGAGAGCTTTGTACACGAGTTCCTTCTGATGTCGTAGAAGCTAAATTGTTGGATTCAATCGGGAAAGAACAGCGGTTCCATTTCGAAATGAGCAACGCTCATATTTTTGATAAGAAAACTGAGATGAATATCTCTTTGTAAGACTTTTGCACGACAGCTAAGCCGCATAAAGCAAGAGTGATAGTCGTGCAAAAAATTGAGTAATCACTAACGAGGAAAAAGGACATGAAAATAAAAACAATAGCTCTGTTAGTCGGATTGGCTTCTGCTGGTTCAATGGTGAGTGTGAATGCAAACGCAGAAGATTTGCGTATGTCATGGTGGGGAGGGAACTCCCGACACACAGCAACCAACGACGCTGTTAAAGAGTTCGAAAAAGTGCATCCGGAGATTTCTGTTAAAACAGAATACACCGGCTGGGGCGGCCATCTAGAACGATTAACGACTCAGATCGCTGGTAATACTGAACCAGATGTCATGCAAACAAACTGGAATTGGATGCCGATCTTCTCTGCACGAGGAGATGGTTTTAAAGATCTACGTGAATACAGCGACGTATTGGATCTTACTCAGTTTGATAAATCCGCTCTTGATGCCGGAACAAATAACGGAAAACTCAATGGCATCCCTGTTTCCATGGCGGCACGTATTTTCTATTACAACAAAGATACATGGGCAAAAGCTGGCCTTCCGTACCCAGTAACTTGGGAAGATTTAATGGCTGCTGGGCCTGTTTTTAAAGAAAAACTTGGCGATGAGTTCTTTCCTATCATTCTTGAAGGTCGAGACATCATCGCGATGAACCGTTCGTTTATGGTTCAAAAGTATGGCATTCCAATGATCGATGAGGCGAATAAAAAATTCGCTTACTCCGATGCACAGATGCTTGAGTTTTTCAAAATGTATGAAGACATGGTGAAAAATCATGTCGCGCCAAGCAGTAAATATGTGGCGGGCTTTGGTAAGGCTAATTTGTACGAACATAAGCCATGGATCAATGGTGAATGGGCTGGTGTTTACATGTGGAACTCAGCAATCAACAAGTATAACGACAACTTAAAGCCACCTATGTCCTTGGATATTGGCTTTTATCCAATGAGAAAAGGCGCGGCTGATGCTGGCTTATTCTACAAGCCAGCACTAATGCTTTCTATTGGCAAAAATAGTAAGAATCCAAAAGACGCAGCTAAGCTGATTAACTTCCTTTTGAATGAACCTGCAGGTTACAACGCAATGGGTCTAGCTCGTGGCGTGCCTTTGAGCTTGGCGGCTCGTCGAGCTTTATCTTTGGATGGCACTATCAAAGACTCTGACTTATCTGTCGCTGGGTTAGCGCAAATAGACGACTTACCTAAAAATATTCTTACATCAGCTCATTTTGAAAATCCTAAGTTATTGGGGCTTTTTGAAGAGATGATCGAAAAAATGGACCAAGGCGATATCAAAGTAGAAGAGGCCGCTAAAGAGTTTATGTCTCAAGGTAATCGTATTTTGCGTAGAGCCATTAAATAAGTAGGAAAGCATTTTTTCAGATGTTGAAAGAGGATAGAGAGTATTGGATGAGGCGCGTTCGCGCGCCTCTACTTCTGCCAAAGTACATATATGAAGTGTAAGTACGTTAGGTGGGAGCCTTCAGGATAGGAGGATACATACAACGCAAATGATTTTAAAACTTTCAATGCCCCGCGCATCGAGAGCGGACAGCAAGGCGGGAAATTGCTTGTCCAACTATTATAAACACGAGGAATAAAATATGTTCGATCTGACGGGTAAAGTAGCCATTGTGACGGGATGTAATACAGGTCTTGGTCAGGGAATGGCTTTGGCTCTAGCAGGCGCTGGTGCAGATGTTGTTGGCGTAAATAGAGATGACCCAACAGAAACAATTGAATTGATGGCAAAAACAGGTCGTCAATTTCATAGTGTCATTGCTGATATGAGTAAAATAGACAGTGTTGACTATGTTGTTAAAGAAGCCGTATCTGCTTTTGGTAAAGTCGATATTCTTGTTAACAATGCGGGCATTATTCGCCGCAATGACGCGATAGATTTTACGGAAAAAGATTGGGATGATGTAATGGACCTGAATATTAAAGCGGTCTTTTTTATGTCTCAGGGCTTTGCTAGACAGGTTATCGCTCAAGGAACATCCGGCAACATTATTAATATTGCTTCTATGTTGTCTTACCAAGGCGGTATTCGAGTACCTTCTTACACTGCGTCGAAAAGTGGCGTGATGGGGGTAACTCGCTTACTGGCAAACGAATGGGCAAAGCATGGTATTAACGTCAATGCGATTGCGCCGGGTTATATGGCCACAGACAACACAGCGGCATTGCGTGCGGATGAAGATCGTTCTAGTGAAATATTAAGCCGTATACCTGCGGGTCGTTGGGGAACACCTGGCGACATGGCTGGACCGATTGTCTTTTTGGCGTCTGAAGCATCGCGTTATGTGAATGGTTATACCATTGCGGTAGATGGCGGCTGGTTAGCTCGTTAGCTCGTTAGCTTTTAAGTCTTTTAGTTTTTAGGAAAAAATAAAGGAAAAGATGAGCTTTACAGGTGCATGCGGAACATTTTTTATCAAAACGATGCTTCCGCATCTTGCCGCAGTGATATTTTTTGCAACTTGTATAATATCTTAATTGTGAATTAAGTTTCATTTTGTAATGCTGGGATGTATCTATATGCAGAATTACTCTACAATTACAAAAACACATTTCAAAAAAAATGAAACTTATATGATAAATGAAGAAAATACTCAGCAAATAGAACCCGTATCTTCTGTGATGAAGGTATTTGCTATTCTAAACGCTTTAGCAGAACACAAGTCCTTAGGTGTTACAGAACTGTCTCAAATCGTCATGACGTCAAAAAGTACAGTATATCGCTTTTTGCAAACTATGAAGATGTTAGGGTTTGTATCACAAGAAGGTGACGATGATCGTTACTCACTTACACTGAAGCTGTTTGAAGTCAGTGCGCGAGCTTTAGAGCATGTTGATTTAGTCGAACTTACCGAGCCTTATATGTCTCGTATTGGTGAGCTGACAAAAGAAGCATTGCACCTTGGTATTCGTGATGGTGACGGTATTATTTATATATACAAAGTCGATGCTCAATACAACTTGCGTATGCAATCTCGTATTGGCCGCCGCAATCCGCTTTACTCTACTGCAATAGGTAAAGTACTGCTTGCCGAGCGCCCAGAAAGCTACATTCGTGATGTTTTAAAAGACACTGAATTCCTGCCTTCTACGGCCAAAACACACCGTTCTATAGACTCTCTTTTGGTGGAGCTAAAAGAAGTGAAAGATTTAGGTTACGGTGTGGATAATGAAGAGCAAGAAGAAGGCCTGAGATGTATTGCCGCGCCTATTTATGACCGATTAGGTAATGTTATTGCTGGATTGAGTTTATCTTTTCCAACACTACGTTATACACCTGAAAAATTTGAAAAATACGTTAGTTTGCTACAAGAAGCAGCAGCGAAAGTATCTGAAAAATTAGGTTACACTAAGTAGTATCTATCCGTAATAGTTATCTAGAATATCAAAAGCTGGAGTGATTTCGCTCCGGCTTTCTTTTCTTTGTTCATCTGCTTTTCTTTCTTATCTATTAGTCAGTTTATTCATTCGAATAGCCAACTTTGTAAAATTCGTTTTTTTATCGTGCAATAAAATAAATGAAACAGCTTTTCATAAAAGATTGAATAATGTTTTATCGCTGCTATAGTAGTCTTGTCTAAAACAAGAATACAAAGAGTTGTCCTATGTTTGTTTACAATAACGAAGTCCCTCTGGAAGATCTTGGTGCGGGTGTTTCACGCAAAATCATGGCCTATTCAGATAACATCATGACAGTCGAAGTGCATTTTGAAAAAGATGCCATCGGCCCACTTCATAATCATCCACATGAACAATTAACTTACGTATTGTCTGGTAAGTTTGAGTTCACAATAGGAGATGAAACCAAAATTGTTGGTCCTGGTGACACTCTTTATAAAGAGCCAAATGTCATGCATGGTTGCCGCTGTTTAGAGCCAGGCGTCTTGCTAGACAATTTCACACCAGTACGAAAAGACTTCTTATAAACAACGTCTTGCGACATCGAATGACTTAAATGAATTCAGGAGAAAGTTATGAAAATTGCACTGATGATGGAAAACAGCCAAGCAGGTAAAAACGCCGTAATTCTAGAACAACTAAACGCGGTTGCTGGTCCATTGAATCACGATGTGTTTAACGTCGGCATGAGTGATGAAAACGATCACCACCTGACTTACATCCACCTAGGCATCATGGCGAGCCTTTTATTGAACTCGAACGCTGTAGACTTTGTTGTCTCTGGTTGTGGGACTGGTCAAGGCGCAATGATGTCTCTGAACGCTCACCCAGGTGTTGTGTGTGGTTACTGCCTAGAACCTTCAGACGCTTTCTTGTTTAACCAAATCAACAACGGTAATGCCATTGCTATGGCATTTGCGAAAGGTTTTGGTTGGGCGGCAGAACTAAATGCACGTTACATCTTTGAAAAAGCCTTCACTGGCCCACGTGGCGAAGGCTACCCAGTTGAACGCAGAGAACCACAAGTTAAAAACGCTGGCATCTTGAACTTAGTGAAAGCTGCAACTATGAAAGACAACTACTTGGATGGTTTAAAAGCCATGGACCAAGAACTGGTTAAAACAGCCGTAACTGGTGAACGCTTCCAGCAATGTTTCTTTGGTAATTGCCAGAACCCTGAGATCGAAGCGTACGTGCGTTCGTTATTGTAAAAACCTCGACACACAAACACGACCTACAGAAAACCAACCACCTGTAGGTCGTATATGGACTCCTCTGGGGATGCAACAATAGCGTCCCTATTTTTTAATAAAGAATCATGCGTACTCCACTTGGTTATTAACAATATTTATCAACGGTCATAACAAACTTGCGTTAGCTTTCGTATATTCGGTCTTATTATGGAGAGCTACTCCAGACCTTAACGGCTTTGATTCGCCGTGAACCAAACGCCTTATCGGCGTGACGGCTTTAAAAGCCGATGACCTACTCAGGTTTCATTTGGTTTGCTTGCTAGCTGTTCATTCCGTTCAATCTATATTGCTAACTGTCTCGGCTGGTACTTTCTTTTATTCACTGACTTTTAAAAACCATCATCACTGTGCGACAGGTTGACGATATTCAAGCCCACTTTTT
>NZ_NHTT01000025.1:0-34048 GCF_002806845.1 Marinomonas sp. ef1 | reverse complement strand
CTTAGCGATAAGTCAGCGTTTTTTTGTTTCAACTTAAGATGCTTAATTTTATTAAAAGTCTTTACCTTTATATAATGACGTATTAAGCACTAGTCATTACTTCATTTTCTTTTCCATCGAAGTCAACATCCCTCTCAGCATACCCACTTCTTGCTGATCCAATCGAGAACGCTGAAACAAACGACGAAAACGCGTCATCACTTGCATTGGCATTTCAGGATCAAGAAACTCTGTCTGAACTAAGACTTTCTCTAAATGCTCAAGCAAATAATCAATTTGCTCAACATTTGCTGCTGGCACATCCCATTTACTCGCAACCACTGGCGCATCTTTCATCAATAACGTCTTCATGCGTAGCTCATACGCTATAACCTGCACCGCTGCACCCAAGTTCAAGGAACTAAAGGTCTCAACAGAAGGAATGTGAACATGGTAATTACAGCGCTGTAGCTCTTCGTTGGTTAGCCCTCGGTCTTCTCGACCAAACACAAACGCAGTGACCAAGCCTTCATCAAAGACTAAGTCTGCCGCTTGTCTTGGATCTACCAAAGGCCAAGGAATATTACGTTCGCGAGCACTGGTACCGATGACTAGCTGACAGTCTGCCAAAGCTTCTTCTAAAGTATCGACAACAACAGCGTTATCTAAAATATCAGTCGCGCCAGAGGCACGACTTACCGCTTCATCACTGGGATATTCCTTAGGTGCAACTAGATATAGATCAGCTAACCCCATGTTTTTCATTGCACGAGCAGCGCCACCAATGTTGCCAGGGTGCGATGTATTAACAAGGACAATTCTTACTTTATTTTGCATTTTATGAGGTACCAATAGTAGCTGTCAGATAATACCGCGCATCTTAACAGATATTTATCATAAAGCCGCAAACCGATCAGTTTTTAACCAACATTTCACTAGTAAAAAGTGTGCTGTTACGCTAGAATTCGCGCTCTTATTTATAGGCGCTCGGTTTTATTACGCTCTTTCTTTAAAGAGACTCACCTTTGTGAGGCAATTGATAAAACGGAGACCGCTCGCTCTTTAACACTTTATTTGGCAACTTATCGTCTTATAGGCGGTATATGCATTTTAATGACGGAATAATTGACGGTAAATTATGCAACCTAGAATCAATGTCGCACTTAAAGCAGCTCGTGCCGCTGCAGAATATATAGTTCACTCGCAAGAGAAACTACTTTTTGACAAAGAACAAGGCCAATCCGCTGAACAGGTTTATCAAACTGTTTGCTCTGGCGCAGAACGCAGCATTGTTTACCACCTAGAAAAAGCCTACCCAGCTGACACCATTACAACTCGCCTTCAAGGCACAGTACAAAATGGTAATGAAGGCGAATGGATCATTGATGCAATCCAAGGACAGCACTTATTCTCACGCGGCCTAACAGGCAACGTTATTACGATGAGCTACCTAGTTGCCGGTAAAGTGGAGCACGCTCTTGTGCTAAACCCTCACACCAAAGACGAGTTTTACGCTAGTAAAGGCCGTGGTGCTTACCTGAACAACTCTCGAATCCGTAGCAGCGCTGCACGTACATTAGAAAACGTTACTGTAGCAGCACAATTCCCTGCAACTGATCGTCTTATGCCTTACCTATCTGGTCAATTCGCTGTGCTAACTGAAATTGCAGAGCAAGGTGCTCGTGCAGTTATGCAAGATTGCCCAGCATTGATGCTTGCTAACGTTGCTGCTGGCCGTCTGGATGCCGCTTGGGGCATTAAACTTCAAGAGTGGGAAATGCAAGCGCCGCTATTTATTGCGAAAGAAGCTGGTTGTTTATTCGCTGGTTTTGATGGCTCACCAAGTCTAGAAAAAGGCGATGTACTTTGCGCAGCACCACGTTTGTTTAAAGTATTGTTACCAACGCTGAACAAACACCTAAACTAAGAATTAAACTTGGTTTAAGAAGATAGATACAAAAAAGGCTCTTTTCAGCGATGAAAAGAGCCTTTTTTATTTATCACATACTTTCAATAATTAATGCTTATGATGACTGTGTTCATGATGATGGTGATGTAAATCCTCTTCATCATGGTGATGGTGGTGCCCATCACTAGAGCCATCTTCGCCTGGATAGTACAAACCTATATCCTGACGAATTTCATCTAGCGTCGCAATCAATTCCAAACTGTTCTGCCAACTGTGATTAGGACTTTGAATCAACCCCTCTTCAAGACAGCGGTTCACTTCATCCACTTCAAACTGATAGCCATTTCCTGGGAAATCAAACTCCACAGCACGCTCTTTATTATCCGCACTAATAACACGGCAAGATTTGGCTTTGAACCATTCAGAATCGATTTCAATATAGCCCTTAGAACCAGATAACATGGCACGGTTCGGGTTACATGAAATCAAAGACGCATCCAAAGAAGCAAGCTGTCCACTCTCCCAGCCCAATAGAATTTGCTCGAACAGATCCACGTCTGTGTCGCCAATTACTGCTTGGTTCTGCACAAAATCAGGTTTACCGAAAAACAACTGCGCTAAGAATACCGGATAAATACCAATATCTAATAAAGCGCCACCACCAAGCTCAAGATTCATCAAACGATGATCTGGGTCTGTAGGCCCGACAAAATTGAAGCTTGCTTGAATACTATTTAGATCGCCGATCTCACCTTCTTCAACCCACTCTACAACTTGCTCTATAACTGGATTAAAACGTGTCCACATGGCTTCCATAACAAACACGTTATGCTCTAAGGCTAAGTCGTAAAGCTCTTTAGATTGCGCTTGATTGATAGTGAAAGGTTTTTCACACAATACGGCCTTACCCGCCAAGATGCAGGCTTTAGTAAGGTCGTAGTGATACACGTGAGGCGTTGCAATGTAGATAACATCTACTTCATGACTATTAATCAGTGAAAAGTAATCAATGAATGCCAATTCAATATCAAATTCGGCCGCAAACGCATCTGCCGATGCCTTATCACGAGAAGCAACCGCACGAAGTTCGCCCGCTTTAACATGACAAAAATCGCTCGCAAATAAATGCGCGATTTGACCTGTTCCAATAATACCCCAGCGTACCTTCTTCATAGGATTCTCCCCATAGACTTAATCAAAGCATTAACGCCAACAACTTATTAGTGTTAAAAATAGCGACACTAAAAAACGCACGTAAGAGACCTTTGCACGACGTTACGAGCGAAACCAAGACGAGGCAAAAAGAGACGAGAAAGCAGAGTTTATGATTTATAAATGAGCATTTCGAGTCTATTTTTAACAAAGTATTGGCAAGCACAGTAGTCGTGCAAATATCTCGCTAAGTTTGACGTCAAAGAAGACTATAGTCCACTGGCATTTTCAAGTTCTTGAATGCGTTCATTTAATTTTTCAACTTGTGCTTCTAGCTCTTTAACTTTGGCTTCAAGTTGTTGCGTGTATTCACCGCTTGTATCAGAAGAAAAAGAGGCCGCGGGTCGATCTGATTCGGAACAGAAACACTCTTGGTAACGCCGCTCGCGCTTACCCGGCTCTCTTGGTAACAGGCAAACATAAGGGCCGCCAGTTTTCGTCTGTAGCGACTGCAAAGCCAATTCAACTTCATCGCGTGATTGAAAGCTATGCAGACGACCACTGCGTGAGCGAAGCTCTCCTGGCGTTTGAGCACCACGTACAAACATCAGGCAGATAATAGCCGTTTCCGCTGGCGACAATTGCAAATCGGAAAACTCCGTATTACAAAACCTGTGCTGATATTTGCTAACGCGACTGTGGGATGCATTGATTTCAGTCACCAAGCCACGCCCAACCAAAGCATCAACCGCGTCTTGAACTTCAAGCTCTGACAACTGAGTCACAGGCTCACGATTGGACTTTTGATTACAGGCATTAACGAGGGCATTCAAACTAAGAGGATATTGATCTGGCGTGGTAATCTCTTTCTCCATAAGACAACCAATAACACGCATTTCGATAAAATTTACTTCGTGATAACTCATAGTTTTTCCTAACTGCTTCTTCAATTCGTCTTTAACGAAGCCTTCTTAATAACTTAAAAGGCATCACCAATACTTCCTTTAACGATCTTGGTTGATACGTCACCGTACCAGGCAATCCAATTTTTAAATGTTCATCTCCCTCTAATGCATCATTTCTTTTAGTCTTAAAAAACGCATCCCAAATACTCAGGAAAAAACCGTAATTACTGTTCGCTTCCAGACTTACCCTTGAATGATGTATGCGATGCATATCTGGAGTGACTACCAGCTTCTTGACCCATGTTTCGATATTAACAGGCAATCTTGCATTAGTGTGGTTAAACATAGCAGATGCATTCAATAATATATCAAACACCAACACAGCCTCCACAGGAATACCTAATAACCAAACGGCTAAAGCCTTAATAAAAAGAGACAATATAATTTCGATAGGATGAAAACGTACCGCAGAACTCACATCTAACTCAGGATCAGAATGGTGAACTTGGTGAATACGCCATAAGAAAGGAACACGATGAAATAGTCTATGTTGCCAATAAATAAGGCAATCTAGTAATAAAATACTCAGCAAAAAAACCGCCCAGAAAGGCAAACTCAAGACCGAGAACAAACCAAAATTTTGACTAAATATTGCGACGATAGACAGTAATAACGGCTGAATAACTCGAACGCTAATCGCTCCGATGACTAACAAAGAAAAGTTATGACGCCAACGTTGCCGCCACTGCAACAGCGCCCCTCTGGGCCAATTCCATTGCCAAAAAATCAGCGAGCTAAAGACCAGAACAAAAACACCTATACGAACAGTGAAATCTATCATTTAGCAGACAGCCTAAATTAAAAAAACCTTATATATCAAATAATAATATATATCTCTGTTATTGAACCAGTTCAGGTGGTTCTCTATGGTTCAGTAAAAAATGGACTTTGATTTGTCCAAGAAGTTCCATAAAAACATTCAGATTAATCTCATCTAAACGATGAATAATAAGGCAATCGTCACCAAATTGAGCATGAGGCAAACGGCTTGCAAAAGAGTGCAGCACACTCAAATCGGAAAAATACACACACAAATGATCTTCACGCGCTGCCACACCATAAATCCAGCTGGCATTTTGCTGAAAATAAGGAATACCCAAGTCACTTACCAACTCAGCCTCAGGCGCAATTAACGCCATCATTTGAATTATTTCCAGCAAATCTTCTCGCATAGCGAGTGGCGTTTGCTGGACATAACGACTAACAAAATCATTCGATACTAACGTCAACATAAGAACTGCTCCTTTAGATACATAGTAAACAGAGCTCGATCTCACTGACTTGATAGAGATCGGAACGAAAAATCACATAAACTTATGCTTTATCAACGCCTCTTCAATACGAGTCATCGCTTGGTCGAGAATAGATTTGGGACAACCAAAGTTTAGGCGAACATAGTTAGGATTGCCAAAATCTTTACCATCAGAAACACCAACGCCTGCATCCACAAAAAATTGATACGGATTATCAAGAGACAAGGCAGAAACGTCGATCCAAGCAAGATACGTCGCCTCTAAATGCACCATTTTAAGGGGTGTTGCAGCAATCCTTTTGGCTAATAAATCTCGATTGCTTTTCAAATACACTAATAGCTCTTTATGCCACTCTTGGCCTTCTTCATAAGCTGCAATAGTAGCCGCTAAACTTAACATATTAGGTGACGGTATTAAGCCTGCTCTTTCTTGATTAAATGCTTGACGTAATTTGGCATTTTCAATAACAGCAAAAGCATAACCTAGCCCCGCAATGTTAAAGGTTTTACTCGGCGCCATTAAGGTAATCGTTCGATTGGCTGCGTCGTCATTCAAACTGGCAAATGGCACATGAGGTAAATCGTCTAAAATCAAATCACAGTGAATTTCATCACTAACAACGACCAGATCATACTTTTCAGCCAATGCATGAATGCTTAACAACTCTTCTTTGGTATAGACAGTTCCACCCGGATTGTGAGGGTTACATAGAAGAATCATCTTGCTTTTTGGATTGGCACAAGCTACTTCAAATTGTGCCATATCGGGCACCCAGCGGCCATTTTGAATGACAATATCCACATTTAATAAATCACGTCCTGATGCTAATGGAGCTTTGGTCAAATGATAATAGACCGGACCAGGAACTACGATGCCATCCCCTTCGTTTGAGAAGACATGAACACTCAAATGCAAGGCACAAACTAGCCCAGGTAAATGCACCAAATGCGCACCAGAAACATCCCAATCATAGCGAGTAGACAAGTGTGACTTAATCGCTTTAACTAAGGCTTTTGGCGTATGGGTATAACCGTAAACGCCTTCATTAACTCGTTGATTTAAAGCTTTTTTAATACAATCTGGCGAATCAAAATCCATGTCTGCTATCCACATGGGAATAACACTTTCAGGGTATTTAGACCACTTATCGCTGCTCATATTTGATCTGTCTATTAGAGTATCAAATACCGAAAAAGAGACATCCATTAAATAACACTCCAATCTTTGATTTAGCTTTATAATTAACACAACTCTGACCGAAAACTCCAGCCATAATAGTCGCTAAGGAAAATGAAAAAGAGCAAGGTTGTGATAGCGTTTTAAGTAAGATGTGAGCAAAAAAATCCTCATTTCTTATCTTAAACCGACACAATAGTTCTCAAAAAAGACCAAAAAAAATTTAAAAAGCCAATTAACCCTTAAAAATCATATAGTTAAATTACTTAGAGAACTAAGTTTTTGATTTGTCAAGGGTTGACCTAAATTGCACAATCAGCCTAGTATAGTTTTCATTAAACGGCTGTTTAATAAAAAAGGATCCAGAATGCCAAAAGTTGGAATGCCTGAAATACGTAAACCTCAGCTTATCGAGGCCGCAATAAAAGCCATAGACAAATACGGTTTTGCGGGGGCAACAGTCAGTGTTATTGGTAAAAAAGCTGGCGTATCTCCAGCCATCATAAACCACTACTTTGGTGGCAAAAATGGCTTATATGAAGCAACTATGAGAAGCCTGATTCGTGAATTTTTTGAAGTTTTATCCAAAGAAGTCATAAAAACGAAAAATAAATCAGCTAAACATAAAGTAATGGCCATCGTAAAAGCCAGTTTTAGCCAATCCCAAACACATCCCCAAGTCGTCAAAGCTTGGATGGGATTTTGGGCATCAGCCATGCATACGCCCTCTTTGTATCGATTGCAAAATGTCTACTCTAAGCGCTTAAAAACATCGCTAGTGTGTGTACTAAAAGAAGAATTTGAGATTGAAAAAGCCCGTAGTATCGCGCTTACCGTCGCAGCGCTTATCGATGGTATGTGGCTACGCGGATCATTAGCAGGCGGCATCAACAAAAAAGAGTCTGCGCAGCAAATACAAGATTACTTGGATCTCGTGTTTCAGGATCGAACCTAAACACACCAAGAAACAGAATCATCAACATATATTATTTTTTAGGTAGCCGACGAAATACGCTGCCAATGTTTTAGGAGTTCACGTTCAGTGCCAGCACTCGGCACTGTATTCGCTCATAGATTTTGAGTTCAATAGAAAAGAGGTTAAGGGTATGTTAAATAAGGCAAAGAAGACCGCAATCGCCGTTAGTATGGCGAGTGTTTCAGGACTAACTATGGCAGCAGATTGTTCAATGGTCCGCTTTTCAGATGTAGGCTGGACAGATATCACCGCCACCACTGCAGTAACAAGCGAAATCGTCGAAGGTCTAGGCTACGAAACCAAAACACAATTGTTATCTGTTCCTGTTACTTACACTTCGCTAGCAAATGGCGATATAGATGTCTTTCTAGGCAACTGGATGCCGACCATGCAGGCAGACATCGATCCTTACCTAAAAGCAGGCACTGTTGAAGATCTTGGTGCAAACCTAGTCGGTGCAAAATACACACTAGCGGTTAGTAAAGACGCCTTTGATGCTGGTGTCACAGACTTTTCAGACATTGCAAAACACCGCAAAGAATTTGCCGGTCGCATTTACGGTATCGAGCCTGGCAATGATGGCAACCGCATTATCCAAGGCATGATTGATTCGAATGCCTTTGATCTTGGCAACTTCCAATTAGTTGAATCCAGCGAAGCTGGCATGTTATCTCAAGTTAGCCGTAATACCCGCCGCAACAAATGGATTGCCTTCCTAGGTTGGGCACCTCATCCAATGAACGCCAACTTTAAAATGGAATACCTTTCTGGCGGAGACGATTACTTCGGCCCTAACTACGGTGGTGCCGACGTACACACCAACGTTCGTAAAGGCTACATCCAACAATGCCCTAACGTTGGCAAGCTCATCACAAACCTAAAATTCTCTTTGCCGATGGAAAACCAAATCATGGGTGCCATTCTTGATGAAGGCAAAAAACCAAATATCGCAGCAAAAGAATGGCTAAAAGCGAACCCTGAAGTTCTAGATGCTTGGCTTAAAGGTGTAACCACTAAATCCGGTGATAACGGCCTAAGCGCTGTGAAATCACACCTAGGTCTGTAATACATCATTTGCACATCACCGCTCCCTTAACAACACACCGTTGAGGGAGCATCATCGAACTATCGGGAGAACACATATATGAATTGGCTGACGGATAATAAAATCCCTCTTGGCGCTTGGATGGAAAACTTTGTCGATTGGCTGGTTACTGCGGCTTCCGGTTTTTTTGATCTAGTCTCTATAACATTAGAAACAATGATAGTTACAATGGTCGACGCGATTGATTCCATTCATCCGTTCGCTGTTATTGCCATTATTTTAGTTGGTGTTTGGTTCCTACATCGCAGTATTGGCTTACTTATTTTTATAACCCTGTCCCTATTACTGATTATTAATATGGGTTATTGGGTGGAAACTATCCAAACCCTAGTGCTTGTCGTATCGGCAACAGCAATAAGTGTATTAATTGGTGTTCCTATTGGCATTGCGGCCGCTCATCGGCCATGGCTATACACCATGTTGCGTCCAATTTTGGATTTGATGCAGACCATTCCAACCTTTGTTTATCTTATTCCAACGCTCATTCTATTTGGTCTAGGTTACGTACCAGGTTTGATATCGACCATTATCTTTGCTATTGCCGCGCCAATTCGCTTGACCTACTTAGGCGTTAGCAAGGTACCCAATGAGCTTATCGAAGCCGGCTTAGCATTTGGTTGCACAAAATCGAAACTGCTCTATAAAGTTGAATTGCCAGCTGCCATGCCAAACATCATGGCAGGTGTCACACAATGTATTATGTTGTCTTTATCAATGGTGGTGGTTGCAGCCTTGGTTGGAGCAGATGGCTTAGGGAAACCAGTTATCAGAGCACTAAATACGGTAAACATTTCCCAAGGGTTTGAAGCAGGTGTTGCCATTGTATTGGTTGCCATCATGCTAGACCGTATTTGTAAGTCGCCATCATCTAAGAACGCGGGGTAATTTATGTCTGTTGTAACAATTGAAAACGTCGACATTGTCTTCGGTGACAATAAAGCAAAAACACTCCCTCTTATGGACAAAGGTCATACTCGTGATCAAATCCTTGGTATGACTGGCGACGTAGTTGGTGTGCAGAACGCCAATATTGAAGTCAACGAAGGTGAAATCTGCGTATTAATGGGACTGTCTGGGTCTGGCAAATCGACTTTACTGCGCGCCGTCAATGGTTTAAATAAAATAGCCCGAGGCCGTTGTCTTGTAAGAGATGGCGAAAAAATGGTCGACATGGCCAAATGTGACGACACAACATTACGCCACATGCGTACTCGTCGCGTATCCATGGTATTCCAAAGCTTTGCCTTAATGCCTTGGTTAACCGTACTTGAAAATGTCGCCTTTGGTTTAGAAATGCAAGGCATGCCAAAAGCCGAGCGTCTTAAAAAAGCACGCGAGCAGCTAAAAATGGTCAGCCTAGACAAATGGGCGAATAAAAAGCCTGACGAATTGTCTGGTGGTATGCGCCAGCGTGTAGGTTTGGCAAGAGCTTTTGCCATGGATACAGACGTCTTGCTAATGGACGAACCTTTCTCAGCGCTCGATCCATTAATCCGTTCACAACTGCAAGACGAACTTATTGAGCTGCAAAGACGCTTAAATAAAACCATTATTTTCGTTAGTCATGATTTAGATGAAGCACTAAAAATCGGCACCAAGATTGCGATCATGGAATCTGCGAGAATCATTCAGGAAGACGCTCCTGAGCAAATCGTCCTAAATCCTGCCACAGAGTACGTAGAGAAGTTCGTTGCTCACACCAACCCTCTGAACGTACTACGCGGCAGCTCGCTAATGACACCATTGGCTGAATTAGCAGTACAAGACGACCATATTGTTATCAATGACGACATTAGAATGAAACTTGAAAACGGCAAACTGATTTCTGTGCAAGGGCCAAGAGGCGACATTCCAACGGCTCGCTGGACACCAGAAACCATCTTTGCCAACGTACCTGATAACACTGTCTTTATCGTGCCTGCCAACATCGCCATGCGCGATGCGGTAGAGCTGCGCTATCACTCCAACCACTTCATGGTGCTGGAAGAAGCGGGTAAATCCGTCGGCATCCTCAACGACCATAACTTTTACCACGCTCTACTTGGTAAACACTTTGGACGCGAAGAAGCCGCGGCTTAGCGATTTTCTTTAGATAAGACCAAATAGAGAGATAAGCCCAAATTGAAATGCGGATAAATAAAAAGGCCAGATGGAAACGTCTGGCCTTTTTAGTTTTGATTGTCACATCCTAAAACATCAAACGTTCAGCAATAGATGTTCTCGTTCCCACGAGCTGATAACTCGGTTGAAGGTTTCAAATTCGCTACGCTTTACGCCCATGTAGGCTTTGACGAAGTGTTCGCCCATGATGTCGCAAAGCGGCTGGCACTCTTCCAAAAGGCGCAAACCTTCTTCAAGAGTACGAGCAATTTCAACTTCTTCAGAAGGTGGCTTTTTACCTTCCACTGGGTCGGTTGGATGCAATTTCTCTTTAATGCCAAGATAACCACAAGCCAATGTCGCAGCGATGCCCAAGTAAGGGTTGCAATCCGCACCTGGAAAACGGTTTTCAATGCGCGTCGCCTCAGGTGGTGAAAACGGAACTCGTAGTCCTGCAGTACGGTTATCAAATCCCCATTGCATATTGATTGGAGCCGCCATATCTGGAGAGAAACGACGATAAGAGTTGACGTTTGGGGCAAAAAAACTGATCGCACTTGGCGTGTACTTTTGCAGTCCACCCAAGTAGTTATAAAACAGTTCACTTGGGCTGCCGTTGTCATCAAACAAGTTTTTACCTGTTTTGCTGTCTACCAAACTCTGGTGAATATGCATCGCACTGCCCGGCTCATGTTGCATAGGTTTGGCCATAAACGTCGCGTACATGCCATGCTTCATTGCCGCCTCACGCAAAGTACGTTTAAAGACAAATACCTGATCGGCCAAGTCTAACGGATCACCATGAATAAAGTTGATTTCCATCTGTGCTGCACCAGACTCGTGGATCAAGGTGTCCACATCCAAACCTTGTGCTTCGCAATAGCTGTAAAGTGTATCAATCACTGGGTTGAATTCGTTCACCGCATCGATACTGTAAGAACGACGTGAAGTCTCTCGTTTGCCAGAGCGCCCTACTGCGGGTTTTAACTCATAATCCGGATCGGTGTTTGGATCAATCAGATAAAACTCTACTTCTGGGGCAATCACTGGCGTGATACCTTCTTTCGCATACAAAGCAAGAATATTACGTAGAATCGTTCGACTAGATAATGGATGCAGCTGGCCGCTTTTATCGTAACAATCATTGATAATTTGCGCCGTCGGTTCATCAGCCCAAGGCACTAATCGGAAGGTGTTCGGATCAGGGTGAAGCTCCATGTCTCGGTCGCTCGCATCCACCAGCTCGTAGTGATTGTCAGCCCAATCACCGGTGACACTTTGCACGAGAATAGTCTCTGGAATACGCCCAAATAGTTCTGCCAAGAATTTATACGTTGGATAAAATTTACCACGAGCGTTGCCCGTCATGTCTGCCAACGTTGACTCGACTTCCGTTATTGAATGTTCTTTCAAAAAAGCTTCAAACTCTGTCATAACCCACCTTGTGCCAACGAATTTCTTTATTAAAACGGCTAAAAAAATGCCTATTGCGGATACAGTCTATTTGTTTACTATGATCACTAAATTAGTTGATAATTTGGCTTTGAACATATTTTAGTTGATCGACTAAAGCAACTGCTTTTGCCAGAATGGGTCAAAATAAAACCATCATCTAATTCGATACCAACCTTTCGTTGCTATCTGTTTTCAAAGGACTCACCAAGTGAATACTCACGAAGCATCCTACTACGCTGCAACAGCGAATATACAGACAGATTACCCAAGCCTAACAGGCGAACAAGAAACCGATATTTGTATTATTGGTGGTGGTTTTACTGGCGTTTCTGCCGCTCTGCATTTAGCAGAAGCTGGCTTTAAAGTAAGTTTAGTCGAAGCCAATAAAATTGGCTGGGGAGCGTCTGGTCGTAATGGTGGTCAGATCTGCCAAGGCCATAACATGGGCCACGAAGACATGATAAAGCAAGTCGGCAAAGACACCGCCGATTTGCTATGGCAAAGCTCGGTGGACTCGGTTGCTTTAGTGAAAGAACTTGTTAAGCGCTACAACATAGATTGCGACTTGACTGCAGGCGTTTTGCACGTCGCCAGCAAACGCCGTCATGGTGACGAAATTAAAGAATCCGTGGAATACAAACGCAATACATTAGGCTACAGCGCAGTCGACTATCTAACCGCTGACGAGGTTGCTAAAAAGCTCGGCACGGATCGTTATTTTGGTGGCGAGTTTTATCGAGAAGGCGCGCACATTCATCCGCTTAACTTCGTCTTAGGCATGGCGCAAGCGGCAACTGCTCATGGCGCCACGCTTTACGAAAACGCCACAGTCATCTCTTATAAAACGGGTGAGAAACCGGAGGTTATTACCGAAAAAGGCAAGATACGTTGTCGCTACCTGCTATTCGCTTGCAATGGTTATTTGGGCAAACTTAATGGCGCAGCGGCGAAAAAAATCATGCCGATTAATAACTTCATTATTGCCACGGACCCCTTGAGTGATGAACAGGCAAATCGCATCAATGCTGAACGTGTCGCAGTGGCTGATTCCAAATTTGTGGTGAATTATTTCCGCCTGTCTGCTGACCAACGTTTGCTTTGGGGCGGCGGTGAAAACTACAGCCAACATTTCCCCAAAGATATCGCGAGCTTTGTGAAAAAGCACATGATTGAAATTTATCCAGAACTGGCTTCTCACAAGATTGATTACGCTTGGGGTGGCACTTTAGCCATCACGCTAAATCGCATGCCGCACATTGCTCGACAAGAACAAAACATCTTTGTCGCACAAGGTTATTCTGGTCATGGCGTGGCGCTGGCAACTTACGCAGGCGCTATTTTTGCAAAAGCGGTACAAGGTTCTCTAGAAGGCATAGACGCCTTTGAGCGTTTACCTATAAAAGACTTCCCCGGCGGCACATTACTGCGTTGGCCGGGGTTAGTAGCGGGGATGTTGTATTACTCTATGCTGGATCGATTACCCTAACAAAATACAAAGGCCGTTTCACAAAGAGTCTTTATTTTTTAAGACTCTTTCTTTAAAAACAAACCAATCCACGACATCATTTGATTAGAGTGAATGTCGCTACTTTCAAGAGAGCTTAAAGCAGTCTTGGCTTGTTCTTGGGTAAGTTGCTTACCATCGTATAAATTGACCAAGGCTTTTTCATACACTTTGGAAAACTCAGGATGCCCCTGAAAAGTCAAAATATGATCTTCATAAAGCAAGCCTGCATTTTCACAAAACTCTGAACGTAAAATCACTCGCGCACGCGCAGGCTTTTCAACGACCTGATCCTGATGGAAGGCACACAAGGCAAGCTCTTTAGCCTCTGGAAGCACTGGCAAAGACCCACATACATCATATTGATGAATGCCTACGCCCCAGCCACCTTGGAATTTTTCAACGCGTCCGCCCAATGCACGAGCAATGACTTGATGGCCAAAACATATGCCGACTAAAGGACGCTGTAACTGATCGATATCTTTGATCAAAGCGCACAAACGCAGAATCCAAGGCTCATCAGAATATGCATCGGCTTTAGATCCGGTAATCAACCAAGCATCACATTCTTCCGCATGACTTGGGAACTCATCCAAACGCACGTCATAAGTGACAAAGGAAAAATCCTTTTGCATTTTCCCAAGCTGTTCGGCAAACATATTGGCGTAGGTTGGGAACTCACCCAGTAAAGAATCAGGTGTAATACCTGCAGCAAGAATACCGATCTTCATTCATTTATCCTTAAAATGTTTTTCAATAAGCAGCACTATTTATTCGCATCTTTAAAGCGATTCTGTCTATGCATAATCACAATCGCCGCGATCACCGCAATCGACACCGTCACTATCATCAAGGTTGCCAAAGCATTCACTTCTGGAGTCACGCCTAAACGGACTTTCGAAAAAATCACCATTGGCAAGGTGCTGTTACCCGGGCCAGAAACAAAACTAGCGATCACTAAATCGTCCAATGACAAGGTAAAGGACAACAACCAACCAGAAATAATTGCGGGTGCAATCAAAGGCAAAGTAATCAAAAAGAACAAAGATGTAGGTTTGGCGCCCAAATCCATCGCCGCTTCTTCTAATGTCTCATCTAATGAAGCCAGCCGAGATTGCACTACTACAGCGACATAGGCCAAACAAAAGGTTGTATGAGCAATCACTATGGTGGTTACACCACGACCAGCAGGCCAGCCGAACATGCTTTCCAAAGACACAAACAACAACAGCAAAGACAAGCCGGTGATCACTTCTGGCATTACCAAAGGTGCCGTCACCCAGCCGGTTAACATAGCTTTGCCAGCGAACTTACGCATTCGACTCAGGACAAAACCCGCCAAGGTGCCCAATATAGACGCCATGGTCGCACTGATAAAAGCGATTTTCAGACTTACCCAAGCCGCACTCATAATTTGCTCGTTACGGAACAATTCGACGTACCATTTTAACGACCAACCGCCCCACACTGTGACCAGTTTGGATTCATTAAAGCTATACACAATCAAGGCAATAATCGGCGCATACAGAAACACAAAGCCCGCACCAGCCATTACTTTTAAAGCTACTGAACTGCCCTGTTTCATTCGGCCTCCTTATTGCTGTTTCGCATAAACATAATTGGCCCAACCAAAACAATCAGCATGACCACCGCCACGGCAGATGCCAAAGGCCAATCACGATTTAAAAAGAACTCATCCCACAACACACGGCCAATCATCAAGGTATCCGATCCACCCAACAAGGCCGGAATCACATATTCCCCAACCGCTGGAATAAACACTAACAAACAGCCAGCAATAATCCCCGGCTTCGCCAATGGCAAGGTCACCAAGAAGAACGACTGATAAGGCTTCGCACCCAAATCTTGCGCAGCATCAAGCAGGTTTAAATCCATTTTTTCTAAAGTGGTGTACAGGGGCAGAATCATAAACGGCAAATAGGTATAAACAATGCCAAGATAAACGGCAAAGTCGGTTTGCAGAATTTGTATTGGCTGATCAATAATGCCCGTAGCCAATAAGAAATCGTTAACCAAGCCATTCTTTTTCAACAACGCCATCCAAGCGTAAACACGCAATAGAAAAGACGTCCAAAAAGGCAAAATAACCAAAGCGAGCAAAATCGTCCGCATGGTGGGACGACTACGAGCAATCAAATAGGCTATCGGAAAACCAATTAGCAAAGCAAAAAACGTCGATATGGCCGCTATTTTTAACGAGCTTAAATACGCATCCAAATAAAAACGTGATTCAAACAAATACAGGTAGTTGCCAAACGTCACTTTAAAAGTGAGATAAGCATTGCTCGAATCCCATTGCAGCAAAGGTGAATACGGCGGCACCGCAATCATGGCTTCGGCTAGAGATATCTTGAAAACCACCAAAAAAGGAATAAAGAAAAACGCTGCCAACCACAACATTGGCACCAGAATAACCGCCGTTCGCCCCAAACGCAGCTTACTCAACATCATGCTACTAACACAACGCAGCTATCCGCGTCCCAAGAGAGAAAAACGCGATCTTCCCATGTTAAACGGTTGCCCATTTCGCGAGACACATTGGGCTGAGTAATACGAATTTCTTTGCCGGAATTAAGGCGAACTTTGAATATCGACTGGCTGCCCATATAGGCCACATCTGAAATCACACCAGTTGTCGCATTTACTTCTAAGTCGATTGGCTCACGACTAATACGGATTTTTTCAGGACGAATCGCCACGCTCACATCTTGATTCGGCGCACAGCTAATACCATGATCAACTTGCAATAATCCGTCGATATCGGCACTACGCATCGATGTAGTATCGCGTTCGTCATCAATCACAGTGCCATCAAACAAATTAACATTACCGATAAATTCAGCCACAAATCGATTCTGTGGGTACTCATACACTTCGTGAGGTTCTGCCGTCTGCACAATATCGCCATTGTTCATCACACCAATACGCGTTGCCAAAGTCATGGCTTCCTCTTGATCATGAGTCACAACAATAAAGGTAATACCTAATTCATCCTGCAAGCGCATTAATTCAAACTGAGTTTCTTCACGCAGTTTTTTATCCAAAGCACCCAAAGGCTCGTCTAACAGCAAGAGTTTTGGACGCTTTACCAAGGAGCGAGCCAAGGCAACACGCTGACGTTGACCACCAGACAACATGTGAGGTTTGCGTTTCGCTAAATGACCTAACTGAACCATGCCTAAGATTTCAGCAACGCGCTTATTCACTTCTGCGCTTTTTAATCCTTCACGCTTCAAACCGAAAGCCACGTTGGCTTCGACCGATAAGTGCGGGAACAAGGCATAAGATTGAAACATCATATTAACCGGACGTTCCCAAGGTGGAATTCCCGTCATATCAACGCCATCAATGAGAATACGACCGGACGTTGGCTCTTCGAATCCTGCCAACATACGTAACAAGGTACTTTTCCCTGAACCTGAACCACCCAATAAACAAAAAAGTTCATTGCGATAAATATCAAGCGATACCGAATTCACCGCAGTAAACTGGCCAAATTGCTTGGTGATTTGTTCAATTTGCACAAATGGTTTAGCGTCTTTTTGACGCCATGTCGGCACAGATTGCGTCTGTACAGTAGAAGTATTGGGAAAAGCAGACATAACCTACGACCTATCCAAATGATTGAGCGAAAAAATGGCGGAGCAAGAAAGCTCCGCCGATACGTCGATTAACGACCAGTTTTGATATTTGTCCATGCACGAGTCAAAGAACGATCAAAACGCGCCGTATGAGCAACTTGTACATAAAGCTTATCCTTCACCGCTTGCGTAGGATAAATACCCTTGTTGTTAACAACTTCATCGTCCAACAATGGCTCAGCAGCTTTATTCGGCACGGCATAATACACATAGTTAGAAATCGACGCAGCCACTTCTGGGCGCAAGATATAATTAATAAATGCCAATGCCGCCGCTGGATGTGGTGCATCCGCTGGAATCGCCATCAAATCAAACCACACTAAGGTACCTTCTTTCGGAATCACGAAATTGATATCAACACCTTGATTGGCTTCTTCTGCTCGGCCTTGGGACTGAAGAATGTCGCCGTTATAACCGATAGCAACACAAATCTCGCCATTCGCTAGATCAGAAATATAGGTACTAGAATGGAAATATTTAATAAAAGGACGAGCTTGGCTCATCAATTTTGCCGATGCTTCCAATTCTTTCGTATCTTCAGTGTTTGGATCAACCTGACGGTAATTATTCGCGATAGACATCACTTCGGCTGGTGAATCTAATACTGCAATGCCGCAGTCTTTCAATTTAGCTGCGATCTCAGGATTGAATAAAATATCCCATGAATCAATATCACTGGTGCCCAAACGTTCTTCGATCATTTGCGTGTTGTAACCAATACCGATTGTTCCCCAAGCGTAAGGAATATTATGCTGGTTGCCCGCATCATGTTTTTCGATTTGTTTAAGTAAGGTGCCATCCAAATTACCAATGTTGCTTAACTTACTCTTATCGATAGTCTGATAAACACCCGCTTTTACTTGGCGTTCGAAAAAGGAGTTCGACGGCATAACAACATCGTAACCAGAACCGCCAGCCATCATTTTGGCTTCTAGAGCTTCGTTACTGTCGTACACATCGTAGTTCACTTTAATGCCAGTTTCAGCGGTAAACTGCTCCAAAGTACCTGGTGCCATATAGTCAGACCAGTTGTAAATATTAACGACGTCTTGTGCGTGAAGTGTTGCAGAGCTAGCCGCACATGCGAGCATAAAACCAAGCGTTTTGTTTTTCATTTAGGGATCTCCCACTATTTACTAATAAATAAGCTAATAACATTGGCCAAAGCCAACGTTTAAACTTTATAAGTACGCTTCGTATTCCACATCGGAAATACGCCCATAGATTTTTTCCTGCTCTTGCTCCTTCACCGCACTAAACACTCGGACAAAGGTGTCACCAAGATATTCACACATAAATGCACTGTCTTTAAACGCTTCCGTCGCCAATTCCCAACGATTTGGCAAGGCTTCATAGCGTTCATAAACGGCGTACGCGTCCCCTATAATTGGCTCAGGCGGTGACATTTTGGCTTCTATACCATGCAATGCCGCGCCCAATATTGCCGCCAACACAAGATAAGGGTTCGCATCCGCACCCGCGACTCGATGCTCTATACGACGAGCCTCGCATTCACTTTCCGGTATGCGTACCGCAACAGTGCGGTTCTCATAACCCCAACTTGCAAAAGTTGGCGCATGAGCACCATTTTGAAAACGACGGTAAGAGTTCATATGTGGCGCAAATACCAGCATAGATTCCGGCATGTGATCCAACAAACCTGCCACCGCTTGATGAAGCAGCAAAGAGCCATCTTCATCACCGTTATCAAATACGTTTTTGCCCGTTTCATCCAGCAAACTAAAATGCACATGCATCCCGCTGCCGCTTTTATTGGCGTAAGGTTTCGCCATAAAGGTGGAACCCAAGTCATGACGACGGGCAACACCTTTGACCAAGCGTTTAAAGAGGATCGCATGGTCGGCGGATAATACTGCGTCATTGGTGTGTTGCATATTAATTTCGAACTGTCCTGGGCCTAATTCTGACACTATCGTATCAGCTGGGATTCCTTGGGCTTCGCAAGCCTCACGAACCTCGGTAAAAAAGCCTTCCAAACCATCCATTTCATCGATCGAATAACAGTCTGTTTCGCTCAGTCTTCGGCCATTTCCATCGTTAATAATTGGCTCTTCTGGACGACGTTTAAATTCAGATTCACCATCCAATAAATAAAACTCCAGCTCAGTCGCCACTACTGGCGTTAGACCCAATGCTTTATAACGATCAACAATACGCACAAGAATCTGCCGTGGATCTGGGTAAAAAGGTGTGCCATCCATATTAAACATCATGGCTAACACTTGATCTCGGGGCGATTCCGCCCAAGGCACAGAAGTCGGCTCATCATAAACAGGCATGCAAACGCCGTCGGTATCTCCGGTTTCAAAAACCAAACCATTGGTAAGAACATCATCCCCCCAGTTGTCAAAGCCAATAACCGATTGCGGCAATTTAACGCCTTGGGCCATAACAGTGTCTAAACCACTCGCAGGGATGCGCTTACCTCGAAGATTGCCATTCAAATCGGCAATAAATAAATCAAACTCTGTGTTCCCTTCGTTCATTTCCGACATATAAAATACTCTTCTAAAATGGGGCAACAGTTAGAAAGTCGCTGTATAAAAGCTGAACTTTGCGTCGATACCGATCATTTAATGGATTGTTTTTATTCACTCCTGATCACAATAATTTCACATTACCCTAAGCAAATGTTATGAGTAACTATCCCCAAGTGGGTATATGCAAAAATGATGGCAAGTCTTTATAAAATTTAAGTAATTATTCAACTGCTGCATTAGCATGTGATGGAAATCAATTTTTGAAATAAGACTCTCTCAGGAATATAGACCAACGCATCAAGATGGATCGATAAAAATAAACGTGGAAAAAAATCGCCCTAATTTGAAGCAAGCAAGAAATAAATCGAGGCAGATATGCAAAAAAACATCACCTTAGAACATCCAAACATTTCAGAGCTAATTCGGGACTTGGCCACGCTAACCAACTACGTTCGTGTACCTAGTTTCCCAGCCATGTTAGATGTTTTTTTGAGTAAGCTTTGCCATTTCGACACCATTACCATCATCACTTACAAAAAAGCCCTCAAACCCATATTGATTCACCCACAAGACCCAGCACAACAAAGTGCTGCGCTGCGCTTTTATTTGAGTAAAGCCTATCTTTTAGATCCTGTTTTTAATGGTATTCAGCAAGGAATTTTGCCGGGGATTTATCGTCTGGTGGATTTGTCTCCCGACTCCTTTGAAGATACCGAGTACTACCAAACTTGTTATCGCGATTTCGACTTGGTAGATGAGATCAATCTGATCATTCCGCTGAATAAAGACACCAGGTGCGCGATTTCATTGGGGAGAAAAAAGGCCATTGGCTCAATCCGACGCACCGAACTGAATCACCTAAAAAGCCTGTTTCCTATGGTTGATGCGCTTGTTAGTCAATTTTGGTTATCACAAGAAAGCGAATACATAGAAGAAACCACCAGCTCTGGACCGCTGAACTACGCAATAAAAACCTTTGCTCGTGGTGTGCTCACTAATAGAGAGCAGGAAGTGCTGGAATTGTTGTTGCGTGGCCATTCGTCAAAATCCATTGCAGATCTATTGGAAATTAGTGCGGGAACAGTGAAAGTCCATCGCAAGAATATCCACTCCCGACTCAATACTTCGACACAATCGGAAATTTTCACGCTATTTTTGACTCATCTAGATCATCATGATGAAACCAGACGAGCCTCGTAGCGCTGATCGCTGATCGCTGATCGATAAACGCTAGAGATTAAATGCCTAACTTATCTCGTAAGCTATAATACATTGCGCCCATCGCTGTATAAGGCACACGCAATAAACGGCCACCTGGAAATTGATATTGCGGCATGCTGGCAAACACTTCATAGCGCGAAACATCACCTTCGATAGCGTCTGCCAAAATCTCGCCCATTAAATGAGAGTTTGTTACACCATGGCCCGAATAACCTTGTGCGTAATACAGGTTATCGCCAATTTTACCTACTTGCGGCATACGCATCATGGTTAATAAGAAATTTCCCGTCCAAGCGAAATCAATCTTAACGTCTTTCAACATAGGATAAGTTTTAAGCATTTTACGGCCAATAATCGATTCGATTTTTTCCGGTTCACGAGCACCATAGGTAGTACCACCGCCGTAAATCAAACGTCCATCGCCAGATAATCGGTAATAATCCAATAAATAATTACCGTCTTCCACACAATGATCCGTAGGCAATAACTGCTTTTGTAAATCCTCAGAAAGCGGTTCAGTAGCAATGACCTGAGTGCCACAAGGCATGGCTTTTTTCTCCACTTCTGGAATCAAACCAAACACGTAGGCATTTCCCGCCACCACGACAGTATCCGCGACAATCGAACCATTTTCCGTGATTACTTTGGCAGGCTTGCCTTGCTCGATCCGAATGACTTTTGAATCCTCATAAATCACGCCACCTAAAGATTCAAACGCCCGCGCCTGACCCAAGACCAAATTCAAGGGCTGAATATGACCACCATGAATATCTAGCAAGCCACCCGCATAACGTTCGGAGCCAATATGATCTTGAATAGAAGACGCGGACAATAGCGTCAGGCCTTCGTGTCCATGTGCTTCCCAAAGGGCTTTTTTCGCTTTTAGCGATTCAAACTGTTTAGGGTTGCAAGCAGCGAAAATATTACCCGTTTTCAAATCGCAATCTATGTTGTATTTAGCCACGCGTTGACGAATCAAAGCTTGACCCGAAAACGCCATCGCCGCCATTTTTTCACCAATAACCTCACCGTATTGGTCGGTAATGTAGTCAATATCGCGATTAAAACTATTTACTATCTGACCACCATTACGACCAGAAGCACCAAAGCCAATTCGAGTACCTTCTAATACCACCACTTTGTGGCCCCTTTCGGCCAAACTCAACGCGGTCGAAATACCCGTAAATCCGGCGCCAATCACACAAACATCAAAACGTTGCTCACCCGTTAATTTAGGGCGCAACACCTTATCGTTGGCAGAATCTGCGTAATACGAGTTCACATGACTTGGTAAAGGCATAAACTAGGTACTCCTTTCGAAAGCATTAATCTTTAATCATTATGATTAAAGGCGTATCCAAGTGTTTTTGATTTCAGTGTATTTTTCGAGCGCATGCCAAGATTTATCACGGCCATTGCCAGACGCTTTCACGCCGCCAAACGGTACCGTGGTATCGCCATCGCCCCAGGTATTTACCCACACCATGCCAGATTCAAGCTTACGACTAACACGATGCGCGCGAGACAAATCATTGGTCCAAATCGCCGCGCCTAAGCCATATTTAGAGTCGTTGGCAAGCTCAATGGCTTCTTCTTCGGTTTCAAAGGTCATCACCGCCAACACAGGGCCAAAAATTTCTTCTTGCACGAAACGCATCGAGTGATCGGCATCAGAGAAAATCGTTGGATTCATAAAGAAGCCTTTGCCTTGCTGATAATCAGGCACACCGCCAAGCTCTAGCGTTGCTCCGTCATCGATGGCACTTTGAATAAAACCAGACACATTATCAAACTGAGCTTTGTCGACCATTGGCCCCATTTTCGTCGCTGGATCAAGTGGATCTGCTGGCACATATTCACGGGCTGCTTTTAGTAGCTCGACCATAAATTCTTCTTTGATACTGCTGTGCAAATACAAACGTGAGCAAGCAATGCAGACTTCCCCTTGGTTGGTGAAAATAGCCGTTGCAGCGCCTTTTGCTGCGGCTTTTATGTCTTTGCAGTCATCAAACACTAAACAAGGCGATTTGCCACCAGCTTCCAACCAAACGCGCTTCATGTTGGATTGACCTGCGTACTGCATCAACATCCCAGCCACACGGCTAGAGCCAGTAAACGCCAAGGTACCAATATCATAATGTAAAGCCAGCGCCTTGCCCGCCGTATGACCAAACCCTGGCAATACATTAAACACACCATCAGGCATGCCAGCTTCAGTCGCTAATTGCGCAATGCGTAACGCACTTAATGGTGATTTTTCAGAAGGTTTCAGAATGACGCTATTACCTGCGGCAAGTGCAGGTGCAATTTTCCACATTACCATCATCAGCGGGTAATTCCACGGTGTAATAATGGCAACCACGCCGAGTGGCTCGCGGCTAATTAAGGCAAGGTTCTGTGAATTCGTTGGTGCGATTTCACCATACAGCTTATCGATGCATTCTGCCGACCAGCGCAAGCAATCAAGTGAATCTGGCACATCAATGCCGACCATTTCGGAAATCGATTTACCCATGTCGAGGGTATCAATCAAGGCTAACTCGTCTTGATGTTGTTCCAACAAGTCTGCCCATTTCTGTAAAATACGCTTGCGCTTACCTGGCGCTAATTCCGACCAAACACCGCTTTTGAAGGTTTGTTTTGCTGCAGCCACAGCCAGATCAACGTCGGCGCTGTCGCAGCTAGCGACCTTGGCAAGTAAGGACTCATCGGTTGGATTGATGCAATCGAATGTATCGCCGCTTTGCGCAGCGACAAATTGTCCATTGATGTAAGCGTTATGTGGCAGCTTAATGGTAGCTCGTAACGCTTGCCATTCTTGATAGGTTTTCATTTTATGTCCTTTCTTAAATGGTTCATTTTTCTCTTTGTCTTCTAAACTAACTGAGCTGGATAATAAAACACCATATCCCTTAGGAGGTATGTGATTTGCATAAGATATTGCCATGTTGCAATCCGTACCGTCACAATTTATGGGCTATGATAAAGTTTAGCCTAAGAATACGGGGCTTATGATTGCAATAAGAGACTCATTCGGTATAGTCAGCCGAAATAATGATCAACCCGACCCATTATGAATTTTATGTTTACTATAGAAATCCCAAAAGGACACTAAATGTTAAAGCAAACCCTGTTTCCAATCTGGAGTCTGCTCATAGGTATTGCCGTTCTCACTATGGCAAGCGCCTTGCAAAGCTCATTGATCGGTATTCGAGCCTCTATCGAGGGGTTCAATACAACGGCGACAGGTTTGATTATGTCCGCTTACTATCTTGGCTTTATTCTTGGTTCCCTTTTGGTACCAAACTGGGTCAAAAACGTGGGTCACATTCGAGTTTTTGCTGCTGTGGCATCTTTGGCTTCTATTACCATTTTGATGCAATCCGTTGTGGTTAACCCATGGTTCTGGATGTTAATGCGGATGGGCACGGGCTTATGTTACGCAGGTCTATTTATTGTGACAGAAAGCTGGTTAAACGACATCGCGACCAACAAAACTCGCGGCCGTTTATTTTCGATTTATATTATCGAAATCTGGGCAAGCCAAACCATCAGTCAGCTCTTATTGAATCTATCATCTCCTAGCGGTTATGGTTTGTTCATCTTAACTTCGGTATTAATTTCCTTAGCCGTAGTACCACTATTGTTGGTTCGTACACCATCACCTACCATCAACGTACCAGAAAAACTCAACATTCTTGGTTTGATTAAAACCGCACCTCTTGGTGTTACGGGTGTCACCATAGCTGGGGCAACCTCGGGGGCGTTATTGGGGCTTGGCGCGCTCTATGCCAAAACCATCGGATTAAATATTGCTGAAATTTCGATTTTCATCGGTGCAAGTTATGTTGGCGGGATGCTGCTGCAATGGCCAATAGGTAAACTTTCTGATCGCCAAGACCGTCGTGTAACCATACTTTGGGTCGGTGTTGTCGGCGCATTAGCGGCCTTTATTGTGCCGCTAGGTGGCGGCATAAATAGCCAAATACTAATGATGATTGGTATGTTTGCGGTGGGGGCGTTTACCTTCCCTATGTATTCTCTTGCCTCTTCTCATATGAATGACCAATTACGCCCCGAGCAAATCCTCTCTGCTAGTAGTGGCATGATATTGCTGAACGGCATTGGCGGTATGTTAGGGCCTCTAATAGCTGCGGCATTAATGGATACGCTGCAAATAAACGCCTTATTCTGGTTTGTCGCTAGTCTTAATATGACGGTTGCACTAGTTGCGCTGTATCGTATCAACCGCAAGCCAGCTATGATCATCGAAGAGCAAGGGGATCAAATCCCTGTTGCCCTTACAGTATCTTCTGTCGCAACCGCAGAAATGCTTGTCGAGGCTGACTCTTCTAACACAACGGTAGAAGAGAAAAGCCACGAGGTGGAAATCAAGCTTTAACCAGCTAAGCTCTCAAAATAACTAACGCTCAAAATAACTAATACTCAAAAACAACCACACAATGCTTGCTCTATTAAGACAAGGGTTGTGTGGCGATTTTAAGTGCAATACTCCAAATCAAAATCGCGTTAATGCGATTAAACCAACGCCAGAAAGACGCTTTTTCTAACCACTTAGCACAAAGCTTTCCGACTAAAGCCAAAGACAAAAACCACAGCACCGACGCACACACACCACCAAAAACAAACTCCCATTTTGCTCCTTGCCATTGGTTTGCTAAGCTTCCCATTAAGATCATAGTATCCAAGTAGAAATGTGGATTAAGCCAAGTCACCGCAAAGCCCATCATCACCAGCGGCCATAAAGCGAGACGCTTACTGTATTGCTGTAAAATTAAATGCTCTTCTTGGAAAGACGCTCGCCACTTACCTAAGGCAAACCACACCAAAAAAACCACGCCAGCCCAACGGGATACCGATAATAACCAATCATGACTTTGCAAGATTAACCCTAAGCCAAACGCGCCGAGCGCGATGGAAATGGCATCGCTCAAAATAAACAACAAGGCAATCGGAAACGCATAATGTCGCTTCAAGGCTTGCTCTAATAAAAAGCTGTTCTGTGCACCAACCGCGACAATCAAACCGCCGCCCGTAATCGCTCCACTCACAAATGCCAGCACAATCTTCTCCAATTTATCTATTGCCTAAAAAATTTCGTCTAAAAAGTACCTTTTAAAACGTGTCTTCTAAAAAGTGGCTTGATCTTACGCAAAGCAGGCACTAAATTAAAATCAATTAAACTAAAGTTATATTAGATAAAATTATGATGGATTATAAAGCGCTATCCTCTCTCCATGCTGTTTTGAAATTCCAAAGTTTTGACAAAGCGGCAGAATATCTGCATCTAACGCAATCCGCAGTGTCACAAAATATCAAACGTTTGGAGCAAGAATGCGGTCGCCCTTTGCTTATTCGCGCAAGACCAGTGGTTGCTACACCGCTTGGTGAACAACTTCTGGCGCATTTCAACAAGGTCACCATGCTCGAAGAAGGCTTACAAGAAACCATTCAAGGCAATCAGGCGACTCAACCAATCAGCATTGCGGTGAATAACGATACGCTCGCTACTTGGTTTACCAAGGTGGTCAGCCAGTTTTCTGCAACAGATTCCACCAAGCTACATATTAAAGCCGCCGACCAAGCTAAAACTCGCGCCTTATTACAGACAGGTGAAGTGGTCGCTTGTATTAGTCAAATTGGTACGCCAGTGTCTGGTGGGGATTCAATATTTCTTGGCAATATGTATTACGAACTGGTTGCAACACCAAGCTTTATTAAAGAGCATTTAAGAGGTGACCTTAGCGCTGAAGCTGTTCTAAAATCCCCATCTTTGATTTATGACGAACATGATGAACTCTGGGCGCGTTATCAGAATGAATGCTTAGAGGTCAAAACCGATATTAGCCACAGCCATTGGTATCCATCCTCCCATGGCTTTGTTGAGTTAGTAATGGGTGGCACAGTCTGTGCTTTAGTACCTAGTATTCAAATTAAACAGAAAATAAAAAGCAAGAAACTGGTATCCTTGCTGCCAAACAAGCGGCTGGCCTTGCCTCTTTATTGGCATTGGTACAAACTTAATTCACCTGTACTGGATCGGTTAACTAAGGTGATAAAAAGTGTCACACGAGATGCACTATAATGAGTGCGTCGCCGAAACAGGCTGGCTATGTCGTATTTCTTAGACAGCCACTTAACAAAGCACAAAGCCATTTTTAAGGAAAAATTATGATTCGCAAATGTCTATTCCCTGTTGCTGGTTATGGCACACGTTTTTTGCCTGCCACTAAGTCCATGCCAAAAGAAATGCTTCCGATTGTAAACAAGCCTTTGGTTCAATATGGCGTAGAAGAAGCGGTCAAAGCGGGTTTGGACAATGTTACTTTTGTAACGGGTCGTGGTAAACGTGCTATTGCTGACCATTTCGATATCAGCTACGAGCTTGAGCATCAAATTGCCGGCACCAACAAAGAAAAATACCTAGATGAGATTCGTTACTTAATCGACAACGTTAACTTCTCTTTTACTCGTCAAAACAACATGTTAGGTCTAGGTCATGCTATTTTGACTGGCGAGCCACTTATTGGCGATGAAGCTTTCGGTGTGGTACTAGCAGACGACCTTTGCTTTGGCGAAGACGATGGCGTAATGGCACAAATGGTTAAACTGTATAACCAGTTCCGTTGCACCATTGTTGCTATTGAAGAAGTACCAGAAGACGAAGTACATAAGTACGGTGTGATCCAAGGTGAATCCATGATGGAAGGCCTGTACCGTGTTACCGACATGGTGGAAAAACCATCTAAAGAAGAAGCGCCATCGAACCTTGCGATTATCGGTCGTTACATTTTAACACCCGATATTTTTGACAAGATCCGCAATACACCAGCTGGCCGTAACGGCGAAGTTCAAATCACCGACGCTATCTTGCAACAAGCAAAAGAAGGCTGTGTATTGGCTTATAAATTCAAAGGCAAACGTTTTGACTGTGGTAGCGTTGACGGCTTCGTTGAAGCAACCAACTTCTGCTACAAGAATATTTATAAAGATGCGACCGAAGCGTAATTTAGCTCACAGCAAATAATTGCACCAAAATAAAGCAAATACAGAAACAAAAAACCAGTGTCATTTGACACTGGTTTTTTTATGCATGATTGCAACTTGATACTTTTATACAGATAAAGTGGTTAGTTAGCCGAGCGTTTTTTCACCCACACCACAATGCCTTTTTGCAGCAAGATAAAGAACAGTAACAAACCGCCAACCGCGAGTTTTGTCCACCAACTGTTTAGCGAGCCATCAAACGTAATTAAAGTTTGAATAATGCCTTGGATCATTCCTCCCAAGAAAGTACCAAACACATAACCCACGCCACCCGTTAACAAAGTCCCGCCGATAACTACCGCAGCAATAGCATCTAATTCCACCCCAACGGCTGCGAGTGGATACGCAGAACCTGTGTAGATCGCAAAGATCACCCCTGACATGGCGCTGTAAAAGCCGCTCAACGCATATATTTTAATAATGGTCTTTTTTACAGGCACACCCAACAAAGCGGCAGAATGACTGTCTCCACCCAAAGCATATACGCTCATGCCAAAACGCGTTCTACGAGCAATTAAGATCCCCAGCGCCAACAACACCAGCATAGCCATGGCAATAAAGGTCAAACCACCGCGTCCTGGCAGAGGAACATAAATATCGTATAACCCAGCAATAAAAGGATGATCAATCGGTACCGCGTCTAGGTTGATTAAATACGCCAAGCCTCGAAACAAAAACATCCCCGCTAAGGTAACAATAAATGCCTGAATCTCGAAAAACGCAATAATCACACCCATTGCGGCACCAAAGGCCACACCGACAACCAACGCAATACCAATAGCAAACAAAGGATGCATGCCCGTATTGGAAATCAGATACGCCATCAGCACGCCGATAAAGGCGATCATTGATCCAACCGATAAATCGATACCACCAGACAAGATAACAAATGTCATACCAATAGCAGTAATAATCAAAAACGCGTTATCAGTTAATAAATTTGAAAACACCAAGGTGTCACGAAAGCCTTGGTATTGGTACATGCCAAAACCGTACAGCATGATGAAAACCAGTAAGGTTGCCAATATCGGCAAATTACGTTCGTTAATCATGGTTTTGCACTCCTCTTATCAGTACTAGCTTTACCAGCACTGCTTTTGCCTGCATTCTTATTCTTCGAGAAGAAGCCTGACAACCATTGACGTGTTTTAGGCGATTGAATCAACAATACCGCAAGGATGATGGTCGCTTTCACCACCAAATTGTATTGAGCTGGCAAACCACTAGTGAGAATCGCGGTGGTTAGGGTTTGAATAATCAGCACACCAACAATCGTCAGTAACAAATAAATACGCCCGCCCGCTAAAGATGCACCGGCTAAAACCACTGCTAAGATAGCATCCAGTTCTAACCATAATCCGGCGTTATTGGCATCCGCACCACGAATGTCCGCCGCGAGAATAATACCGCTCATCGCCGCACAAAAACCCGAAAAAACATAGGCAGACAACACCAGTAAGCGCGCTTCGATACCAACCAAACGACTGGCTCGCACGTTGGCGCCAACCGCTTCAATAAACAAACCAAGCGCGGTTTTTCGCATCACTAGAACAGTCAGTACAATCATACCTATCGCAATCCATACACGAATAGGGAATGCTAAGAAATAGCCATTACCAATGGCATCCAAAACATCAGAATGAAAAGTGACGATTTGTCCTTCAGTAATCATCTGTGCGATACCGCGACCTGCCACCATCAAAATTAACGTAGCGACGATTGGCTGGATGTTAAACACAGACACTAAGATGCCATTCCACAAGCCACAGACTACGCCAGTGCCGAGTGCACATAAAACAACCAACCACACAGGAAAGTCTGTATTCACCGTCAATACGGCCGTCACCGCACCAGAAATAGCGATCACCGCACCTACCGATAAATCAATACCACGAGTACCGATTACCACCGCCATGCCCAATGCCACCAAAGCAGTTGGTGTTGCGCGATGCAGAATATCTAACAGGCTACCAAACAGATGTCCGTCAACGATTTTAATACTCAAAAAACCAGGCGTTATCGATGCGGTGACCAAAATAATCAGCACCAGCGACAACAAGGGCGCGAGTGTTTTTTGATGTTTATGCAGAAAATTATTCTTTTTCATAGAAACGGCTACTTTGAATATTTGCTTATAAAAGAGATTAATCGAGAGACTTTCTATCGCACTTTAACTCGCAATCGTGCGTAATATCGCTTGCTCTGAAACCTCATCACCATGAAGCTCCGAGACTTTATGATGGTCTTTCATCACTACCACCCGATGAGCAAACATAACCAACTCTTCCAGCTCAGAAGATGCGACTAATAGACCCATGCCTTGTTCACAAAGCTCTTTAATGATCTGGATAATTTCATGGTGAGCACCGATATCAATGCCACGTGTTGGCTCGTCTAATATCAGTAAGGCAGGATGCGTAATCAACCAACGGGCAAGAATCACTTTTTGCTGATTGCCACCACTTAACTCGCCAATGGGTTTGTCCATATCAGGCGTTTTTATCGCCAAACGATGAATCATTTCTTCTACTAAGTTTTGCTGCTCTGCCATGGAAATCGGCGACCACCAACCTTTGCTCGCTTGCAGCGCAAGAATCATGTTTTCTCTGACGCTCAATTCAGCCACGATGCCGTCTTGCTTGCGGTCTTCTGGGCAATACCCCATGCCGACCTGAATAGCATGACGCAAAGAAGACTTAGTCAGTGAATGCTTACCAAGCGTGACTTCGCCTTGATCCGGCTTCACCGAGCCATAAGCCAATTCACAAAGCTCAGTACGACCAGAGCCCAACAAGCCCGCCACACCGACAATTTCCCCCGCAGCGATACTTAAATTTAAAGGCTGCAGATAGCGTTGCTTGCCGACATTATTTAACTGTAGAAGCTCAGTACGCTCTCGTTTAATGGAATGGTCATGAGCGGTTGGGGCAAGATCCTCTAAGGATTTACCTACCATGTGACTGACCAAATCGGAACGAGTCAGCTCGGCGGTTTTAAAAGTACCAATGCACTCTCCATTACGTAACACCGTGATGCTATCGGTAATACTGTAAACCTGATCTAGAAAGTGCGTTACAAAGATGATGCCTAGCCCTTCGGATTTCAAACGTTCCATCAAATCGAATAACTGCTTGATTTCATCACTGTCTAAACTGGCAGTCGGCTCATCTAATATCAGCATTTTGGCCTGCGTACTTAAGGCACGGGCAATCGCCACTAATTGCTGAATCGCAATCGAATAAGTGTCTAACTGGCGCAATGGATCTATCTCTAAACCGACTTGCGCTAGTAACTCTCTGGCGCGGATTTCAGCTTTCTTCCAGCTAATCAGACCAAAGGTTTTTTCTTGATGCTGTAATGTCAGGTTTTCCATGACGGACATGGTAGGAATAAGGTTAACTTCTTGATAAACCGTACTGATGCCTAAACGCTGAGCGTGGCCACTATCTGACGCATTGATCAAGCTACCATCTAATAGAATCTCACCACCGTCTCGCGGATACACACCGGTCAGTACTTTAATTAGGGTGGATTTACCGGCACCATTTTCGCCCAGCAAAGCGCGAATCTCGCCCTGTTGAATCTGTAAAGACACATCATTAAGAGCTTGAACGCCGGTAAAAGATTTAGAGAGATTTTTGATTTCTAATAAAGGACGAACCGCGTTTTGCGCTTCTTTGCCCCTTTCTTCGACTATCAAGGTTTCTTTGGCTTGCACGCTTTCTTTGACTAAATGCGACATGAACTGCAGTCTCCATTTTGACGAACATAAATAAGCAAAAACAAAACGTACCTAGACATCAAAAACGCCTAGGTACGTCGCTATATTATTTACGCTTCGCGTATTCCGCAGCCGCTGTATCAGGAAGATACAATGGACCATTTGCTTTGATCCACTTGTCGACTTTAGTACCTTTTTTAGACGCTAGAATCGCATCAAATGCTGGGCCACCAAGATGAGGATTCAACTCGATAGTAGCATTCGCTTCGCCATCAGCCATAGCTTTAAAGATATCTGGAACCGCATCGATAGAAACCACTAAAATGTCTTTGGTTGGTTTCACGCCAGCTTCTTTCATTGCTAAAATCGCGCCCAATGCCATGTCATCATTGTGAGCAAACAGTGCGCAAATATTCTTCGCACCACCTTCCGCTTTCAAGAAACTTTCCATAACTTCTTTACCGCCAGCACGAGTAAACGAACCAGACTGAGAACGGATAATGGTCATATTTGGAAAGTTACTGATGATAGAGTCAAAGCCCGTCTTACGATCAATCGCAGCAGATGAACCAACTGAACCTTGCAACTCAACAATGTTACAACGACCATTGGTTTTTGCTGCCAACCAAGATGCAGCTAATGAACCTTCTTCTTTAAAGTCAGAAGCCACTTTAGTTAAGTACAAACTTGGATCTGCCGCTACACCACGGTCAATTAACACAACAGGGATTTTAGCGCGTTGCGCTTCTTTCAATACTTGATCCCAGCCAGTTTCCACCACAGGAGCAAGCAAAATACCGTCAACACCTTGCGCGATAAATGAACGCACGGCTTTAATTTGGTTTTCTTGCTTTTGTTGTGCATCAGAGAATTTTAGATCATAGCCACGGCGTTCAGCCTCAGCTTTAATGGATTCGGTTTCAGACGTCCGCCAGCCACTTTCAGAGCCAATTTGCGAGAAACCTATCGTAAGATCTGCTGCCATCGCCGAAGCAGACAACACAGGAAGTAATACAGAAAAAGTTGTCAACATAGCCTTGCGTTTGAATGCACCCAGCCATGGCAACGAAGAACGAACGGAGAGAGATTGCATACTAGATTCCTTTTTGTTTTTGTTGTGATCTATTCTGAGCGCCACACACCCGTCATTAAAGACAAGCCAACACCCTGAGATTCACAATATATCCCTAACACTTACCTTTCAAATGCAAGTTACAGCAAACCTCATATCAATATTGATATGAAAGAACACCGTAACATGACTTTTTCATCCACAAAGTAGCATCTTTCAGCCACTACACAAAATGGCACTTTTCAAACATTAAAGAGGACGTTACATCAAATACAACTGACTCAACCAAACGCTCACTGGCAAGGTAATAATAGACAACAAAGTCTGCATCGTAATATAAGCCGACATTCTATCCGCATCACCGCCCAACTGACGTGCCAAGGCGTAAGCCGATGTTGCGGTCGGTACCACACCAAATAACACCGCCACCAAAGCAGGTAAACCACGAACATCCAGCCACCAGCACATCAAGCCAATCACCAAAGGAAACACCACAAAACGTGCGAGCGAAGACATCACAAAGGTCATGCCGACAGAGCGAATCGTCTCAAAGCGCACACTAGCGCCAACCGCCAACAACACCAATGGCAAGGCTGCTTGAGACAACATCCCCAGCACATCAGAGACCAAAATAATCGGCGTCAGTCCGAGTAAATTCAAACTACTGCCAAGCAAGATCGACACAATCAAAGGATTGCGAATCAAAGCTCCACTTAACAAACGTGGTAAGGATGTTGAAGACGAACTATCCGTCGAAGACGGCCCATGCATCAAGGTCATAGACACCACTAAAAACACATTAATAGAAGGAATCAACACCGATGCACCCAACGCTGCCAATACCAAACCATCATTACCATACAAACTCCCCGCCAACGCCAACATAACAAAGGTGTTAAAACGCACACCCGCTTGCAACATAGACGACGCCGTCGGCGCAACCACCTTCATCAGCCAAGTACTGACAAATACAAAAACAGCAGTCACGAACAAAGCAAACAACAAAATAAAGGCATACTTTGGCAACATGGGATTGCTGAAATCGATCTGCGAAGTTTTACTAAACAACAAAGCAGGAAACAGCACCCAATAGGACAACTTATCAACGCCAGACCAAAAGCCCTCCATCGGAAAACGCCAACGCTGACAAACAGCGCCAGCCATCAATAGCAAAAATACCGGCAACACTGAAAGAGAGAGAGAAAACACGATTACCCCTTAAAAAATAG
>NZ_NHTT01000024.1:0-40397 GCF_002806845.1 Marinomonas sp. ef1 | reverse complement strand
TCTGATTCTACATTCAACTCACTTACCTAAGTAAGTCGCAAACTCTTGTTTGCGTCGTTGTCCGTGTCAGTGGGTGCGTATAATACATCCACAAATTTTCTATGCAAGCTCTTTTTTTAAGTTTTCTTGAAAAGTTTCTTATAAACCGGAAGTGTGGGTATTTTCACTAATAATAAGGGCACTAAAAATACGGAAAAATAAACAGCCAGAGAAATATCATCTTTAACCTGCCACCATAGATGAGCAACAACACCAACAGCCGCAAGATACATTAAGCGATGAAGAGATTTCCATTTTTTCCCCAGCCTACGCATCATTGCCTTTGTGCTTGTTAACGCCAATATAGCTAAAATAACCAGAGCTAAAGTACCAACATAGATATAGGGTTTCTCAACCAAATCAGAACTTATCCAAGTCCAACTCAATCCCGCAAATAGAACTAAATAAATAACAAAGTGAAGCAATGCATAAAAGAAGGCCGTCAAGCCAATAAAGCGACGATATCTATTAACAAACTTCAGCGACTTTAGTTTACTAATCAATGTCATTGCCATGACAGCAACCACAGAGACGGAAGCCCAAATACCACTTAATCTCATCAATAATTTGCCAGGATCTGGAAAATACTGCCCCATCAACAATGAGACAAACATCCAGATAAATGGCAAACAAAACAGGAAGAGGACGTACGGCTTTTCTTTTCTATCCCAAAATGTCGTCACGCTAGTAGTTCCTTTTCAAATCCATCCCACTGTATAGACTCGCAACTTCTTCTTCATAGCCATTAAACATTTTAGTTTGAATGACATTTGGAAAGAGCACACCACCCGGCAATCGACGCTCTTGACCTTGAGACCAACGAGGATGATCTACATTAGGGTTCACATTAGCGTAAAAACCATATTCATTAGGAGCCAACATATTCCATGTGGTTTCAGGCATAGTTTCAACAAAGCGAATTTTCACAATAGATTTAATACTTTTAAAACCGTATTTCCAAGGCAGAACTAGCCTCACAGGCGCACCATTTTGATTGGGCAATATACTCCCGTACATACCTACAGCAAGAAATGCCAAAGGATTCATCGCTTCATCAATACGCAAGCCTTCTCGATATGGCCAATCCAGCCCGCCACCACGTTGACCTGACATTTGCTTAGGGTCATACAATGTTTCGAAGTAAACATATTTTGCTTTTGATGTTGGTTCGAACCGTCTTAAAACTGTCGCAAGAGAAATTCCAACCCAAGGGATAACCATAGACCAAGCTTCTACACAACGAAGACGATAGATACGCTCCTCTAACATTGACTCTTTAATGATATCATCAAGGTCAAAAATTCCCGTTTTCCCAGCCTCCCCCTCTATTGTTATAGTCCATGGCGTTGTTTTAAACTGAGAGGATCGATCTTTAGGGTCACTTTTACCATAACCAAACTCATAAAAATTATTGTAAGAAGTAGCTACGTCGTAAGGAGAAATTTTATCGTCTTTGCCAAACGAAGTTTCAGCTATATTCCCAAAGGATGGTTTCAGAGCAGAAGATGGCGATAGAGGATTTCCCTGTTGAAGAGCAGCAGTAACATTGCCAATTCCACCGACACCAAGAGCAATCCCTCCTGTTGCCTTCATGAATTGCCGACGATTCAAGTAAACGGATTTTTCAGTCACTTCTGATTCAGAGCAATCAGACGCTTTTTTATTCAAAATGAGCATAGCATGTCCCCTTCTATTATTAGAATTATTGACAAGGGGTCACACCACTAGTTCCAAAAAACACTCACATTAAAAAAGAATGCTTTTTTATGCCACATTTTCTAGCGAAATCGCTTAAACACAATCCCGAGTGGACCCCATAAACCATAAAGGCAAAAAACACTCATCAACACCAAAGCAGGCTCTAGAGCGACTAATACCAAAACCAACACTGCAATAAGAAGCACAACAAATGGAACACGACCTTTCAAATTAAGATCTTTAAAACTGCGATATTTTACGTTGCTAACCATCAATAAACCGGCGATAGGAACCAGTAATGCCATCAGCGTTGCCATACTTTCACCAGAAACACCTTTGTCATTGGCAGCCCATATAACACCCGCCACAAGAGCTGCGGCAGCAGGACTTGGTAATCCCGTAAAATAGCGCTTCTCTTCCACACCAAGCATAGTATTAAATCGGGCTAAACGAAGTGCCGCTCCAACAGCATAGATAAATGCTGCAATCCAACCGATTTTACCAAGTGGTGCTAAAGACCAAGTAAATACAACAAGCGCAGGCGCAATACCAAAAGAGACCATATCAGCAAGGGAATCATACTCAGCGCCAAATGCACTTTGAGTATGAGTCAAACGAGCAACACGTCCATCTAGACCATCAAATATCATCGAAATAAATATCGCGACGGCAGCATGAGTGAAATTTTCATTCATCGCAGCAATAATGGAATAAAAACCCGAAAAAAGTGCCGCTGTTGTAAACAAGTTGGGCAACAAATACACCCCCTTGTGAGGCTGCTTTTTTTCATCACCGACATCGACATCTTCAATTTCATCAACCGGTGATTTTTTAATATCATCAATAGACATGTTACAAGCCTTCCTTTCTTACAAGTTTTTATACTAGCTTAGCAAAAGAACGCTTAGCTGCTTCTATTGTATAATCAATATCTTCTTTAGTATGAGCTTGAGAGATAAATCCAGCCTCAAACGCAGCCGGAGCGAAATACACTCCCTCTTCCAACATGTAGTGAAAGAACGCTTTAAATTTACCTAAGTCACACTTCTGTACATCCGCAAATGTCTTAACTGCTTCAGCTTCAGTGAAAAAGAACCCAAACATCCCACCAACACTAACCACACAAAATGGTACTCCAGCATCATCTGCCGCTTTTTTCAATCCAGTCACAAGACGATCAGCTTTAGAGCCTAAAGTCTGATGAAAACCTACTTCACTAATTTTGTTCAGAACAGCCAGACCAGCCACCATTGCAACTGGATTACCAGACAAAGTGCCCGCTTGATAAACTGGGCCTAACGGTGAAATACATTCCATGATGGCGCGTTTACCTCCAAAAGCGCCAACAGGCATACCAGCTCCAATAACCTTACCTAGTGTTGTCAGATCAGGAACGATGCCAAAGTGATCCTGCGCACCACCAAGGGCAACGCGAAACCCAGTCATAACTTCATCAAAAATCAACACAGCGCCAGATTCATCACAAACTTTGCGTAAGGTTTCAAGGAACCCTTCAACTGGCAAAATGCAGTTCATGTTGCCAGCAACAGGTTCGACAATGATACAAGCGATTTGATCCCCTATTTCAGCAAAACAGCGAGTAACTTCTTCAATATCGTTATATTGCAACGTAATGGTATGTTTTGCCAAATCTGCTGGGACACCGGGAGAATTAGGAACACCAAGCGTTAACGCACCAGAGCCCGCTTTAACAAGTAAAGAGTCTGAATGACCATGGTAACAGCCTTCAAACTTGACGATTTTATCGCGTCCGGTATAACCACGAGCCAAACGAATCGCACTCATAGTGGCTTCAGTACCCGAGTTCACCATGCGTACCATATCCATAGAAGGGACAAGTTCACAGACTTTTTCAGCCATGGTGATTTCAACTTCTGTTGGCGCACCAAAGCTCAAACCAAAATCAAGCTGCTTTCTAACTGCGTCTAACACATCAGGGTGCGAATGACCTAAAATCATCGGCCCCCAAGAACCCACATAATCTATATAACGCTTTTTATCTTCATCATAAACATAAGCCCCTTCCCCACGTTGGAAAAAAATAGGCGTACCACCCACACCATTGAAAGCTCGTACTGGAGAATTAACACCTCCAGGAATACGGTGTTGGGCACGTGCGTATAGATCTTCTGAACGACTCATATTTATTCAAATCCCATAACTGATAATTTACAAAAGCAAGCAAACTTCCATACAAGAAGCATTACTACCCATAAAACTTTAATCAAGGACTAGCAGCAAAAGACATTCCTAAGGAATGTTAGCAACTAATCACTTTTTAACAAAAACTGATCGAGACGATGGCGAGAAACCAGACTAAAAGAAGAATCAGACACCGCCACTAGCACTTCTGGCATGCCTGTTTTCTGAAACCAACCCAACATAGCTTCTAATGAAGAAGGCTCATCAATCACAGGAACAAGAGTTGACTCTAAGGCCAAAGATAAATCCATTTTCACTCGATCGCCCTCTGAAACAAGCCATAATTGAGGACCTTGCTCCAAGGTTTTCAACGCATCTAATACAGCAATTCGGCGAGCCAAGCGCCACTCATTTTCAATCTCGAAAACAACATAGTCTACCATACTTGACGCTAAATCCTTCACCTGCTCAATTGGAATAACTCTAGGAAGAAGCAAAACCGCCTCGGCTACAGGTTTAACCGTATGGTGTCGCAAATAACGCTGAAAAGGGCTAATAGTCGAAGACATCCCCATAAAACTTAATCTTTCGACAAATACAGATTCCTGATGAAAAAACACTCGCATCAACAAACAAGCAAACACAATAACAAACAATGCAGGAACAATAGCCTCAGAGGAATGGGTCATTTCTATAATAGCCACCAAAGCAGTTAATGGCGCCTGAAAACAGGCCGCCATCATAGCCGCCATTCCTAACAAAGCGAATAAAGCCACATCCGCCACACTATTATCAAATACCAAAGCAACCTGAACACCAGCCAAACCGCCAATGATAAAAGTCGGCCCGATCATACCACCTGGAATTCCTAAGCCTATAGTGAAAGCAGTCAAGACTGTTTTAACTAAAATCAATAACAGCAGAGAATATAAAATCAAATCACCAGACAACAAGCGAGAGAGAGAGAGGTAACCGCTGCCTAATGATTCCGGCAAATAAATAGCCGCCAAAGACGTGGCTACTGCCACCAAGGAAAAACGCCACCAAATAGACATACCACTAAATCGCCAAAGACTCTTTTGCGTATGAAGAAACAAAGCAGACAGCAATACGATGAAAACGACTAAGACAAAACAAGCGATAAATAAGTCAGTTGAAAGCAGTACAGAAGAGATACTTTCGATACTAAATATATCTAAAGGCCCAATAACGTAATGACTTACTAAGGTGGCAATGACAGAGGAGAGCAAAACAGGCAAAACATAACGCTGTCGATATTCCAGAAAAATCACTTCAAAGGCGAATAAAACACCAGCTAAAGGTGTTTGAAATACCGCCGAAATCGCCCCGGCAACACCACAAGCCAACAAGGTCTCGACGCCATACTGAGGCAACTTGGCTTTTTCAGCCAAGTAGCCGCCAAGTGTCGCACCAAGATGCACAGCAGGACCTTCCTTACCGATTGAAAGACCACCAGCTAAACCTATTGCCGCCGAAAAAAACTGCACCACCGCGTTCCACACAGGCAAATTACCATGATGATAATTTAGACGTTCAACTACATAAGGAACACCTACTTTATGTAATCGATTAGGCAACAAGATAAAAATCAGTGCCAAAACAACACAGGCTGTAAAAGAAAGTCCAACACGCCATTCAACAGCTAAGGATTCAAAAGAATCAAAATCAGCATCAATAAGGTATCGAGTAGGTAAGTAAATGACGGCATAAAAAAACGCCATCAAAAGCCCGCTCAGTAACCCACACAAGGCGCCAAGTATAGCTAAGACCAATAAGTCATCATAAGACTTTGCCTTACTAGACCACCTTTCTCTTAAATTTAACCTTTTCAGAGCAGGACCTCACTTTTAACGCGGGCAGATTTTGTACATCATTCAATCAGTTATCAGATAAATTCGCAATTGCGCTGAAAGAGTCACGAATATGCAACTCACCAACGATCACTTACCAGCGATCCAAGCGATTTGATAAGCACATGTGTGTCACTATTTTATGAAGGTTCGGCCAGCGGTCCATCTCACTACGAATCGTATTTAAACGCGCCATGGAGCTTGCTTGAACTAATAGCAACAAGTCCAAATCACCACTAATAGAATGGGCGAGCTTTACCTCTGGGATGGCCTCAATGAGAGGTTGCACAAGATCGCAAGACAAAGGCCTAAAAGTTAAGGCTAAATAAGCAGTAATGCCGTCTTCTTTTGAAACCGAAGTATGCGCGTGATAGCCCGTAATGGTTCGATTATCTTCCATGCGACGAATGCGCTCGGTCACCGCAGAGCGAGATAAATTAACTTGCCGACTAATGTCTGAAACAGAAAGCCGAGCATCGTCTACCAGTAAAGCTAATATTTTTTGATCGTAATGATCGGCCACCCAAACCCCCTTTTATTATTAGTCATTCAACTTGACGGTCATTCCGGCAAAATGCGCCTTAATGGGGTCAACTTGTATAGCGTATTGCTAATATAAGTATTTTATCCTTAGCGACAACAAATAACAGCTACAGAATTTAACAAGTAAAGGCAAACAAATGACCCAATATCAAAAAACTCTTGGCCCTCTACAAGGCATAGCAATGACGGTGACTACCTTTATTGGTACTGGCCTGATGATATTACCAGCCATGTCTGTTGCTCAGGCAGGGTCCTTTGCTTTTTATGCTTGGTTAATTACCGCCACAATGATTATCCCAATTGCATTTATTTTTGCGTTACTTGGCTCCAAGTACCCTTCCGCTGGCGGAGCATCACACTATATTGGACGAGCGTTCGGGTCGCGTTATGAAAAAGCGGTTGGCTGGTTGTTTTTAAGTATTTTATTGGTTGGCCCTGCTGTTGCTATAAAAGTCGCAGCGGCATATTTGACCATTATTTTTAAAACATCTGATGAATGGATTCTTGCCTTTAGTCTATTAACCCTTGCTGGCATGCTTTTCTTTGCCATTGTAGGTATGCAAACCTCAGCTAGGTTTCAAACCGGTATTGTCATCGTGATGATTGGCGCTATTTTGTGGCTTTGCTACATTGGTGATATTTTAGACAGTCGCCAAGTCATTGAAGCACCATTAACCACAGTTGAGTGGCAACAAACACTGTACGCCACAGGCGTAATATTTTGGTGTTTCTTAGGCATTGAAGTCATGGCCCATATGGGCGCTGAGTTCAAAAATCCCACTAGGGATTTCCCAATCGCATTACTGGGTGGCATCACTATAGTTATTCTTGCTTATCTAAGTTTAGTACTGCTCATTGCTTGGCATCACACTTACGGCGACGAAGTTACCAACAGCCAATCTTTAGCACTTTTAGTTAGTAAACTAATGGGCGAAACCAGCAGCCGATTCTTTGCTGTTGGGGCTTATATCATCGCCTTCGCCAACGTGGCAATTTATATCTTAGGCTTCTCCCGTATGGTGCAATCTATGGCACAGCAAGGCGCATTACCTAAAACCTTTATCGGGCTTAATAAAAACGGCGCGCCTGAAAAAGCAGTATTACTGGTTGGTTTAATCACTCTATTTTCGATTGTATTTTCAGAGGTCTCAGGCTGGAAAATGTCATGGTTTATTGAAATGACCAACGGCAGTTTTTTGCTTATTTACACATTAACCTGTGTTGCTGCTTTCAAACTGGTCAATCGTGCTGCCCAACTATTGGCTATCGTTGCCTTAATAAGCTGTAGCTTCATGGTGTTTTTCATTGGTCAAAGCATGCTGTTTGCTATTATCGCTTTCTGCTTAGCTCTCAGTTATGAATATTTACGATCACCAAAAAGTCCGATCAAAGGTTCAAAACTTCATGTACAATAACGGCAATTGATATCACCATTTATAAAGCAACGATGATTCCGTTGAGTTCAGTAGGAGAGTTTTTATGCCATTATTAGACAGTTTTCGTGTCGACCACACTCGTATGGATGCACCAGCAGTACGTGTAGCTAAATCCATGTCCACACCTAAAGGTGATGACATCACAGTTTTTGATCTACGTTTCTGCGTGCCAAATGAAGAGATCCTTTCTGAGAAAGGAATTCACACACTAGAACATTTGTTTGCTGGTTTCATGCGTGACCATCTAAACAGTAACAACGTCGAAATTATCGATATTTCGCCAATGGGTTGTCGTACTGGTTTCTACATGAGTTTGATCGGCACACCTTCAGAAGAAACTGTTGCGGCTTCTTGGAAAGCTGCAATGGAAGACGTATTGAAAGTAAAAGCCAAATCTGACATTCCAGAGTTGAACGAATACCAATGTGGCACTTACGAAATGCATTCCCTAGAAGAAGCGCAAGAAATCGCGAAAATGATTCTAGACCGTGATGTGAAAGTAAACAGTAACGAAGAGCTTTACCTAAGCGAAGAGTTCTTAAAAGAACACAGCTAAAAAGTTATTTAAGCTAAAACACAAAATGTAAAAAATAAAAAAGGTGACCTAGCGTCACCTTTTTTATTTGAGCTTAAAACTACGAACCTTTTAAGAACGTGTTGCCGTTGCTAAAAAAGCACTCGCTAAAACAAACACACTTCCCATGCCGCGATTGAGGTTTTTCATACCCTTAGGGCTTCGAATCAAACGGCGAATTTGCTTGCCACTCATTGCATAAACATAAGCCGCAATAAACTCCGTACAGCAAAAGGTTAATCCCATCCAGAAAAACTGCATAGGAACAGGCTGACTAAGATCCAATAACTGCGGAAAAATAGCAGTAAAAAGTAATACAGCTTTAGGGTTGCCGATCGCTACTAAAAACTCTTGGCGCATTCTCGCAAGGTGTCCACGTTTCGCCTTGGTTCCCACTTCGCTTTCATGCTCCTCAAGCACCATAGCCGCACTGCGCCAGGTTTTGATGCCAACATAAAACAAATAAGCGACACCGAACCATTTGATAACACTAAACCAAAAGCTAGAAGAAACAATAATAGCCCCTAAACCTAGCGCGGAAATTAACATCAAGATGCTAAAAGCTAGATTTCGACCAACCACAGCAATAACAGCTTTAGTCGCGCCAACCTGAATGCCGTTGTGCATAGAGGTAAAATTATTTGGGCCAGGCCCTAAAGACAGCAACATCAACAACGGCGCAGTTGCTAACCAAACACTAAATGTCATAGCAATGAATTCTCTTAAGATTGAGCTAAAAACGGTCTAAATTAACAGCGAAAGTTAACCCTGAAATTTGGCGCAACTCTACAGCCAAATAATCCACCTGTCAGCCTATTTTCCAACCATTTTCGCAATACAAAAGTGAATATATTAAGATGTTTGGAAATCAATTAGTTACCCGCTGCAATAATAAAGAAAAACCTTAAATTTACTTTTTTATCCAAAGCCAAGCGCTCGAATAACCTTTTATTTCATCTGTGGAAACTTACCCTCACTCCGTAAAATAGCCACTCCGTTACCAATAATTAGGGATTAGCTATGTCTATTGCACATATTTTTTTATGGGCCACCGCCGCCATTTGGGGCTTTGCCTTTGTCGCCCAAAGTGTTGGCATGGAAAGCCTTGGACCACACAGTTTTAACGCTATGCGTTTTCTATTAGCGACATTGTCGCTGTTACCTTTATTGTTTATTTTCAAACCAAAGCAATCTCAAAATAATCGAAAGCTTTGGTTAGGCGGTATCGCGGCTGGAAGCTGTTTATTTTTGGGCTTTACATGTCAACAAATTGGTTTGCAATACACAACAGCAGGTAACGCAGGTTTTATCACTAGCATGTACATTGTGTTCGTGCCGATACTGGGACTTATGCTCGGCCATAAAACCGAAAGACATACCTGGATTGGAGTTGCTCTAGCGCTAATTGGTCTTTACAGCCTGACCGTTGGGCCAAACCTGTCCATAAACAAAGGCGATGCGATAGAACTACTAGGCACTCTTTTTTGGACAGGACATGTATTGCTAATAGGATATTTGTCTCGATATGTATCCGCCTTGCCACTTTCTATTGTTCAGTTTTTCGTAGCAACGCTATTAGCCTCTATCACCGCTTTCACATTAGAAACACCAACGCTTGAAGGCATTAAAATAGCTTGGTGGCCGCTGGTCTATGCTGGCGTCGCCTCATCTGGTATTGCGTTTACATTACAAACTTTAGGACAAAAAAATGTTTCACCTAGTATCAGTGCTCTTATTCTCTCATCTGAAGCGGTATTTGCCGTATTAGGCGGTTGGATATTTATGGAGGAAATCCTTTCAACTCGTGCTCTGGTTGGTTGTGGCTTCATTATGACAGGGATGATTATTAGCCAGTGGCCACGTAAACCTATCACGGCAAAAGTAGTGGTAAACTAATCTTCTTGAGCGATATTTAATGGCATGATACGCTTGACTGGTGTTGTCATTATCATCATGGTGTTGGTATCGCTCAAATCAATTAATCGTTCTAATAGCACATCAAGCTTAGACATAGATCTCACTCCTACTTTGAGTACAAAAGCATAAGGCCCTGTTACGTTGTAGCATTCAATCACTTCATCTAAGCCCATAACGAGTGCTTTAAATTCTCGCTCTTTGGTACGATAAACCTGACATTCTACCAAGGCAGTAATCGGTATCCCTGCTTTTTCTAAGTTGACTTGGACACTGTAGCCAGTAATCACGCCAGACTCTTCTAATTTGCGTACTCGCTCCGCGACCGCAGGTGCAGTCAGATGAACCATTTTACCCAATTCTGCGTAGGTCAAACGGCCATTCTGTTCTAGCAACTTGAGCAGTTTCCAATTCGTTTTATCCATTTAACCCTCACTTAGCACCCATCATTTACGCATAAAAAAGCCGCGGGCAAGCGCGGCTTTTTCAGTCTATCTACAAGACCACTACAAAAATAGCAGACGATTACAAAGACAGTGTCTTTTCACCACGAGCGATACCAGATACACCAGTTCGAACTACTTCAAGCAAGTGAGCACCGCCCAACGCTTGTAGGAATCCATCTAGTTTATCTGACTCGCCAACGATTTGAATCGTATAAATAGACGGCGTCATATCAACAATGTTGCCGCGGAAGATATCAACAGTACGTTTCACTTCAGCACGCTGAGCACCAGTAGCACGAACCTTAACCAGCATCAATTCACGTTCAATGTGCTGACCTTCAGTCAAGTCCACCAGCTTCACCACATCAATCAACTTATTTAGTTGTTTAGTGATTTGCTCTACCACCTGATCTGAACCAAATGTCGTCAGTGTAAGACGAGACAAGGTTGGATCATCTGTTGCCGCTACGTTCAATGATTCGATGTTAAAGTTACGCTGAGAGAACAAACCAACTACTCGCGACAAAGCACCCGGCTCGTTTTCCATCAATACAGAAATAATATGTCGCATATTAGGTACGCTCCGTCTTGCTCAAGAACATATCGCGCATAGAGCCGCGAGGCACTTGCATCGGATATACATGCTCTTCTGGATCCACGTAACAGTTAATGAAGACCAATTGATCTGTCATTGCAAACGCTTCTTCCATCTTGGCATCGAGTTCATCTTTAGTTCGAATTTCAACATACTTGTGACGGTAAGCGTCCATCAGTATTTTGAAATCAGGCAATGAATCCATGTAAGAATTTGAGTAACGACCTTCATAGTTCATGTCTTGCCACTGGCGAACCATGCCCAAATAACCGTTGTTCAAACACAAAATCTTAACCGGCAAACCGTATTGCAAGCAGGTAGAAAGCTCTTGAATATTCATCTGAATACTGCCTTCACCCGTCACACAAACTACGGTTTCTTTAGGAAAATTCATCTTCACGCCCATTGCAGCAGGAAGACCAAATCCCATCGTGCCTAAACCGCCGGAGTTAACCCAACGATTTGGCTTATCAAATTTATAATACTGAGCAGCAAACATTTGGTGCTGACCTACATCAGACGCCACATAAGCATCGCCTTTAGTGGCGCGCCAGCAAGCTTCAATCGCGGCTTGAGGCTTAATTTTTTCGCTGCTAGTGTCATAACGACCACCATGTACCAAACGCCATTCATTGATTTGCTTCCACCAACCAACAAGCGCTTCAGTGTTTGAACTTTGACCTTCAACCAAAGACAGCATTTCTTCCAGAACCTGACTAACAGGACCAACAATAGGCACATCTGAACGAATAGTTTTAGAAATAGCAGCAGGATCAATATCAATATGGATAATTTTTGCGCCAGGGCAAAACTTATCAGGATCATTCGTCACACGATCATCGAAGCGAGCGCCAACTGCTAAAATCACATCACTGTGATGCATTGTCATATTCGCTTCGTATGCGCCATGCATACCCAACATACCAACAAATTGCTTGTCTGTTCCTGGGTATCCGCCCAAGCCCATCAAAGTATTGGTAACAGGCACGTTCAAAGACTTAGCCAATTTGACTAGCAAATCAGATGCACCGCCCATAATAACACCGCCACCTGCATAGATAACTGGACGTTTAGCAGCTAACAACAAATCAACTGCTTTTTTAATCTGACCACTGTGGCCTTTGGTTGGCGGAGTATAAGAACGAATAGAAACAGATTCAGGGTATTTGTATTCGTACTTATCACCTGGCATGGTCATATCTTTTGGCACATCAATCACAACAGGGCCTGGACGACCTGTGCTGGCAATGTGATATGCTTTTTTCATGATCATAGGAATTTCAGAAGGATGCTTAACCGTAAAGCTATGCTTCACAATTGGACGTGACACACCAATCATATCGGTTTCTTGGAACGCATCTTCGCCGATCAGGTAGCTCATAACCTGACCACAAATAATGACCATGGGAATAGAGTCCATATAAGCCGTCGCAATACCTGTAACAGTATTGGTTGCACCTGGACCCGACGTTACGAGAACCGTACCAGCTTTGCCCGTGGCGCGTGCATAGCCATCAGCCATATGCGTTGCAGCTTGTTCATGCCTAACCAGAATATGCTTTACGTCAGACTGACGATGCAAAGCATCGTAAATATGAAGTGCGGCTCCACCTGGATAACCATAGATATATTCAACTCCCTCATCTTTGAGGAAGCGGGCGATCATTTCACCACCGGATAATAACTCCACCTTGTTACCCTCTATAGTATTTATCTGTCTTTTAATTTTAGTGCAGCTATTGTAACCGCATAAGACAAGCAGATTAAAGTTGATAGAACGAAGTTTGCTAAACTAACTGAGGCAACTTTTAAAAATAAGGAACATTTATATAAAAGTAAGAAACACTCAAACGCAATAAATCGCAGTTTTTACACTGCCCGCGTCTTTTCGCGAGGAGAAGTATAGGACAACAATATTGCGTCATTCTACACTTGTGCTTATCAGAACAAATCTGACTGAGATGAGCTAGTGGCCCATAAAAAGGAGTCATCGACAGGGTGTCGTCGAATTATATAGCGTCTCATTTTGTCTTTGCGCCTAAGATTTGTCAACACATAGCGTATAAAAACTTGCTCTAACCTACGCTTCATGGTGTCATAGCGGCATAAATTGATTAGGAGTTTTACCATGGCTAATGAGCTTAACCAACAACGAGTTATTGATGAATTTTTGCGCTGTTTTCGTAAGATGCTTATGGATCCAGAACTCGCTGGAGAATTAGTCCGTATTGCTAAAGAAAATATCAACCAGCCAAATGCTTATCAACGTATTGCAGAAGAAGTGTCAAACCAAACAACGATTAAAATCCAAGAGGAACACACGGAAGCCGATCGTAAGTTCATCAAGCTATTGATGGATGTTGTTAAAGGCGACTCTCAGCTTTATTAATTTCTTGTTCTTCACGCTAGGCTGTTTTTTAGCCTAGCGTCTAATGTTTTGGTACTCACTTGCTTCCTTCGTCTTTATCCAGTCCAGAAGAATTAAACCAACTTGCTGATGAGATTAAATCGTGGGCAGTTGAATTGGGGTTTGCCGAAGCTCGTATCGTCAAACCTGATCTTGCGCAATACAAAGACGAATTTAACGAATGGCTTAATAACCAATACCATGCCGGTATGGATTATCTTGCCAATCATGGCGACATGCGTTTTTATCCCGAGCAGCTGCATCCAGGGACTCGCCGAGTCATCTCACTTCGTATGCATTACCTTCCCCAATCGGTCGAAACAGTCGAAAGACTAAAAACCAAAGACAAAGCCTATATTGCACGTTATGCCTTGGGGCGAGATTATCATAAATTAATTCGTAAACGCCTTACTCAATTAGCCAAGAAAATAGAGCAAAAAGTCGGTGATCATGGCTATAGAGCTTTTGTCGATAGCGCGCCAATTCTGGAAAGACAAATTGCCGAACAAGCTGGCATGGGCTGGATTGGCAAAAATACTCTTTTGCTAACACCAAAGGCAGGCAGCTGGTTTTTGCTCGGTGAAATATTTACTAACTTGCCACTTCCTGTCGACAAACCTACTGAAACAAGACATTGTGGAAGCTGTACCGCCTGCCTAACTCAGTGTCCAACCGATGCTTTTGTGGAGCCTTGGGTTCTTGATGCAGGAAAGTGCATTTCTTATCTAACGATTGAGCATAAAGGCCCCATTCCAGAAGAACTGCGCAGTAAAATGGGCAACCGGATTTTCGGTTGTGACGATTGTCAGCTAGTTTGCCCTTGGACCAAGTTCGCAAAATACACCGAAGAAGATGATTTCCAGCCAAGACACAATCTGGATTCAGCGGATCTAGTTGAATTATTTGAGTGGAACGAAGAAGCCTTCTTAAAAAATACCGAAGGCTCCCCTATTCGTCGAACTGGTTTTGAAAACTGGCGTAGAAACATTGCTGTCGCACTTGGTAATGCACCAACTAATTCAGCCACTATTCAAAGCTTAGAAAATGCGCTCTCTGATTCTTCTGAGCTAGTGAAAGAGCACATCGTCTGGGCATTAAAACAGCACGATCTTTGACAAAACGGCTATACAGCAAAGATTAACGCGAATAGCGCAACAAACCTTCCTGAGCGGTTGAAGCTACTAACTCCCCTTTCTGATTAAAAATTTGTCCGCGAACAAATCCTCTACCCGAATTAGCCGATGGAGAATCAGCCACATAAAGCAACCATTCATCCAATCTAAATGGACGGTGAAACCAAATAGCATGATCTAAGCTGGCAGCAGTAAGATAAGGGCTGCCAATTGAAATGCCATGAGGCATCAAGGCTGTTTCAATAAAACCATAATCTGTCGTGTAGGCAAGCATGGATTGATGAATTAACGCGTCATCAGGCAGAGCTGACACACTACGAATCCACATATGGCGCTTCGCAATACCTGGACGAGGGCGAAATGGATTCTGATTTTCTACGATTCGATATTCAATAGGCCGATCTGCGGTAAATAAATCCCGTACTTTAGACGGAATCTCATTAGCATGTTCTCGATAGAGTGATAATTCCGACTTAAATGACTCAGGTCCTGGGACATTAGGCATAGCATCTTGATGAGCTAAACCCTCTTCCTCGATATGAAAAGATACCGTCATCGCTAAAATACTTTTACCAAATTGCGAGGCAATCACCCGTCGAACACTAAAGCTTCTTCCATCTCGAACCGTTTCTACCTCGTACTCAATAGGGTGAGATGAATCCCCAGGGCGTAAGAAGTAACAATGCAGAGAATGAGGGAATCGCCCTTCAACCGTCTGAGTGGCTGCACTCAAACCTTGCCCAATAACTTGACCACCAAATAACTTGGGAAAACCTATATCCTGACTACGACCAATAAACTGGGTAGACGACACACGCTCTAACTGTAATAAACCGATGAGATGATTAACGACTTGATTCACCGTTATCCTCCTATGCAATATGATTATCCATATTATGCCGCTTTTTCGGCTCCAGCCTGAACAAAAAAACTCATAAAATACAAAAACACCAAGAATATTGTCGAAATCTTTTTTAGCACTTTGCTAAATAGGCATTTTTTTGCTTTGATGGACACCTAACTCATGAGGTAATTTTTTCTTGGTAACATCTGCTTTAATCGATCCATTTGGTCGAAAAATAGACTACTTACGCATTTCCGTCACCGACCGATGTGATTTTCGCTGTACCTATTGTATGGATGAAGATGTCACTTTTATGCCTAGAGATCATATATTGTCTTTAGAAGAAATTGTTCATGTGGCAAAAACCTTTATATCTATGGGCACCAAACGCATTAGAATTACAGGTGGCGAGCCTTTGGTGCGCAAAAATATTCTTTGGGCAATTGAGCAAATAGCCAACACTAAGGGATTAGAAGAACTCACCATTACCACCAACGGTTCACAACTTTATAAAATGGCACAAAGCTTACTCAACGCTGGCGTATCACGTATTAACATCAGCCTCGACACGCTAAAAGCAGATCGATTTTACGCCTTAACTCGCAGAGATAAATTTCAACAAGTTGTCGACGGTATAGAAGCCGCCAGTAAGCTGCCATTTAAACGCTTAAAAATTAACAGCGTTATGCTCAAGAATCATAACGATGATGAGCTATTTGATCTTGCTCAATTTGCCTTAGATCGCAAAATGGACATCAGTTTTATTGAAGAGATGCCGCTTGGTATTATTACTGACCATAATCGTGCAACAACGTATTTATCTAGCGACAATGTCATCGATACGCTTAGCAAACAATATGAACTCACGCCGAGCTCATTAACCACCAGCGGCCCAACACGCTATTATCAGGTAGCAGGCTATGACCATAAAATCGGCGTTATTTCACCTCATAGCCACAATTTTTGCGATACCTGCAATCGTGTCAGGCTAACAGCCGAAGGTCGCTTATTACTCTGCCTAGGCAATGATCATTCAAAAGATTTAAAAACAGTGCTTCGCAATAACTCATATTGTTCCACTGAATTAGGCTCAAAAAACCATAATTCAACAGAACTAGAAAACGCGATTATTGAAGCACTAGCACTCAAACCTGAAAAACATCACTTTAATCTTGATGAAGCCCCTCAAATTCTACGCTTCATGAGCGCGACAGGAGGCTAAAAAAGGAATTCCCATGGCTAAAACACCAACACCTTTCCGTCCACTAAATATCAACGTCCTAACCGTTTCCGATACTCGATCTATTGCTGAAGACACATCAGGTGATGCACTCATTGAATTGCTGAGCAAAGCGGGTCACACGCTCAATGAAAGAAAATTAGTGAAAGACGACGTTTACCAAATGCGTGCCGTCGTATCAAACTGGATTGCTGACAAAGAAACCCACGTCGTTTTAATTACTGGCGGAACCGGCTTTTATTCACGCGACAGCACACCAGAAGCTATGACGCCCTTATTTGATAAAACCATTGAAGGTTTTGGTGAACTATTTAGACAAATCTCTTATACAGAAATTGGTACATCGACTATTCAATCACGCGCCATTGCTGGATTGGCCAACCAAACACTGGTGTTCTGTTTACCTGGTTCCACCGGTGCTTGTAAAACCGCATGGAATGGCATTTTAGAAGAACAGCTTAACGCTTCTCACAGGCCATGTAATTTTGTCAGCATGCTGATTGGCCCGAATGCAACAAACCAGCACGAGGCATAACTTACATGTCTACTTTATTTGCCTTTGAAGACGCTCTAGAAGAAATTAAGCACAATGCTAACGTTCGTGTAGAACAACAAACACTTACTCTTACAAACGCGGTAGGACGAATCCTTGCTATAGACGTTGTCGCAGGAATATCCGTTCCCGCCCATGACAACAGTGCAATGGATGGCTACGCCCTAGCCTGCGCAGATTGGTACGCTGGAAAACATTTTAATGTGAGCCAACGAATTGCGGCCGGTCGACATCCAGAGCCTTTGATTCCTGGAACCTGTGCTCGTATTTTCACCGGCGCAAATATCCCAGCTGGTGCAGATACCGTGGTCATGCAGGAAAATGCTCAACCTGTGGGTGATAAGGTCGTTTTTGATGAACAACCAAGTCTCGCCGACAATGTTCGTCCTCAAGGACAGGATATGCAGGCAGGCCAAACAGTCATCAAAGCAGGCGTAAAAATCACGCCAATACATATTGGCCTTTTGTCTAGCCTTGGTATCACTGACGTTATTGTCTACAAGCCATTAAATGTTGGCATATTAACAACAGGCGATGAACTTATTCCTGCGGGTACAAGTCTAAAAGCAGGGCAAATCTATAATTCAAACGGCCCAATGTTGAGCGCTCTTGTTACTCAAGCTGGCCATAATGTGAGTCTTTGCATTCACGCAGCAGATACCTTAGAAGACACGAAAGCCGCGCTAAAAACCTTGATGCAATCCTGCGATGTTATTCTGTCGTCAGGCGGTGTTTCTGTCGGCGAAGAAGACCATGTGAAAGAAGCATTAGAAAAATTAGGGAAAGTGCATTTATGGAAGATAGCCATAAAGCCAGGTAAACCCCTTGTTCATGCAACACTTCAGGGCATCCCTTTTCTTGGCTTGCCAGGAAATCCAAGCTCAACCTTGGTAACCTATCATTGGTTCGCACGTCTTTTGCTGTCTATTTGTTCCGGTCAAATTGCCGAGTTACCCCAATCTTATCTTGTAGACGCAGGCTTCAACCGTAACAAAACAATCCAACGAGATGAGTTTTTAAGGGTCTCGGTTGGAAAGGATGGTCTAGCCTATGCGCATCCACAACAAAGCTCTGGCGCATTGTTAGCTGCTTCTGAAAGCCAAGGCTATTTGCATGTCAAAGCAAACACTCAAGTAGAATATGGCCACTCTTATCCTTTTTATCCTTTCTCTGCCTTCTAACTTTCCTCTTTCTTCATAACTCACCTAGACTAAGAGAGTAGCGTTCTGAAAAATCGGAATGCTGTTCTCTTAATTTGAAAAAAACTAAAACCATTAGCACTAACAAAAGGCGAAGAAAATGAGAGACGTAGAATGGGAAACATCCCTATATGAACATCAGCACGCGATGATCAAGCGACTCGATGCTTTTAGAAAAGGTGCGAAAGCCATCGAATATTCGAAAGATGAAACAATGGTGATCGAACATTCCTTTCAACTACTTGTCGCCTCCATGCTGGACCTTGCTCGCTATGTTTTAAAACATCACTACAAAACCGAGATATCCTCACGCAAAGAAGTGTTAAACGCGCTTATTGTGAATAAAGATGTCACTTATGAACAAGCAGAACAAATTAGGTCGCTAATCATTTTAAGAGACAAAATTCTCCACAACTACCTTGACGAAAATTTTGCAGACTTGGAAGAAGCCATGACTCTTAGGCGCTACAGCTTAGTGGAAGTATTAACAAAAGAATGGATAACTCGCTTATCAAGCCCTTCTTGATAAGCATAAAATATTTAGATTAAACCGAGGCGTCGAGAAAAGCCTGTCGTAATAACCCACGAAACCAGACATGAGCAGCGTCATGTTGGAAACGTTCATGCCAAATCATCGAATAATCAAATTCGCGTGAAGCAAAAGGCAGCTCGTGTACGACTATTTCAGATACGGTTGCCGCCATATCTTCAGCAAAGAGTTTTGGAACCGTCAGTAATAAATCACTGTCCATCACCACTCTTGCTGCTGGTACGAAATTAGGCAAATGCACCGCAACATGACGCTTATGACCCATTTTTTCCAGCTCTCGATCAACCGCGAAATACTCTCGACGGCCTAACACAACTTGTACATGGCTTGCCTGTAAATAACTTTCTAAGGTTAATTTGTCTTGAATACCTGGATGATCTTTACGAGCCAAGCAGACCATACAGTCACTCTTCAAACGCATAGCCCGAATACCTGTTGGCGGCTCTTTAGACAATACAGCAACCGCCACATCAATATTCGTTTGATCTAATTCGGCCACCATATCCTCATTCCAAGATTTTACATCCAAGATAGCATCCGGCGCTTTTTGTCGAAATTGATCAAGAATTTTAGGCAAAACCGTTAATGTACCGAAGTCTGTAGTCGATAAAATAAACCGTCGCTTACTACTTTGAGGGGTAAATTCACGAGGCTGAATAAGACTTTCAAGCCCCTTTAACGTATCCGCTAAAAGTGATGCTAAGTCTTGAGTTTTAGCAGTGGCTGATAAACCATGGGAGGTGCGAATAAACAGAGGATCATCGAATACATCGCGTAATCGCGATAATGAGCGACTAACAGCAGGCTGAGAAACATTAAGTCGCGTTGCTGCTTTCGTGACATTAAGTTCTTCAATCAAAACTTGAAAAACATACAGTAAATTCAAATCTATATCAGACAAACGTATTTCTGACAAAACAACACCCCAACCAAGCTTGTTATCATTATAATTAGGAATCATAACAAGCTTTTAGAAGTGACAATAGCAGTCTCGATCACAAGCACAAAAAATTACGTTAATATCTAAACAAACAGAAATTTCAACGCTTGATAATAAACGACTAAGCAGACAACTCGCGAATTTGTGCAGATGTCATACCCAGCAAATACAAAATACCGTCTAAACCAAGATTATTCATCGGACATGGTGCCTGCTCCCGAACCAAAGGCTTAGCATGCAAAGCTACACCTAAAGCAGCATGATTTAGCATCAATAAATCATTGGCACCATCGCCACAAGCAATAGTCTGTTGCCAATCAACATTTTGTGTCGTAACAATATTCGTCAACAAAAGCTTCTTACGCTCACCATCAACAATATCGCCTAAATGCTTGCCAGTTAATTCATTATTTTTAATTTCTAGCACATTGGCATGCACTTCAGTCATACCATATTCAGCTTGGACTCGGTCGGCAAAATAGGTAAAGCCGCCAGATAAAATCGCCGTATGCCAGCCATAATGATGCAACACCTTCATCAAGGTTGAAATGCCATCCATATGCTGAATTCTGTTATAAACCCCATCCATAACCTCGCTACTCAAACCTTTTAGCAGAGCTAAGCGCTGTACAAAGCTTTCAACAAAATCGATTTCACCGCGCATGGCGCTCGCAGTCACAGCGGAGATTTGTTCACCGATTCCTGCTTCGACTGCCAATTCATCCATTACTTCAGCTTTGATAAGCGTGGAATCCATGTCAAATACAGCAACGCCCGGTGTTTTAATATCTAACATTGACGACTGATAAATATGATCGATACCAGTATCATTAGATAAACGTAAAAGCTCAGTACGAATAGATACGCGATCAAGTAGGCTATCATCAACCATAACTTGCGCCACAGAAATAGCATCTTGAGCATCTGACAACAGACGAATTGCTCCTTGTAAACCACGTGCCTCTAACCAAGCGTTAAATTTATCAAGATATTCAGGGTTCAAAGAACCAATAAGAGTAATACTGGCAGACATAAACGCTCCTAATTCAATAAGACGCCTACTATAGCAAATCGTTTTCTTTTCGCTAAGCACCTGTTCTACTTTAAAGAATTCAGAAAACGGCCGTTATGATGTGTATACTTTACTCATCGTTCTACGAGTTACCCCAAAGGAAGTTAATGGACACCCAACCAAAAACCAAGGCTATCGCTGCTTTCATACGTAAAAAACTTAGTGCGTCAGCCATTACCGTTGCCACCTTTATCTCGCTTATGATTCTCACTGTGTGCATTTTTTGGTACACAATGACCCATGCGCTAGGCAACTATTTATCTCAACAAACTGAAGTATTAGGCAGTAGCTTAGCAACTCAGGCCGCATTCAATGCCACTCAGTCCATCTTAAACAACGATTTATTAAGCTTAAATGTGTTACTCAATCGTCTAGTGGTTGATGACAATATTTTGAGTGCTCGAGTATTTAACAAAAAAGACGAACTACTGGCAGAAGCGGACAGTGGTAATTCTGGGATGCAATCTGAGCAAGATTTTCGGCCAAGTGATACTCGAAGAGTATATAGTTCAAGCATAAAATTCAGAGACGAGATCGTTGGTCATGTACTAATTACGCTAGACAAAACGCCAGCTCAGGCTACATTACAACACCTAAACAATTTGTTAATTGGCGTAGCTATATTTACTTGTACCATTGCGTTATTGCTGGTCATCTTAATCACAAAATGGCTTTTTGCGCCGATCAACGATGCCTCTTCTGCTCTCATTAATTATAGTAAAGGACGAAAACCAACCGAATTACCAAAACCCATATATAAAGAAGCAAAGGCGCTATTCCAAGCGATTGAAAAAATCCAATCCATAGAACGCCCTAAAGAAGAAATAGAAAAGCCCATCAAGACAGAAGAAGAAAGTGCCTCACAAGTGGCAAAGCCTCAATTTGAAATAAACTTTGATGCCATCTTTGAAGAATCCAGACAGCGTAGCTGTGTTCTCTATTTTGACATTCTTAATTTAGATGAGTGGCACAAAGATATGACACCGCTAAAAGTAGCTAATTTATTAACGCCAATCTATCGAGCGATATTTCAAGCAAGCGAAGTATACTTAGGTCAAGTTCATCAATACGAAAATGACTCAGCGATCGTACTTTTCAGCGCACACAATTGTGAAGATAATTTATATATTAATGCAGTTAGTACAGCACAGCTATTCTTAGGATTGGTTGATAAATTACTGGAAAATGAACTCTATACCGACATCCCTAAACTAAACTTTCATTTAGGATTACATCAAGGTAATACCCAAGTTACCAACATGGTAAAAGAGAATCGCTTTGAGCCAGATCGAATCGAAACACTTTTGACGAGCATTCATCAGTTAAGTGAGTCTGAAAGTATTAACAAACTAGTAATCAGTGATGATATTTTTACCTTATCGCACATACAAAATCGCGTATTCACTGGCCTTCCAGAAGTGATTGATGATAATGGCAAAGAAATATTAGCTTATGAAGTAAAAGGCATGTCAGATAAATACAAACAACAAATCCATAAGCATATTCTTGAGATAGCTAGCCCAGAAGAGCAAGAAGACAATACTTTATAAGCTTACCAAAATCTGAACATAAAAAAACCCGCTTTCATGCGGGTCTTTTTTGTTCAAATTATGTGTTAATCATCAAACCGAATCACATCATCTAATGACAAACCTTCTTTATCCATAATTAAACGCAGTTTTCGTAATGCCTCGACTTGAATCTGACGAACACGCTCACGCGTTAAACCAATTTCAGCGCCAACATGCTCTAATGTGCTAGCTTCATGTCCTCGCAGACCAAAACGACGTGTAATGACCTCACACTGCTTTTCGCTCAACTCATCAAGCCAAAGTTCGATACTATTTAAAACATCGCCATCTTGACGATCCGCTTCTGGCCCCTGATGAAGAGTATCTGCTAAAATTTCAACCAAACTCTTATCATTATTATCCCCTCCGAATGTTGCATCAATTGAGCTAACCTTTTCATTCAGGCCAAGCATCTTTTGTACATCTTCTACAGGACAATCTAGCATTTCTGCAATTTCTTCAGCACTAGGCTCATGATCTAACTTTTGTGTCAGTTCACGAGCTGCGCGCAAATATACGTTAAGCTCTTTTACTACATGAATCGGCAAGCGAATGGTTCTTGTCTGATTCATGATCGCACGTTCGATGGTTTGCCGTATCCACCAAGTAGCATAAGTTGAAAACCGAAATCCACGCTCTGGGTCAAATTTCTCCACCGCTCTAATCAAGCCAAGATTGCCTTCTTCGATTAAATCCAACAGAGATAAACCTCGATTAAGGTAACGTCGAGATATCTTAACAACCAAACGTAAATTACTTTCTATCATGCGCTTACGCGCTTTTTGATCACCCTTTAGTGAAAGGCGAGAAAAATATACTTCTTCCTCGGCAGTAAGCAGTGGAGAAAAACCGATCTCACTTAAATACAACTGAGTAACATCAAGGTTACGACTAGAATCAGCGTCGGCATAACGAGCACTTACAGCCGACTCAAACTCTTCATCAACCAATTCCTCGTCAACAAGCACATCTCCAATGAGCTCATCATCCAGTGTATCAAGGTCAAAATCTCCAATATTCGAAACCTTAGCTGCTTCTTTATCCATATTTGCAAACTTCATGTCCCCTCCTTAAAACGCTAATTTCGCTTAATTCATTTTGGGCAAAACATCTAACGGGTCAATAGGCTGACCATCTCGACGAACCTCAAAGTGAAGTAGTGGCCTATCATCTCCCTTGCCACCGATAACAGCAAGAGAATCACCTGCTCGAATATTTTGCTTTTCTTTTACCAATATTCTTTCGTTGTAAGCATAAGCACTAAGATATACATCGTTGTGCTTCACGATAACAAGATTGCCATAACCAATAAGACCGCTGCCTGCATAAACAACCGTTCCATCAGCAGCCGCTTTTACCAATGCTCCTTGCTCAGCCTTTATATCTATACCTTTACTACTAACGCCAGCGTTTGAAAACCCCCTAGTGACCTGTCCATCAACAGGCCAAGACCAACTACCCGATATTTTTTCGTCTTTCGTATCATTTTTAGACAATTTTTCAGGCACTTTGACAGAAACAATCGGATCAGATTTAGAGGGTATATTTTTCGTATTTGATACAATTAAAGGGATAGAAGATGTCGAATTATTAGCGACTGAAGGAGGCGTATTTTGGACGCCAATTAGACGGATTTTTTGCTTAGGATAAATGGTATAAGGGGAATCAATATGATTCGATTTAGCAAGTTCGCGATAGTCTAACCCATAGCGGAAAGCAATAGAGAACAAGGTTTCACCGCTCTGGACACGGTGAACACCAGAGGAAGGAATAGAAGACACACTGGCATTATTTGAGGCGTAAGTTCGATTGTTTTTTGCCGAATAATGCAACAGTTCATAAGAGCATCCTGACAATAAAAAGCACAACAAAACAAGCCGACTTATTAACCAAGCTAGCGATGAACAATCATGACTTTTAAGGACGCAACGGAAGATAATTCTTTACCCCAATATCCGATTTAAATTAATTATTACTATTTGTCGATTTTCGTAAAAATATGTAAGAAATAAGAATCACACTCAAAAACCCTATAAAAACAAACACAACTGGAAGTAAAAAATCAGTCGGCCAATAATAATTGAGGAGCTCCCAAGGCAACACAAGATGCTCTTCTAACGGCAGTTTTTTATCACCTATAACACTCCAAGTATCCGTCACTTTCCAAGGCCATACTTTAACTAGAGCTCCCAGCATAACACCTGTAAGAAATGACAAAGTCATGGACCTTACATGATTGAGCAAATAATGAAGAACTTTAGAAAAGGTTAACAATCCAATCAAAGCACCCGCTGCAAAAACCAAAATAACAGCAAGATCCATACTTTTAACTGCCGAAAGAATAAATCCGTACATTCCAAGCATCAGTAGTAAAAAACTCCCTGAAATACCAGGCAAAATCATCGCACAAATTGCAATCATGCCCGAGCAAAAAACCATGGTGTAAGACGTATTTAACTGAGTTGGAACAAGCAAGGACAAGCTAGCACCAACAGCTACACCAACCATAAGCCCACCAAAATGCCGCCAAGAAAATCCAGATATCTGACTAATTAAGAAATAAGCTGACGCTAAGATCAGCCCAAAAAAGAAACTCCACAAATAGCTCGGATAAACAACTAAAAGATGTGTGATCAAGCCTGCAAGCATAAAAATACTGGTGACAACACCCGCCCCCAATGACAATAAAAAAGCGCCATCAAAATGCTTCCATAAGCCTTTTAAATCACCTTTAAACAACATAACTAAACTGGCTTTATTCACACCGCTTAATGCATTAATAAGTCGATCATAAACACCTAAAATAAAAGCAATCGTCCCACCAGAAACACCTGGGACGACATCTGCGGCGCCCATTAGCACACCACTCAAATACACTCTAAGCCATTTAGGCATGTTCCATTCCTTCTAATAGGGGTACAAAATACGCAGGTTCTGTCCCTAGACATTTCCAACGATCACCTTCTTTACGCCAACAGCCTATCTGTGGGCTAGGATGATCAATCGGCATAATTAAAATACCTTGCTGTTTCAGACAATCTGTCAAGGCTAACGGAATTTTACTTGCCATTGCGGTAATAATAACGGCATCCATCTCAACTTTATTAGGCCATCCAGTCTGCCCATCACCAAATAAGTACTCAACATTCCTGACTCCCATCAACGACAAACGCCTCTTCGCTTGTAAATAAAGCGGTTCGTGACGCTCAACGGTATGAACTTTATTAAAAAAATGCGACAAAATTCGAGTCTGATAACCCGATCCGGTACCAATTTCCAACACGCGACCAAGCCGAGAATGCGCCAAAAGCCATTCGGTCATTCTAGCTACTGTAAGCGGCTGACTAATGGTTTGATTTCGACCGATAGGAAGTGGCGTTGCTGAATAAGCCAAATGCGAAAACGCAGGCTCTACAAACTCATGACGAGGAATAGAGCCCATCAGGGCCAATAGTTCTTCATGAGTAATCCCATGTTTTCTAAGCTGATCAACCATCTTAGAAGCTTTGGGCTCCGTATGTGAAACTAACCAGTTGAGATCGTGCAGGCTCATAGCGTTATTGTGTCTGTCCATTTTGTAAGAGGAGATTTTGCTTCATAACAAGTCATATCCGTATGAATTGGCGTAATAGAAACATAGCCCTTATTCACAGCACAAAAGTCTGTTCCCTCCGACACATCATGAGGCTCAGACAAAGCACCAATCCAAAAGCTTGGAATGCCTTTAGGGTGTTGAGCTGAAATAGGCGCTTGTGCCTTATGGCGATAACCAAGACGTGTCACCTGTATCCCTTTGAGCTCGCTATATGGGACATCAGGGACATTGATATTCAATAAGATACCAGCAGGCAACTCAAGAGTATGTGAATCCTTCAAAAGCAGCATAATAACTTTTGCTGCAGTATCAAAATGCAGATTCCCAACTAAGGACACTGCTAACGCGGGGCGCCCTAAATGACGAGCTTCCATGGCAGCAGCAACCGTGCCGGAATAAATAACATCGTCACCCAAATTGGCTCCGTGATTAATTCCAGAGACAACCAAGTCCACATCGCCATCAATTACTCCTGACAATGCCAGATTAACACAATCTGTCGGCGTACCATCAACACGATACTGCCCCTCCGCAACCTTAATCGGCTGTATAGGGCGAGACAAGGTCAAAGAGTTACTAGCACCACTACGATTACGATCTGGCGCCACCACTAAAATGGCGTACTCTCGCTGTAAATATTTAGCCAGCGTCTGTATACCAAGCGCATCAAGACCATCATCATTAGCGATCAATATTCTCATGGTATTTCTCTGCAGACTTATCCGTATAATCTATCATTTCACGCAACAGACTGGTCGCAAAACACCCTTTTGGTAAGGAGAATTCAACGATCAATTGCGCATTCCCTTCTTTCTCTCTTAGCAATTCCCACGCCATATTCATCGGCACAAGGCGCGCCAGTCGGCTGTCTCGAGAAAGATCAAAGGCAATCAAAGCATCAACCAAGTCCATACTTTCCGCCAAAGAGTCTTTCATCACTCGCTCACGCTGATGCCCGGTGCCAGCCTCCCAACCCTCACTAATCATAGGTAAAACTGGGCTGATACTGCCTCGCATCACGCTTAAGTGCATCAAAGCGCCTACTTCTTTTACACGGAACTGCTCATCTTTATGCTGAAACTGAGCAATATCACCATCACATAAACGCATCCACATACCATTTTCAACTTGATCGCTTAATGCTTCATTGAAACACCAAGAGCGAATAGCCGATAACCAAAAGGATTCCGTCTTTGATAATTTGCGGCGACTTTGCCGCCCTTTTAGGACAAAATCTTTGCCGTTGTGCAAATTATTACCGTTTATACCAAAGCGTTGTGGACCATAATAATTGGGTACACCAGCTTGTTTAATGAGATTCAAACGCCCTTCTAGCTCGTCTAGATCACCATTAACGTCACGAAGTCGGATAACAAAGCGATTCGCTAAATGCGCGCCAGTGCGAAGCTTTTTCGAATGGCGTAACTGCGCAATTACTCGAACACTTTCCGGCTCTCTAAATGCTTCCTGAATGGTCGTTAAATCTGGTTCTTGATTCAATACATGCAAACAGAACCACTGACGCGTACAAGCATGACGATCTTTCACGCCACTATACGTCACTTTATTCGGAGCAATGCCGACAATTTGAGCCAAGCGTTTAGCAAGGAAATCAGTATTCACCCCTTCCTTTTCAATGAACACAAAGCAAAATTCACCTTTGCCATCAGGCTCAAAACCTAACTGCTCTTCGACGTAAAAGTCTTGTACATGGGTTTTCAAATCCCCAGTAACAGTTGGCTTAGACCAAGCGTATCGCCATTCGGTATTCATACATTACCTTGATTAAAAAGAGCTTAATTAAAATTAGCTTGTGTAAAAATAAGCGCAACAGCCTCTACAGCGATACCCTCTTTTCGACCGGTAAAGCCAAGCTTTTCCGTCGTCGTTGCTTTCACATTCACGACACTGATATCTACTGCCAAATCTTCGGCTATATTTGCACGCATAGCATCAATATAAGGACGCATTTTGGGTGCTTCAGCAATAATGGTGATATCAATATTACCCACATTAAAACCAAGGGCCTGTATTTCCTGATAAGCACGCTTTAATAAAATTCGACTATCTGCACCAGCAAAAGCAGCATCAGTATCAGGAAAATGCTTTCCTATATCGCCCAAAGCGGCGGCACCTAACAAGGCATCGGTCAAAGCGTGCAATGCGACATCACCATCAGAATGGGCAATCAAGCTCTGAGAGTAAGGGATAGAAACGCCACCAATAACAATATGATCGCCTTCACCAAATTTATGAACATCAAAACCATGGCCAATACGAAAAGGCATCATGATAGTTACTCCTGTGCTATGAATTGCACTTACTGTTTGAACCTAAAATATAAGAAAAAAGCGCCTCAGCAATCAGCAGGTCTTCGGGTAAGGTTATTTTAATATTGCTACTTTCCCCGATAACAAGATCTGGATGCCAACCTGAAAACTCCATCGCAGAGCATTCATCTGTCACCACAACACCATACGCTTGTGCTTGCTGCAATGCGTCTAATAACGCTTGGGCAGGAAATTTCTGTGGCGTCTGCGCCAACCAGATAGTACCTCTGTCAAGCGTAGCATCAACCAATGGCTGACCTAAAACTTGAAGCTTCACAGTATCTTTCGCTGGCATTGCCAACAACGCACCTTGATCAGAGGTATGGTGAATAATTCGATTCAGTGCAGCTTGGCTTAACAGAGGACGCGCGGCATCATGAACCAAAACATCTTGCTGCATTACATCTACTGTATCCAATAAATAACGCAGACCTTTCTGTACGGTATCACAGCGTTCTTTGCCACCAACAAACATATGAACTAAATCGTGTTGCTGCCATTTCGAGTCAGACCAATAGGCATCATTCTCCCCCACACCAACGAGCACACCAGCAATAAGCGGATGCGAAATGAAAATATCTATAGTGCGATCTAGAATGGTCTGTCCGGCAAGAGGTAAATATTGTTTTGGGCAATTCGCTTGCATACGCTGGCCAACACCTGCGGCAGGAATAATAACCCACAAAGGCTTTATCATTTTTTATTCACCATGCGATAAAACACTTCACCATCTTTTATATACTGAAGTTCGCTACGAACATGCTCCTCTACAGCCTCTTCTCCAAGGCGGAGATCATGCACTTGCGCTCTAAGGGCTTGATTACGGTGCTTCAGACGTAAGTTAATACGCTCTTGATAGGCGATCTGCTTTGCTAGTTCTTCTTGTCGCTTAACGCCCTGCTCACCAAAATACAAATGATAAGATTGATAGCCCACGGCACAGACAAAGAAGAAAATTAACAAACGTGCCATATAACACCCTCAACATCTAAAAAAACATATCCCTCATTATCAAAGGAATCGAAGCAAAAAAAAATAAAAAAAGGGAGAACCAAGTTCTCCCTTTATTAAATCAGGCGATATTAAGCCTGACCTTTGATCTCAGAACGACCTTTATAAGGTGCTTTGCCACCTAATTGCTCTTCAATACGTAGTAATTGGTTGTACTTAGCAACACGGTCAGAACGGCATAGAGAACCCGTTTTAATTTGACCAGCCGCTGTACCAACTGCAAGATCTGCAATAGTCGCGTCTTCTGTTTCACCAGAACGGTGAGAGATAACAACTGTAAAACCAGCGTCTTTTGCCATTTTAATAGCGGCCAACGTCTCAGTTAAAGAACCGATTTGGTTAAACTTGATTAATATTGAATTCGCAATACCGTTATCGATACCACGCTTCAAAATCTTGGTGTTAGTAACGAACAGATCATCACCCACTAATTGGATTTTATCACCCATTAGTTTAGTTTGGTGTGCGAAACCATCCCAGTCAGACTCGTCAAGACCATCTTCGATAGAAACAATTGGATATTGCTTAGTAAGGTCTTGTAAGAAGAAGTTGAACTCTTCTGAGGTGAATTTTTTACCTTCACCTTTAAGGTCATAGATATTTGCTTCTTTGTCGTAAAACTCAGAGGCAGCACAATCCATCGCCAAAGTGATGTCTTTACCTAGCTCGTACCCTGCTGCTGCAACCGCTTCTTTGATAACAGCCAATGCTTCAGCATTAGATGACAAATCAGGCGCAAAACCACCCTCATCACCAACCGCAGTGCTTAAGCCGCGATCGCTCAATACTTTTTTCAGTGCATGGAAGATTTCAGCACCGTAACGCAAAGCTTCACGGAAGTTTGGCGCACCAACTGGTTGAATCATGAACTCTTGAATATCAACGTTGTTATCTGCGTGCTCACCACCATTGATGATGTTCATCATAGGTACAGGCATTGAGTAAACACCTGGAGTACCATTGATGTCTGCAATGTGAGCATATAATGGTACTTTTTTAGAAATTGCCGCTGCTTTCGCCGCTGCCAAAGAAACCGACAAAATAGCGTTAGCACCAAAAGTAGATTTGTTTTCTGTGCCATCAAGATCAATCATAATGTGATCAAGTTCAGCTTGAGCAAGGGCATCTTTGCCGATTAAAGCGTCACGGATTGGACCGTTAACCGCTGCAACCGCTTTTAATACGCCTTTGCCTAGGTAACGACTTTTGTCGCCATCACGCAATTCTAAAGCTTCACGAGAACCGGTAGAGGCACCAGAAGGTGCGCACGCTGAACCTACGGAGCCGTCTGCCAAAAAAACATCAGCTTCAACGGTAGGATTACCACGAGAATCTAAAACTTCTCTGGCTTTAATATCAACGATTTGACTCATAACAAACCTCTTAAAATAAATGAAAAATCACAAACTGCCTGTTTGCACGACTGAGTCCTTTGCACGATGTTACGAGCGAAGCCAAGACGAGGCAAAAATAGACGAAAAAGCGGAGTTTATAAATTATAAATGAGCATTTTAGTCTATTTTTAACAAAGTATTGGCAAGCACAGTAGTCGTGCGAGGGGCTCTATTTATTTTTCTTTTCCTGCGTATTTTAGTGCCGCATGTACAAAGGCACTGAACAGGCCGTGTCCATATCTAGGTGTTGAAGTAAATTCTGGATGAAACTGACAAGCAACAAACCAAGGATGATCAGCAATTTCGATCATCTCTACTAAGGAATTGTCTTCTGAACGACCTGAAATCGTCAAACCTGCTGCTTCCAACGCATCAACATAAAAGTTGTTTACTTCATAACGATGGCGATGACGCTCTTTAATGACTGCTTTACCGTAAGCATCAAAGGCTTTTGTGCCTTCAGTAAGATTACAGTTCTGCGCGCCAAGACGCATAGTGCCACCTAGATCGGATTCCTCTGACCGGATTTCTTTGGAACCCTCTGCATTAGTCCATTCTGTAATCAGACCAACAACTGGGTTCTCTGCTTTTAAATTAAACTCGGTGCTGTGTGCACCGGCTAAATTTGCCACATTACGAGCAAATTCGATTACCGCTACTTGCATACCCAAACAAATACCTAAGTAAGGTACTTTATTTTCACGAGCATACTGAGCCGTCAATATCTTACCTTCAACACCGCGCTCACCGAAACCACCAGGAACGAGAATTGCGTCCATTCCTTTTAGTACTTCCGTACCTTTTTCTTCAATACTTTCAGAGTCGATGTAGTGCAATTTCACTTTTGTACGAGCATGAATACCAGCGTGATCCATTGCTTCAATCAACGATTTATACGCATCCAACAACTCCATGTATTTACCAACCATGGCGATATTGATTTGCTTCTCAGGGTTCAATTTAGCCTGAGTTACTTTGTTCCAGATATCTAGATTTGGCATATCGCAATCTAGATTGAAATATTCAACGATCAGGCTATCTAACCCTTGGTCATTCAACATTTGTGGAATGCGGTAAATAGTGTCGGCGTCAGGAAGAGAGATAACCGCACGTTCTTCAACGCTAGTAAACAAAGCAATTTTCTTACGCTCTGGCGCTTCAATAGACACTTCAGAACGACAGATAAGAATGTCAGGTTGAATACCGATAGAGCGAAGCTCTTTTACGGAATGCTGAGTAGGCTTGGTTTTGGTTTCGCCAGCAGTACGAATATAAGGAACCAAAGTCAAATGCATGAATAATGCGCGACGTGGGCCCAATTCTACTTTTAATTGGCGAATAGCTTCTAAGAAAGGTTGTGATTCAATATCACCAACTGTACCGCCGATTTCAACCAAAGCAACATCTGCGCCTTCAGCACCAGAGATCACGCGGCGTTTGATTTCATCTGTAATATGTGGAATTACTTGAACGGTTCCACCAAGGTATTCACCACGACGCTCTTTTTTAAGAACATGTTGATAAACACGACCACTGGTAAAGTTATTGCGTTTGCCCATTTTAGTGGAGATGAAACGCTCGTAGTGACCAAGATCTAGATCAGTTTCAGCGCCGTCTTCTGTGACATATACTTCGCCGTGCTGGAAAGGACTCATGGTGCCTGGATCCACGTTGATGTATGGATCTAGCTTTAGCATGGTGACTTTTAGACCACGAGATTCAAGGATTGCGGCCAAAGATGCTGCTGCCAAACCTTTACCAAGAGATGAAACTACACCACCTGTAACGAAAATATATCGTGTCGCCATGAGTGTTTAACCCGCCTTAAAATATAAAAAAATGAGATTTGAAAGCACATAACAATATACCTTCAGGACGGGGGAAAATAATAACATCGGAAGGCATTTCACTCAATGTAAAACACAGTTGTTTTACATTGAGTGAAAGATCTATACCAAGAGAGCTTTGAACAAAGCTAAGAAAGAAGAGGCCAGTTAAAGCAGAACTATAAGTCTAACTCTAAGACTGGGGTTTTAGAGCGAGAACAGCAAGGCATAATCAACTTGCCTTGAGCATGTTCTTTATCCGTTAAAAAGACATCTCTGTGATCAGGAACGCCATCTATAACACCTGTTTGACAGGTACCACATACGCCAGATTCGCAAGACACAGCAAGAAAAATACCGTTTTCATCTAAAGCCTCAAAAATACTTTGATCGACTCCAACATCAAAGACCTTGCCAGTACTGTGGATTTTGACTTTAAATGCGGTATTTTCACTTACATTTTCATCGAGTACCGGCGCTGCAAAGAACTCTCGGTGCAAACGGTCTTCAGGCCAACCTAACATTTTTGCTTGCAATAACACGTAATCAATAAAGCTTGCAGGGCCACAAATATACAATTCAGAATCGTTCGCGTGACGAGACAAAACACTCACCACGTCCATTTGACTAGATCCTGCCACTTCACTGTAGTGAAAGTGCATTTTATCAGCAAAAGAAGCATTTTCTAATGCCGATGCAAAAGCGGCTGTTTCTGGAGATCGGGCACAATAATGAAATTCAAAGGATAAACCTTTTTTTTGCAATTGCTGCGCCATTGGCAATATCGGCGTTACACCAATACCACCAGCAATCAAGACACTGTGACGCGCTACATCCATCAAAGGAAAGTGGTTTTTAGGGGCACTAATTGATAATTCGTCGCCTATCTGCAAGCGGTGCACTTCCTCTGAACCACCTCTTGATTGAGGGTCTTTTAACACTGCTATTTCATAATACTGCCCTTCAGATTGCATACGACACAAAGAATATTGTCGAACCAAACCACTAGGCAAATGAACATCAATATGAGCTCCGGGTTCAAAACTTGGCAAATCAGAACAATCCACGGAACCTAAAACCAATCGAACCACACCTAGCGCTTCAGTCACCACATTTCTTACTACTACCTGAATCATCAAGTACTCCTAATTTATTATTCTTATTTGACAAAAGAGCAACTAGAGCAACTCTCTTGTCAGCGCCTTTGTTAGAAAGAAGCGGTTTGAAGCGGCGCATTTGACGACGAGGACGCTTTAGGCTGCTGTTTAGCCGCCTGCTCTTTCGCAATAATTCGGTCAATCACTCGTCTTGACTGAACGCCACCAGCATCAATATCAAGCTTCAATAAATCATAGTCTGGAAAAGCCAATAAGTTTTGCTGTTGACGTTCAAGCACGTCCAAATCTTCAGCAAAAATTTTGCCCTGCCCTTCACGAATAGTATCGGTTAATGCCTGATCTTCTGGTTTGAAATTACGTGCCATACCCCAGAAATACCAAATAGAAGTTTCAGTTTCAGGTGTAATGAAATCCACTACAGTGCTGCTGGCTTTTTTATCCGCAGGCGCATCAAACCCACCATTTCCAGCATGAGCAACGCCAACATCAATCATCACATGAGAAGGCGGACTGAAACGACAAATCTGCCAACGATCCACTAAAACGTCGTCAGCCAAACCATTACCTCGTAGCGCCGATTGCCAAAATGGTGGCGCCATAATGTTTTCCATAAAACGGCTGGTAATGACCTTATCGCCATCCACCGTAGTAGAGACAGGAGACTCATCGATTTCTTTCTGACCAATACTGCCAGCATGCACATAAGTCTCATGGGTCAGATCCATCAGGTTATCGACCATCAAACGGTAATCACAGTTGATATGATACAAGCCACCACCATAAGCCCATTCTGGGTTTACAGCCCATTCTAAATGAGGAATCAAGGCTTTATCGGCTTGAGATTGATCGCCCGGCCACACCCAAATAAAACCATAGCGCTCTTCAACCGCATAGGACTTCATGCAAGGAAAGCCTTTTACACGCTGCAATGGCATTTCTTTAGTTTTGCCATCAGCACCCATTTTTAAACCATGGTAACCACAAACCAAAAGACCTTCTTCGACATAGCCTAAAGACAAAGCGGCTCCGCGGTGTGGACAAAAATCCAATACCGCAGCAATTTCGTTATCGTGGGAACGGTAAAAAGCGATGCTTTCACCGCAAATTTTACGACCAAGAGGTTTGCTGCCCGCAACCTCTTCAGACATAGCCGCGACATACCACGTATTTTTAGGGAAAGTTTGCTGACTCATGAAATTCTCCTGCTTTTATTTTTATTTATTGGATCCAATATAGACAAAATAAATCAAAAAACAATATATTTATGCATTAATTGGATCCATTTAATACATAATGAATAATAGTCTCCACCCTAAGCAATTGATAAATAAAAGCTTCCCCATTGGATCCAATTATTCCTTTTTCCCCCATATTTACGTTATGATTATTTTTTACGAAAAACGCTGAGGCAAGAGCAATGAGTACTTTCCAATGAGTAAACCTGGACAACAAGTAATCAGTCGATTGCGACAAATGATTTTGTCTGGCGAACTAGAGTCAGGACAACGCCTTGCTGAAATTCCAACCGCAGAACAACTTAGCGTGTCACGCACGCCAGTGCGTATTGCCTTTCGAACCCTAGAACAAGAAGGCTTACTGACCAAATTATCAGGACGTGGCTACATTGTTCGCCAAGTGACGCAAGCAGAGATTAGCGGTTCTATTGAGGTACGAGGCGTGTTGGAGGGTTTGGCGGCAAGACAAGCGGCTGAAAATGCACTATCAAAAGCGCAGAGCAATGAATTGTTACAACTATTAAAACAAGGCGATGAATTGTTTGCTAAAGGTTGCATCAACGAACAAGACCTCGCCATATACCACGACATGAACCAGCGTTTTCATCAAATCATTATAGAAGCCAGTTTAAACCCAGCCATAGCTGAAGCCTTAAGTCGTAACGAGCATCTGCCTTTTGCATCTGTTAGTGCTCTGGCATTTGATCGTAATAATCTAGCCCAAGAATATCGGCGTTTTAACTTTGCTCACATGCAACACCATGCGGTATTTGATGCTATCAGCCACGGACAAGGAAGCCGCGCTGAAGCAATCATGCGTGAGCACGCTAATGCCACACACAGCTATGCGAAAATATTTTCCCAAATGGAAGAAAACGGAGAGAAAATGCACGTTCTGAATAATATAGGCTCGCTAGACTAAGACAAATCAGTATTACCAAGCGGCACTTCTAAGGCGTTACTAATACCAATAGGTTGCCCAACCATTTCGTCATAAGCACTTTGATGACAAAGCACCATAGCGCCAACATTCTTGCCTTTGAACAAAGCTTGCAGATCTAGCTTATTATGACTAGTAAGAAAACGCCCTTGTTCCGTTTGTATATATTCTTCTTTGTCTCCGATCACCACCGACAGCTGATACAAGTTTGACTCCAAAGAATGAAGCTTTACCTTATCGACATGAGAAATCTTTTTAAGCTCTTTTAATAGCATGACAATGCACCTTTGCTGTTTTTATTTAGATACGCATTTAGCCATTACTCAGTTCACATAAAATTGCGAATCGCCGTGATAAGTTCATGCTAAAGTACTGCGATGAATAATAAGAACAGGAAAAACCATGACACTCCTTGATATTAACAGCAGCTATAAAAATTCAGCAGATGTGCAAACTGCATTTGATAAAATCCAAGCTTATATGGACAAGCCAGGTCGCACTTTAATCGGTTTAACCGGTGGACCAGGTTCGGGTAAAAGCACCCTAGCTGACTATTTGCTCGATCATTTTACAAAGCAACAAAACTCGCAAGTTGTTTGCCTTTCAATGGATGGTTTTCACCTGTATAAAGCCCAACTCCAAGCTCTACCTAACTCGGAAGAAGCCTTCGCTAGACGAGGTGCACCTTGGACATTTGATAGCACGGCCTTTGTAGAGCAAGTTAAGAAGATTCAACAAGGTTACCAACAAGACGATATTTTATGGCCAAGCTTTGACCACGCTTTGGGTGACCCTATTGAAGATGATTTATCGATAAAAAAAGAAACAAGGGTCATACTCGTCGAAGGATTATATTTGCTACATCAGCAAGATGGTTGGCAAGAATCTAAAGACTTGTTCGATGAGCATTGGTTTTTAGACATTCCTGTCGAAATCGCAATAGAACGACTAGCAAAGCGACACATGAAAGCTTGGGGCTTCAGTCACGAACAAGCTATGGATAGAATCAATCAGAGTGACGGTTTGAACGCAGAATTAGTTGCAACATACAAAAATCAGGCCGATTGGTTATTAAGAGTCTAAAGCTTATCTAGACTCTTAATTTTTATATTTTTTTGAGACTTCATGTCGCTACGCTCTTTGGGCTGCAATAGCTTCAGCGCTTCTTTCAAATGTCAGGTTGATCCGTAAGAACATACCTTGAATGGCTTCAACCTGATTAGAATCCCCTACAAGACTAATCAACTCATCATATAAAGACTTACAGGCTTTTTCAAAGCCATCATCACACCGACCTTTACTTGCCAATAAAAAAGCATTTGCTAAGGCGGTCTGCCAATTTTCCAATGAGTACAACGGCTGTTTTCCAGCCAAGCTTTCACAGATCGAGCGCAATCGAATAGAAACATGCCCAAGATTTAAAGCGGTCAATGCTAAATCAGTAATTGCACGCGATTTAGAGCCTTGATCATAGTTTGTTAAACGTAACAACCGATCCGCCATACGGCGGTTATACCAAGCAGCTGGGCTGGTATGTTGATCAATTTCCAATAAATCTTGGTAAGTTGTTTTAAAGATACGATGAACTAATAACTGAACACTTGGCCCAGTAATCAGATGAAACACCCAAAATAAAATGCACACGCCTGCAAAAATTGCCATGGCAGAGCTTATTGTGTAATCGATAGAAAAAGCCCGACTCATGTCCCTACTTGGACTAACTAGAATGGAAAAAGGAATACAGAAGCCCAAGCCATAAGGCAGAGTTTGCCGATCCGCAAGAAGCAATAAACCGATAAAATATGGAGCAGCTAGTACAAGCAATAAAATCTCTAATTGCCCGGAACTTTGTGACAATAAATTAAGCGCGAAAAAAACCGCCACAACTACCGCAGCGACAACACCAATCAATAACCTTTTTAGAACAACTTTTAGAACCATCAAAGGCAATCGGGCCAGCATGATTGAAAAAATCACCGGCAAAATCATGATCATTAATGCTGCTGTAGAACCAGTACTTACCCAGATACAAGCACCAATCAAGAACACTACAGTGGTTCGTACCCCAATAATCAATCCAGCTAATGGATCTCGATAACTCAACATACTGGGTGCATTCAACAAGGTGCTATCACGCTCCTCTAATGCTCGATAAGCTCGTAGTAAGACAGTCAACTCTGACGTGATTTCCGCACCAACATTTAGCATGTGAGATTCAAAAGGTGAATCTGAGTTATTTTTAGCGCGATAATCAGCAAGATCACGACGTAATGTTTTAACCTGATCCAAGCAATAGTCAAAATCACTAGACTCAGCAATACGATCAAATGCCTCACGTAATTGATCAAGCAACTGATTTAAGGTAGGCGTTATTAATTCCGCATGACGGCGCTGCAAACGACCAAAAATCTGCACCAAAGCCAATAGAGACAGTACTTTCTGGGCCAATTGATTGGCTGCTCTTGTTCGCCCTGGCCCCTTTGGCCCTTCATAACTGGCGGCACTAGAATCTTCGCTCACCATACCTAGTGTCGCCATAATTCCATCTATTTGCTTATGACGAGTTTCATGGCTACCTGACCTGTCCAGCTCTGTGACTAGATACTGTAGCGTTTGATTAATGACAGATCTTGCCTGCATTTGCAGACTATCTTTCACTTTGACTGGCCAGAACATATGACTGACAACACCCGCACAAATGGACCCGATAACAATTTCGCTTACACGAGCTTGAGCAATATTAAACACTGCCTGACTGTCTGCAGTTGACGGGCTCACCATCACCATCAAAACAATGATTTCTGACGTTACCGCAGCCATGGCAAATGCATAAACGAAATTAGCTTGTCGCACCAGAGCGGATAAGGCGGAATTCAAACCCAGCCATAACGCCAAGACACCCAAAGCCAAATAGGGGTATGGCATAAATTGAGTTAATAATAAAATGCCAAATAAGCCACCTATAATAGTGCCGACAATTTGGCAAATGGCTTTCTCAACGACTAAGCCACTTTCAGGACGCATTTGCAAAAAGACAGCGGAAACTAACGCCCAATAAGGCCGATCGAGATTCAAAGAGAGAGCAATCGTTAACGCCATCGCCATTGCAATAACGCCTTTGAGCGCAAAAATAACCGCCTGCTTTTCAGGTAAAAACAGATTACGAAGCACGATTCCCAAGGCTATCTCCTTACTGCTTAGTAAGATGAATAGTGGCCGTCATACCAGCGCTCAATTGTGTTTCTTCTGCTAACGGATCTAACTTGATATCTACCGGAATGCGTTGCGATAAGCGCACCCAGTTAAAGGTTTGCTGAACCTGCGGCAAAAGCTGACCATTACTCTGAGTATTGGTATTCGCTATGGCTTTACCAATACTCACAACATGACCCGTTAATGGCTTACCACCGCTCAATAAGGTTATTTTTGCTTGTTGATTCAAATGAACCAAGGGTATTTTGGTTTCCTCAAAATAGCCAGTTACATAAAAGGAATCTGACTGAACAATGGCAAAAACCGAGGCTCCTTGGCCGACATAATTTCCCTGACGTAAATTCAAGTTAATAATATGACCTGACACAGGTGCACGCACTTGAGTTCGGTCTAAATTAAGCTGAGCTGTCGCTTGCTGGGCTACAGCCAAATCATAATTTGCTTTGGCGATTTCAGTACTGATACGAGAAGACTCTAAATCTTCAGCGCTAATGGCTTTTTGACTAAGCAATGCAGTACGTCGTTCGTACTTATGTTTTGCCAACTGCCAAGAATACAAAGCATTTTCTGTGTTGGCTTTACTTTGATTAAATGCCGCTTGATAACGCTTTTGATCAACACTGAACAGTAAATCACCTTCTTTAACGGCCTGATCATTGGTGATATTCAGATTCGTTACCCAACCAGACACATCAGGAGCAACCGTCACTATGTCTGCACGAATACGGCCATCACGAGTCCAAGGGGAATGCATATAATCATTCCACACCCAGCGTCCAGCAAAAATAGCAGCCACAACAACCAACACAGTCAAAAGAATACGTAGATATTTCGCCATTGATTTATCTTCCACCTAATAAATAAACAGTTAGTGCCAAGTAACAAACAAATAATGACACTTCAAACCAAGCCACTCGCCAAATACGATCGTGCCAGTCCAAGCGATG
>NZ_NHTT01000023.1:0-49044 GCF_002806845.1 Marinomonas sp. ef1 | reverse complement strand
GTCAGCGTTTCTTTTAGCTAGAAGTTGGTCTTAAGCTTTACGCTCTGGACGACCTTCTTCTTGCCAGTAAGTATGGAATTTTTGACCTTGCTCTGCGTCTACGCGTTCATACGTGTGAGCACCGAAGTAATCGCGTTGCGCTTGTAGCAAGTTAGCAGGCAAAACTTCAGAGCGATAGCCATCGAAGTAAGCTAACGCAGAGAAGAAAGATGGCGTTGGGATACCTGATTGCGCAGCAAGAACAACGGCTTTACGAAGACCTGTTTGCTTGCTCGCCATGGCGTCAGCGAAATAATCGCTTAGCAATAGGTTTTCAAGCCCTGGGTTTTCGATAAACGCATCGGCGATCTTCTGTAGGAAAGATGCTCGAATGATACAGCCACCGCGCCAGATTTTCGCGATATCACTAAAGTTGAATTTCCAATCGTATTCTTTTTCAGCTGCACGCATTAACTGGAAGCCTTGGGCGTAAGCACAAATTTTTGCACAGTAAAGCGCTTCTTCGATTGCTTTCTCTACTTCTTCGGCTTCAATCTCGCCACTTTCTACATCAGCAACAAGTTTGCTTGCAGCAAGCTCTCGTTCGCCTGTCAGTGTGCTTAGTGCGCGAGCATAAACGGATTCGCTGATAATGCCCGCTGGAACGCCCATTTGTGTCGCGCTGATAGATGTCCAGCGGCCAGTACCTTTTTGGCCTGCGCTGTCTAGAATCATATCAACTAACGGAGCGCCAGTTTTGTGGTCGTATTGTTGAAGGATGTCTGCAGAGATTTCAACAAGGTAGCTGTTTAAAACGCCCTGATTCCATTTCTCAAACAACTTACCAATTTCTTCAGGTTCGTAACCAAGCAAAGAGCGTAGTAGGTGGTAAGCTTCACAAATAAGCTGCATGTCGGCATATTCAATACCGTTATGAACCATTTTAACGTAATGACCTGCGCCATTTGGCCCAAGGTAAGCGGTACAAGGTTCGCCTTCAGTAACAGGTTTGCCAGGCGTATTGCTCTCGATAGGTTTGCCATTCTCGTCTACTTTAGCAGCAACGGCTTCCCACATTGGTTGTAGATATTTCCAAGAGTCTGCGTCGCCACCAGGCATAAGAGATGGACCAAAACGCGCACCCACTTCGCCACCAGATACCGCGGTACCAAAGAATTTGAATTTTTCTTTGTACTCTGCTTCACGGCGAATGGTATCTGTCCACTGACTGTTTCCGCAGTCTACGACGATATCGTCTGCTTCTAGTCCTGCATCAATTAGGCTATTGCATACTGCATCTACAGGGCTTCCAGCAGGAACTAAAACAACGATCACACGAGGTTTTACTAAGTTTGCTAGCATGTCTTCCATGTTGGAGCAGCCAACGATTCGTGCTTCTGCTGATGGATCTGGTCGTTCTGCCTTTTCTGTGTCTAAAACGTCTTGTACTTTATGCGCGTCAAGATCAAAACCTGCAACTCGGTAGCCATGGTCAGCTAAATTTAAGGCCAAGTTTTTACCCATGACACCCAGGCCGACAAATCCAATATTGCAGTTCTGATTCGTTTTTAACATAAATATCGATCAACCTTTTGAACAATTGGGGGGAAATTGAAGAAAGAATCTTACCATGAAGCGCTATGATTCAGGACATACTAGAGGTAATAAAAATTCAAATAATTGTGTTTTTTTGATGTTTTTTAGTAGAAACCTTACATTCTTGATGGCTTTTTAGTCGGGAATTGTGGCGAGTTGATAAGTCTTTTTTGTTGTTTTCTTAATTGGTAATAAGTTTTCCATTTGGTAGAAAGCCTACAAAAAAGAAAGAAAACTACAAAAAAAATGGTATTGAGTAGTATAACCTAGTGTTGAAAATGAGTTATTTAAAGTTAATTTTTATAAAAACTAATATATATCAATATCTTATGTAATATTGGAAAGTTTCAAAATGGTAATAAAATAACATATTGTTATAACAATATTTTTTTTTAGATTGTTTTGTTACTATCCTTTTCACAGAAAAAACTTCGCATAATAACAAGAATGACCAGACAATCTTTTTAGTTCAGAGGATTTAGTAACATGAACTCCGCATCAGACGTAACTAACATACATAAAAATTTAACTACGCCGCAGTTGGTTGAAAAAGCTCTGCAAAATGGCGAAGGTGTTCTTGCCGATAACGGTGCGCTTGTTGTTGAAACAGGTGCTCGTACTGGTCGTTCTCCTATGGATCGTTTCATCGTAGAGGAAGCATCCAGCAAAGATAGCATTCACTGGGGCCCTGTTAATCGCCCGTTTTCCGAAGCAAAATTTGCTCCGCTTTGGGAGCGAGTTGCTGCGTATCTTGATGGTCAAGAGTCGTTTGTATCTAACATTCATGTCGGTGCGGGAGATGAGTATTATTTGCCTGTGATTATGCGTACTGAAACCGCTTGGCATCAGTTGTTTGGTCGCAACCTGTTTATTCGTCCTGATGTATATAATCCATCAAGCAAAGGTGAGTGGCAGATTCTTAATGCGCCAAACTTTGTTTGTGAGCCTGAGCGCGATGGCACTAACTCCGATGGTTGCGTGATTCTAAACTTTGCTGAGCGTAAAGTGCTTATAGCTGGTATGCGTTACGCTGGCGAAATGAAAAAAGCGATGTTCTCTGTACAGAACTACTTATTGCCAGCTCATGATGTATTACCAATGCATTGTGCTGCTAACGTCGGTACAGAAGATGATGTGACTTTGTTCTTTGGTTTGTCTGGTACTGGTAAAACAACTTTGTCTGCTGATCCTGAGCGCTTTTTGATTGGTGATGATGAACACGGTTGGGGTAAAGATACTGTTTTCAATATTGAAGGCGGTTGCTACGCAAAAACTATCGATCTTTCTCAAAAGAATGAACCGATCATTTGGGATGCAATCAAATTTGGTACTATTGTTGAAAACGTCGTTTTGGATCCTGAAACACGTATTGCTGATTACGCAGATACGTCTTTGACTCAGAACGGTCGTGCTGGTTACCCTCGTGAGCATATTGAAAAACGTGCTGCGGGTAATCGTGCTGGTGAGCCAAATGCCATTATCTTCTTAACGTGTGATTTGACTGGTGTTCTTCCTCCAGTTTCTATTCTGACGAAAGAAGCTGCGGCGTATCACTTTTTGAGTGGTTACACTGCGTTGGTTGGTTCAACGGAAATGGGTGCGGGTACTGGTATTAAATCAACCTTCTCGACTTGTTTCGGTGCACCTTTCTTCCCACGCTCTGCTGACGTGTATGCAGATCTTTTGATCAAGCGTATTGAAGAGTTTGGTAGTAAGGTTTATCTAGTTAACACTGGGTGGACAGGTGGTGCTCATGGTCAAGGCGGTAAACGCTTTAGTATCCCAACGACTCGTGCGGTAATTTCGGCTATTCAATCTGGCGTGTTGGCTGATGTGGAAACCGAGCATTTAGCCGATGTTAACCTAGATGTTCCTACTCAGGTTCCTGGTGTTGATAATGTTTTATTGAACCCTCGTAAAACATGGGCTGATCAGGCTGCTTATGAAGCGCAAGCGAAAAATCTGATCAATCAATTTGTTGAGAACTTTAAGAAATTCGATACTGTATCTGATGCTATTGTTAAGGCTGGTCCATCGCTTTAAGCTGATTTTATAGAACCTCTCAAAAAGCCGTGCATTTTGCACGGCTTTTTTGTTTTTAGTGATTTATGCGCTAACACTTAGTGTCTAAATAATGTAATCTTTTGTGTATGTTTATTGATAGCCATTGTCATTTAGATTTTGATGTGTTCGACGAGCAACGTGATTCGTTAATGCTGTCCTGTTTGGAAAATAAGGTGGCTGGCTTTTTAGTGCCTGCGACTACTTTTGTCAGTTGGCCTAAGTTAGCAACATTAACTAAGCGTTATCCTGAGTGGCGTGCTGCTTATGGCTTACACCCATATTTTTTGGCAGAAGCTTCTTTAGATCAGATCGATTTTCTTGCTGAGCAATGTGATGCACCTCGTGTGGTTGCTGTGGGTGAAATAGGGTTAGATTGTTGGCCAAATGCTGTCGATATGAGGATTCAGTTAGATTTTTTCTCTCGTCAGCTAAAGATTGCTAAATCATTGAAATTGCCTGTTATTTTGCATGCCAGAAAAAGTTATGATTTGGTTTTTAAATGCCTACGGGAAACTGGTTTTAATGACGGTGGTGTTGTTCATGCCTTTAATGGAAGTATTGAGCAAGCCAAACGATTTATAGATTTGGGTTTTGTGTTGGGAATTGGTGGCACGGTAACGTATCCGAGAGCACACAAAGCTCATCGAGTATTGGCATCGCTTAGTGATAAAGCGTTTATTCTTGAAACAGACTCGCCTGATATGCCACTTCATGGTTTTCAAGGTAAAAATAATACCCCGCTCTCTATTCCACTTATTGCACAATGTGTTGCGATGATAAGAGAAGAGAGTGAAGAGCATATAGCAGTGCAGACATATGATAATCTACTGAGGGTTTTTCCTAGGTGGAATGAGGACTTGCTTTGAATAATACACAAAATATTAATGCCCCGATTCGTATTCTTCTTTTAGGAAGTGGTACAGAAGTTGGTTCGTCTTTATTGCTTCTCTCTGAAGGAAAAAATGAATTTGAATGGTTGTGTCCAGAAGAGTCGTTATTACTTGATGTTGCAAGAAGAGCTGAATTAGATGCGATGCAGTTTGACGTGATTATTGATGCGTTAAGCTTACGTTATGCACTGCAAAATGATTATGGAAAATTCCAGTCCACTTTGCGGTATTTGAGTGAAAAAGCGAACACGACATTAATCATGATTAGTAGTGCTAGGGTATTTTCTGGCAATAAAGATGTGCCATATGCTGAAACAGAGGTTCCAGATAGTACTGAATCTTATGCAAAGGCTTTGATTGCAGCTGAGTCGATTGTGCTTAGTAATCCCGAAAATATTGTATTGCGAACTGGTTGGTTATTCAGTGGTAAAGGTGATGACTTTGTTTGTAGGACGCTGGGTTTGATTCAAGACGGTGTTAATCTTGCTTATAAAGACGACTTGATTGGTAGCCCAACACCTGTATCAGACTTAGTTCGAGTTATTTTGTCTATTGTGAATCAAGGGCATTACGGAGCTCAAAATAAAGGTGTTTACCATTATTGTTGTGCTGAGGAGATTAGTTGGATTCGTTTAGTTGAGGCTATTTTGGCAACGTCTAGTCAGTTCGACCCGAAGGCGCAAGTAGAAGTTGAGGCTATTGGTGATTCATTTCCAGAGGTGCAAGAAACCTCAGCTATGCAACGGCAATCATTGTCTTGTCGAAAGATATTTAATCACTTTGGAATAAAGCAGCGTCCGTGGCGATCAAAATTGCGAAGTTTAGTTAAAGAGTTATATCAAGCTAGTTAGTAGGCGGTTTTTCGTTGGGCTAAATAGACAAAATAGGGGGGTGATGTGTACAAAATAAATCATAAAGCGGTCGTATTGGTTTTTATCTTTCAAATGGTTGTTGGGGGGATCTGGTATGCTTCTACACCCTTTTCATTTTTAGGGCGCACAGCCTTGGAGGATATGGCTAAACAACCTACCGTTGGAATGGTTTTATTGTTCGCATTTTCTACTTTTGTGTATTTGTATTTTACTGCTTGGCTTTTGGTTAAAGTTAAAGGGTTGTCTGGATTTGGGCGCTTTTTTTTAGTTATGGGGATATGGTTATTTATTGTTGTACCTAATTATATTTTTGTATTTATTAATCTTCATCTTAGTGAATCTGACGTCTTGTATTTGTTGTCATATGGCGCAGCTAGCTGCGCCATAGCGGCGATTATATTACCGTTATGGCGATCTTCTAGATCAATCTTTAAAGATTAAGTCTTTAATCAATATAAGCTGCTTTCTGGCCAAACCAGCCATAAGCTTAGCCCGCTGATTAGGATGCTGACGATTGTCTGGCCAATAATGATAAAAGTACTTTGTTTATTGCTTAATTTGTTTCCTAATGCAGTAGCTAATGGTGTTACAAAGCAGCTTGCAACAAGCATGAGCATAACGTTTAACGGAATGTCTGCGAGAACGTGGCTTTGTGTAATTAGTCCGCCTAATATTAAGAATGCAGGGATAGCTGAGTGGCTTTTGGTCGCTTTTATAAAGTAACTAACAGCCACATAACCAAATAATGCAGCTCCTAAAGCTCCTAATAACTGTCCTATTAGTAGGCTTCCTCCAATTGATATAACAGGTGCCGCCGCGCCAGCAGTAATCATCAATCCTATTGGTAAAAGCAGTGGGGAGATACTACGCGCATTGTTTGTTTTAAACTTAACTGTTTCTTGGGCTTTCTCTTGGGTGAGAAGGTGGTATATCAGTGTGACAAGTGCGCAACTGACTGCCCAGCTAAGGCTAATGACAAGCCCTGAGTGCTTTAGTACAGGGTTAAGTAAGAAATAAAATGACAGCCCAAATAGCACAAAGCTAGCACTGAAACGAAGTGTTAGTGAGTTAATTAAAGTTAAGCAAAGTACTGATGCTATGCCAATTAACGTTGTTACGCTGTAATAATCTATCGCTTGGTTTGGAGGGAAACTCAAGCCTGAATGTATCAGGCCGAGTCCGACAATAAAACCGCCAAGGTAACCAAGATAAGACGATGCACGTAACAGTTTGCCAGCAACAATGCTGACTATTAGTGCGGCGAGAAAGGGGTAAACTGCCGTATGTAATAGCATTAAAAAAGTAGAGTTGCTGGCTTCTTCGTACATGATCGCTTTCCTTGGTGCTTTTTTTAAATTGATTACTGGCGAATGCCTTCTACGTAAACTTCAATTTCAGTTGTATCTGTTACGCCAGGAATAAAGTAAGTCACACCAAAGTCACTGCGTTGAATAACTGTTTTTGCTTCAAAACCTGCGCGGTAGCCGCCCCAAGGATCTTTACCTTCACCGATTTTTTTAACATCAAAGCTAACTGGTTTTGTTACGCCATGTATTGTTAGGTCACCAGTTAAAGTGTCACCTTCAAATTTAGTGCTTTTAAATGTCAATGTTGGAAATTGCTTAACATCTAAAAAATCAGGGCTACGAAGATGTTTGTCACGAGCATCGTGGTTGGTATCGATGCTATCCGCTTTGATAGTTAGGGATGCACTACCTGATTTACCGTCTTCTGCATATACGAAGCCACCTTCGAATTCATTAAAGCGGCCAACAGTTGTACTAACACCCAAATGTCCGACTTTAAACACTACTCCTGAATGGGCAGGATCAATTTTGTAATCCGCTGCCATTGTTAGGCTTGATGCGAGCATTAATGCACTGATAGTAATTACTTTCATTCTTGCGTTCCTTTATGAGATTCAAAGATGTGAATAGTTTAAATTGTTTTTTTTAATAAATAATCAACCAAAAAAACAATTCAATATTCACTAAAAAGAAATGATAATGGGGGAACTTTTTATTTTTTAGGTGAGTGAATGGATAAGCTGCAAGCAATGAAGGTGTTTTGCCGTGTTTATGAGGCGGAGAGCTTCAAGTTGGCAAGTGACTCTTTGGGAATTTCTCGCCCTATGGTGACACGCTATATAAACGCCATTGAGGAAGAGCTAGGCACTAAGCTCTTACAGCGAAATACTCGTAATATCAGTATTACTCATGCTGGCCGTAAGTACTATCAGCATTGTATTGCAATACTCGACGCGATTGAGGAAGCAGAAAGTGAAATAGGTGAACTGACGCAAAAGCCAAAAGGGCTTTTGAAGATAAGTGTGCCAATGGATTTTGGTTTATCGCATATTGTTCCTTTGTTGGACAGCTTTAGTCGTTTGTATCCTCAAATTGAACTGGATGTTGATTTTAGCGATAAGCGTGTTGATATGACTGAATCTGGCGTGGATATAGCCATTCGGGGTGGTGATTTAGGTGGGGATCAGTTTGTGGCGAGGCCCTTATGTTATTCCAGAGGGTTTGTTTGTGCGTCACCAGATTACATTTTACAGTATGGAGAACTTGATCGTATAGAAGACTTAGAAGGTCATTCCTGTCTTTTGTATAGCAATGCACTGGTGCCAAATCGTTGGTCATTGACGGATGAAGGCGGTATTTCTAGAACGATTTTAATTACCGGGGGTGTTACTACAAATAATGGTGGCGCCTTAACACGGTTTGCTTTGGCTGGTTTAGGGGTGATTTATCAGCCAGACTTTTTAGTGGCTAAATACATAGCATCAGGTGAGTTGATTAACTTGCTACCTAAATATAAAGGTTATGAAATATGCTTTTATGCTATCTATCCACAGCAAAAGCTAATGTCTAGAAAGACTCGATTATTGCTTGATTTTTTACAAGAAGAGCTAGCCAATACAAAATTTTAATAGTGTATTGGCTAGCCTTTTGGGTCTTGATTTTGCGTTATTTTAAATCGCTAAATTCATTTTCTATATTAAGATTTACCGGCATATCATAGCCAGGTAGACGGATTTCTTGGTCCGTGATACTAAGCTCTTCGCCACCCAAAACATTAAACCCAAACTTATAGATAGGAAGGGTTTCACCACGAATTGCGGATTGGTTGTATTCTTCCGCCGCTGCTGCAACCTCAATGTTTTTAGCTTGGTAAGCGTTAATTTGCTCAGTACTATAGCGCTTACTTAGCATTTTCATGGTTTGAATCGGAGATAGCAAAACTGCGGTTGCGTTGTTTCCGCCGAAACCTTTTGAGTTTAGCAAAGCGGCATCAAAATAGTCTTTTCCATAGGCTTCGTGTTTTAGCTGGAATTTTAGGCCATCTTGATAAACGTCATCGGCAACAGCGTATGATGTTGTGATACCAGGCAAAATACCATCTTTCCACACACCTAAAGACAAGTGTAACTGATCACCACCTGCAGTACCTTGAGAGTGCCCAAGGAACGCTTTCATCGCCACAACAGGTATTTCCGTTGCACCAAAACTTGTGGCTGCTTTGCTTAGCACATGGGACTCAGTGATGCGGTTTTGTGGTGTACTGGTGCCATGCGCTTGGATGAAGGTGCGCTGAGTTAAGCCGTCATTACCTATGATGTTTTGTAGGTAAGCCATAGCTTTGCTCATGGTCAAATAATTACCAATACCTGGCGCTGAAATGGATTTTTTATGCCCATCCGCATGGGAGAATACTGCTGGAATAGAACCAAAAATTTCTGCGCCCAACTCAATAGCAAGTTCATCATCCATTAATAGCGTCCATTGACTAGATTCGCCAATGGTAAAGCCGCAGTTTTGAGCAAATGGTCGACAGCTCCGGGTATGATCTGGTTCTTCTTGATTTGTAATTTCGTCTAGAGCAAGTAAAGCAGTATCTTCTGCTAAGGCTCCCATGGTTCTGAAACCCTCAATAATTTCAGGGGTGATGGGAGCATCACTACCGCCAACCATTGCGACGCGAAATTTTCCAGTTTTGATGCCTTCTATGGCTTTTTCTAAATTAAAAAAGTATGTTGCGCAGGCGCCTATTGCTGTACCTACGTTACCAACACTACCTAGAATATAAGCATTTACAAAGTCTGCTGGCATTTGAGCATAGCCAAGAGGCAAGTGCTTTGATGTTGTGCGTTTACCCATAAGGGCAGATTTCAGCATGCCGCCAAATCCTAAGTCGTCCATTTGACCTATTGAGTTGGCTGCGTAAACTGCCATTTGATCTGGAGCGACTTTACTGCGAATAATTTCCCAATCAATACCACTACTCTTAACTGCATCTGATGCGCCATAGACCGTCATCTGTAAGCCACGAGGATGATTTCGGCTTTGGTATAGCTTAGATGGATCAAAGCCAGTAGGCAGTTGTCCGGCGGCTTTTACAGAAAGAGGTCGCGTGTCTTTTATGAAGGTTTCTAGATTACCATCAACAACAACTTCACTTAGGGTGTCTGAAAGTTCAGTTACTTGCCAGTTTGTAGGGCGATCATTTGGAAGAGAGCGTGTCTTAATAGTAAAGCTGAGTTTTTCTTCGCTTTGGCTCGACTGCAATGTTGTTGATTTGTGTAAAACCACATGGTCAACATCAAATAAACTAGGGTGAATACGACGAATCAAAGTGCGAGCAAGAAGAGATTCCCCGATGCTGTCAACAAGTGCAGCAGCATCTAATGCTTCCCCACCATTTGTATACCAAAGGCCATTTTTATGTTCGGCCATGTTAGTAATAGTGGCAAGATCGAGTAAAACATCCTGCTGGATTGAACTTGGAAGAAGATCAAAGACAATTCGGCGATATGCTTGATGTGAAGAGGTACGACCAGCCGAATTGATTCCGCCAAAGCCAACAATAACAGGTAAACGGGCCAATTGAATTTCCTCGTTTGATGAGTGGGTGAAATATTACGGTATTGTAATGAAGGGGGTAACGCTTAGCCACCCCACATAAAGTAATTTCGTAACAATAAGTTGCATTTTATTACATTTTTTTCTTGTTTGAGCTTTGAATGTTGTTATTGGATTATGGTTGCTCTGGTTTTGGCTGAGAGCGATTAAAGCGCCAAAGTTTGTTGTAGTTAATTAAACCTTCTATTTCTTCTACGTAGGCTTGGCCCCGTTCCGAATAGTGTTCTAAACCATGAACTAGGGCAAGGCCAGTGACAACTTCTTTATCTTGTCTTAACTGTGCACGAGAGGCTCTGAGTTTTTTGTAAGCTGCATTGGTGTTTAAGTTATCTATATAAGCAAAGACTGATTCGCGAGCATCGTTGAACTTTCGTACTTCATGGTCAGCGTCACTGTCTCTCGACTCAGGAACTAGACCACAGCCTTTTCTAAAGCACCATTGGCCAAAGTAGTTGTTACCTTTTGTGGCGAAGCGAGATGTTCCCCACGCAGATTCATTGGCTGCTTGCGCTAAAACCAGTGAGGCAGGAATAATGTCGAGTCTATTAAGTAATGCTTGTATATCGTCTTTTGAATAGTTCTCAAGTTTTTTGAGTTTGTGGTTTTGACGAAGTGTAGAAATCCATTTTTTGTTTTTTGTTGATAACTTTTTATTACTTTTAAGCAGAGCATTTAGACGCTCGCGATCTTTTAAAATAAGACTATTTTTTTCATTTATAAAAGGTGTTAAGTAATCAAAGAAGGCTTTTTTGCGTTCTTTTACATCAGTTATCGCGGCAAAGTCAGGGCTGTTTTTTTGAATAGGATGTGATTTAAAGTAGTTCTTTTCATCAGACGTTGCTTCCCCAGACTCTTCGTATAGAGAGCTTGTTTCAGATGCTCCATCTTTCGTATCGTCCAGGTCATTTTTAAATGGGCCAGCTTTTATCCACAAAATAAATATTAGTGCAAAAGAGATAATCCAGAGTATTTTCTTTTCCATAAATAGCCACAAGTCTCAAATATTTATATTTTTCAGCTGACATTACAAGGCTAGTAATGACTAACTGAAGGGGTGCGCAGATAAAAAAGTGAGTCTATTATCCTTAAAAATAGCTCACTTTAATAGACTTTAACTCAGGCTTCTTGAATTTGCCTTAATTCCTTTTTTTGTGAACTGATGTCTAAGGAAATAATTTAGCGGGTCCTACTGGAACCACTTGAGTTGGGTTGATTGTTTTGTGGCTGTAGTAATAATGTCGTTTGATGTGCTGTAAGTTTACTGTGTTAGCAATATTGGGTACGTCGTAGAGTCGTTTTAAAAAAGAATTAATATTTGGGTAGTCTAAAATGCGTTTTAGGTTGCACTTAAAGTGTCCAAAATAGACAGCATCAAAGCGGATTAGCGTTGTAAAAAGGCGCCAGTCTGCTTCTGTTTGTTCCTCTCCCAATAAATAAGTTCTCGTGGATAGTTTTTCTTCTAAAAAATTCAGAGTATCAAAAAGCGGTTCTAATGCTTCTTCGTAAGCTTCTTGAGTTGTAGCAAAGCCGCATTTGTAGACACCGTTGTTAACCGTGTTATAAATTCGCTCATTTAGCTCGTCAATCTCATTGGCTATGCTACTTGGGTAAAAATCCAAATGATTTCCTGTCATTTCATTAAATGCACGATTAAAAATACGGATAATTTCTGACGATTCGTTGGATACAATGGTTTGGCGTTCTTTGTCCCACAGAATAGGTACAGTGACTCTACCGCTGTAGTCTGGTTTAGCTTTGGTATAAAGCTGATAAGCAAAATCAAAATGGTGTAATGGATCGCCTATGTCAATGTTAGGGTCTTTGAAATTGTCGTCTTGCTTAAATTCCCAACCATTTTCAAGCATGTCTGGATGGACGCAGCTAATGCTAATAATGTCCTCTAGTTGTTTTAATTTAATGAAAATCAAAGTTCGGTGAGCCCAAGGACAGGCAAGCGAAACATACAGGTGATAACGTCCTGCTTGGACGGGAAAATGGTTTGGGTTATTTGATTGGTATTCGCTTTCTGGATAAATCCAGTTTCTGAATGCAGACTCGCTGCGTACGAATTTACCTTGGTTTGCCTTTGTGTCGTACCATTGGTCGACCCATTGACCATCTACAAGTAATCCCATCGTATTTTCCTTCTCGTTTAGAATTCACACTATTATTAATGAAATCGAATCGTTTTCGGGGCAATATATTGGTCGTATTTAATCGAATGATTCGATGGGTTTGATTTTTTTATGTCCGAACGCTTAAGTTCATTGTTAGTTCCGTGCTTCATTTTACTAGTGAGTGTTTATGCTAGTTTGTATGTTGGCCTATTGCCACCTTTGTGGTTTAGTCTGTTGCCTTTACTTCCCCTTATCTTTGCTGGCGTAGCTATTTTACTGGCTTGGCATTTTAATAAAGGCCGAGTGTTTATTCTCGTTTTGCTGTTACTGATTCCGAAGCTCTATGGTGACTCGGATCAGGCTGCATCATTAACTGCATACTTGGTCATTTCTTGTTTCTGTATTGCTTTGTTGGGGTTCGTCCCTGAACGGGGCTTTTTTAATCGATTTGTGGTTAATCGTATATTATTCGTTTTGATGCTTGTGAGCTGGTGTTACGCCATTGAGCGTAATTGGGTGTCTTTTGCTTTTTTGGATCATGCTTTTTTAAGTACTAACGTAAGTTGGTCTACTGTTTTGTTGTGGTGTGTTCTATTTATAAGTACTTTGGCAATAGGTACGGCTTGGTGGTTAAGTGGTGATACTTTTCGAGCAAGTGGTCTGATTAGTATTGTCAGTTTGTTGATTGTCAGCCATTTTGTTTCTTCGGACATTCAGTTTGATGCTTTGCTATCTGCACAGTTTTTATTGTGGATTTGGTTCTTACTGATGGAAAGTCATCGTATGGCTTATTTGGATGATATGACTAAATTGCCAGGTAGGCGCGCCTTGAATGAGCAACTTGTAGGGCTGTCTAGGCACTATGCTATTGCTATGGTCGATGTGGATCATTTTAAGAAATTTAATGACACTTATGGGCATGATATGGGCGATAAAGTGCTGAAGAGTGTTGCCGCTCAATTGAGGCTATTTTCTAGCCCTGGGAAAGCATTCCGTTTCGGTGGTGAAGAATTTACCATTATTTTTCGAGGCAAGCGCCTTTCTGAGGTTGATGGCATTTTGGAATTGATTCGAGAAAATATCGAAGACGCCATGGTTGAGGTGTTTGATCCCAAGAAAAAACAAGAGATAGAAGTGAAGGTTACTGCCAGTGTCGGTGTGGCTTTTGCTGCTAGTGGTGAATCTCCTGATTCTGTCTTAAAGAGGGCAGATGAAGCCTTATATCAGTCCAAAAAGAAGGGGCGCAACCGAGTTTCTAAATCCCCATCTCCTAAAAATGTCTAAATTATAAAAAAACTGATCGATCGGTCAGTTTTTTAGCTCTCATCTATTGCACTGTAAAATCAGCTGTTTATAATCGTTATATAGATTTTATAAAAGACAGTATTTACTTGTCTGAATCGCCTGATTTAATTTCTAAAAGTGTTAACTATTAGAAAATGGTAGAGTATTTTTGGTTTACTAGTATCAGTGACCAGCGATGGTAATAACCATCGATCAAGAACATTGAAGTACGCTGAATTTTATTGGTTTTGCGTCTCAATTACAGCGCCAACGTGGTGTAGCAGTTAGCCTAATGACGAATGCCTATAGTCATTAACGTCTCTGCTACGAGGGGAAATGGGGAGCTTCGGCTCCCTTTTTTTATGCAATTTTTTCTTAAGGCTTCGTGCCTATTGTAAAGAATGTTATTCTTCCGATGTATCGCACAGGATGGTAAGTCGATATAAAAAACATTCCCCCTTTAGTGACATGTTGATCAGTGAGGCTTCACCTTTGACCGAAGTAAAACGACCAAAAGATCAGTTGAAAGCGCACATTCGTGCTCAAAATCAAACCCTTATTTTAGAAACATCTGAACGTGTTTTTGCTCGACAAGGTTTAGCGAAAACCACTACTCAGATGATTGCCGATGAAGCTGGGTTACCTAAGGCAAATGTTCATTACTATTATCGCTCTAAAAAAGACCTTCTAGAGGCTGTGTTAGAGCGCATTCTTCGTCTTTGGTTAGATTCCGTCAGCGAATTTAATGTTGAAGAAGGACCTAAGCAAAATCTAACGCGTTATATCAGTGAAAAAATAGATCAATCTCGTACCAATAAAAATGCTTCTAAGATCTTTGCGATGGCATTAATAGGTGAAGAAACCTTTGTTTTAGATTATCTTAGAAATTTGTTTGTTACTGAATTAAGTCGCGAAAAGGCGACAATTCAGGTTTGGGTAGATAAAGGCTTGATGAACCCTGTTTCAACCGAACATCTTTTTATTAGTATTTGGGCGATGACTCAGACTTATGCTGATTTTGATGCACAAGTGAAAATTCTATTGCAGAAAAATGAGTTAGAAAAAAGTGATTATGAAGAAGCTAGGCAATTTATTACTCGCATGATTTTAGCTGGTTGTGGTGTTGCTGAGCATTAGCCGTAAGTTGGTGGAGGGTTTGATATGACTCTAGAAAGCGGAATTACATTTTTTATCGCTATTTTTATTTTTAGCATTACTCCGGGACCTGGGATTTTTGCTATTTTGGCAAGAAGTATCTCTAGAGGCGCGAGAGCGAGCTTTTCTCTTAGTCTTGGTATGGTAATGAGCGATATCGTCTATTTAGTTATGGCGTGTTACGGCTTGGCAGCCATTGCATCAGCTTGGGAGGAAGTGTTTCTTATCATACGTTATGCTGGTGCTGCTTATCTTATTTATCTGGGTTGGAAAATGTGGATATCGCCAGTTTCTACTGTTTCCTCAGGTGATAATCTGCAAGACGCAAATAACGAGATGGCGAGTTTTATTCAAGGCTTTATGATTTCTGCTTCTAACCCTAAAGTTATACTTTTTTATGTCGCTTTTTTGCCGACATTTATGGATTTAACAGTCTTAAGTGCCTCTGATATTGTGTTGGCGTCGTTTCTTACTTTTGTTGCGCTGTTACTTGGTTTGACAATAATTTCTGTTGGGGCTTCTCAGGCGAGACGTTTTATGAAGTCTGAACGCTCTATGAAAACATTGAATAGGACGGCTGGTGGAATCATGGCAAGTGCCGGAGCTTTCCTGGCTCTTAAGGGCTAGCGTTACAATTAATTTGCTACTTTTGAATGATACAAAAGCCGTCTCTTTATTGAACTAAGAGGCGGCTTTTTATTTGTTTATTCAGTAATTAGCGCGTGCCGTAAATACGATCGCCAGCGTCGCCAACACCTGGGCGAATATAGGCATGCTCATCAAGGCCACGATCGATTGATCCGATATACATGGCAACATCAGGATGCGCTTGTTTAAATGCTTGAATGCCTTCTGGTGCCGCAAATAGGCAGATAAAGCGAATATCTGTTGCGCCCATTTCTTTCATCTTATCGATGGCCATAATGGCAGAGTTACCCGTTGCCAGCATTGGGTCAACCACAATAATGGTACGCTCATTCACTGAGTGTGGCATTTTTAGGTAGTACTCAACAGGCTGCTTTGTCTCAGGATCGCGATATAAGCCAACGTGCCCAACTCGTGCACTAGGAGACAGTTTTAATACTCCTTCAGCAAGTCCATTACCCGCTCTCATTATTGTAACGATACAAAGCTTCTTGCCTTTTAGAACTGGGCACATAGCTTTTTCTAGAGGTGTTTCAATTTCAACATCAGTTGTTTCTAAATCACGTGTTGCTTCGTAGCCAATTAGCGTTCCTAGCTCTTCTACTAACATGCGAAATTCACGTGTGCTGGTGTTTTTATCGCGAAGACTGGTTAATTTGTGTTTAACAAAAGGGTGTTTGATCACAAATATATCGTTGTAAGCCTTAAGGAGTTCATCGCGGGTCATTAGCCTTTCCTTTTTTGTAACTCTGAGTCGAGAGTGTGAAATTGAGCGAGTTCTATCTATAGCATGGCTACTATAATAACACTAAGTCGGAATAGGCCAAATAACTAATCCTGTCCTGAGGGTTAGTTTGTTTCTTGAAGTGAGTAAGTATTTGGGAAAATAGCCTATGGTATTGTTTTCGGCAATATCGTCATTACATAAGATCTATCCATAGCAAAAGCTTATAAAAAATAGCCACAGACATTTCTGGCGTCATTTTTTACAAAAATACAGATTTATTGAGAAGTTTATTATGAGTGATGACGAGCAATACTTAGATGCACAAGAAGGCCAAGTTGAAGTAACAGAAGAGGAAGGCATTGTTATTAGTGATCCTAGAGGTCTTGCTCTTCCAGATGATGTTTTGCCTGAGACATTGTTTATTTTGCCTATTTCAAGCCGCCCATTTTTTCCCGCTCAGGTACAGCCTGTTATGGTGGATGCCGAGCAGTGGGAAGATACTTTAGAGCGAATCGCAGAACATCCTCAAGCGGTCGTAGGTTTGGTTTATGCTGATAAGAAAACGAAAAAAGCGCCTTCAGTAGACGAATTTCGCTCTATTGGTTGCGTTGCAAGAGTACATAAAGCCGAGAAGCAAAATGATAAATTGACCTTTCTAGCTCAAGGTGTAAAACGTTTTGAAGTTATTGAATGGCTAAGTGAAGAAGCGCCTTACCTCGCTCGCGTTCGTTATCTTAATGATGTGAAATCCAATGATGATGAATCGAAAGCTTATTCTATTGCCATTCTGGATGCGATTAAACAGCTGATTCGTTTAAACCCGTTGTTTAGTGAAGATCTAAGGCAGTATCTAGGTCGGTTCTCATTTAATGAATCGGGTTTGTTGGCAGATTTTGCTGCATCTATCACTTCTGCGGATGCGGAAGATTTATATGATGTTTTGGCAACCATTCCAGTAAATGCTCGCATGCATTTGGCTCTTACTTTGCTAAGAAAAGAGCTTGAAATTGCACGCTTGCAGAACGAAATTAGCGCCGAAGTGAATGATAAAATCAGTAAGCATCAGCGAGACTTTTTCCTAAAAGAGCAATTGAAAATCATCCAGAAAGAGCTGGGTATTTCAAAAGACGATCGTACTTCTGATGTAGAAACATTCGAAGCTCGTTTAGAAGGTAAAACTTTACCCAAAGCAGTGAACGATAAAATCCAAGAAGAGTTGCATAAACTGAGCATTCTTGAGACAGGTTCTCCAGAGTATGGTGTGACGCGTAACTATCTGGATTGGGCGACGTCTTTGCCATGGGGCGTTCACTCGAAAGACAATTTGGATATCAAGCTAGCGCGTGAGGTTCTTGAATCTCATCATGCAGGCCTTGGTGACATAAAAGACCGCATCGTTGAATTCTTAGCTTTGGGCGCGCACCGCGGCGAAATGGGCGGTAGCATTCTATTGTTAGTTGGCCCACCAGGTGTTGGTAAAACGTCGATCGGTAAATCGATTGCTGAGTCTTTGAATCGTAAGTTTTATCGCTTTAGTCTTGGTGGTATGCGCGACGAAGCTGAAATTAAAGGTCATCGACGGACTTATGTAGGCGCCTTACCGGGCAAGTTTGTTCAAGCATTGAAAGATGTTGAGGTCGAAAACCCTGTCATCATGTTGGATGAGATTGATAAAATTGGTTCTTCTTTCCAAGGTGATCCAGCGTCTTCTTTATTGGAAGCGCTTGATCCTGAGCAAAATGTTGAGTTTCTTGATCATTATTTAGATATGCGCATCGATTTATCTAAGGCGCTGTTTATTTGTACGGCAAACCAGTTGGATACTATTCCTGCGCCTTTGTTAGATCGGATGGATGTTATTCGATTGTCTGGTTACATCGGTGATGAAAAACTAGCGATTGCTAAGCAGCATTTATGGCCGAAATTACTTAAGAAAAATAAGCTGTTGAAGAAGCAGCTGAATATTACTGATGCTGCACTTCGACATATTATTGAGCATTATGCTCGAGAAGCTGGTGTTCGAGGCTTAGATAAGCTGCTGCAAAAAATCTTGCGCAAGAGTGTCGTTGAGTTAATGACGGGTGAAAAAGAGCATATCAATGTTGGCGTGAAAGACGTTGAGACCTTGTTAGGTATGCCTTATTTCCGACCAGAAAAAACATTACAAGGGGTTGGTGTTGTTACTGGCTTGGCTTGGACTTCTATGGGCGGGGCGACCTTACCGATTGAAGCCAACAAGGTACATGAATTAACGCGAGGCTTAAAACTCACGGGTAAGCTTGGCGATGTAATGAAAGAATCAGCCGAAATTGCGTATTCCTATGTCTTCTCTCATGCAAAAAGCTATCAGAAACACCCAGAATTCTTTGATAAAAGCTTAGTGCATTTGCATGTTCCAGAAGGCGCTACACCGAAAGATGGCCCAAGCGCAGGTATTTCCATGGCTACAGCATTGCTGTCATTGGCTAAAGGTGAACCGGTTCGACGTGGATTAGCAATGACAGGTGAGTTGACGCTTACTGGTCAGGTTTTAGCTGTTGGTGGTATTCGCGAAAAAATCATTGCCGCTAAGCGTAGTAAAATTAGTGAAGTAATTTTGCCTGAGCCAAATCGTCGTGATTTTGAAGAATTGCCTGAATCGGTGAAAGAGGGCATGACTGTACACTTTGCCGAACGCTTTGCAGATGTTGAAAAAATTGTTTTTAATCGATCAAATAACGATCTTCACTAGGTTATCCACAATGTAAGCATTTTCTCAAATCGTCATACATGAGAAAATACCCGACCGGACAAGTATTTGCTTGTCCGGTTTTTTTATTTATTGGCGAATTTTTTTGTCGCGTTTTTTGCCGCATAGTAGTTAGATGCGTCACTTTAGGGGAAACAAATGCCTGGTCCGGCAAAGCTTACAGAAGGTTCAACCTTTAAACATGTTGTTAGCATGTCTGCCACTGGTGCGTTTGGTTTGATGTGCATGTTTTTGGTTGATCTGGTCGACATGCTTTTCCTTTCTATGTTGGGCGAGAAAGAAGCGGTGGCGGCGGTAGGATTTGCCAGCACCATCATGTTTTTTACCATTTCGTTGAGCATTGCTGTGTCTATTGCGGCGACAGCCTTAGTCTCAAGAGCGGTTGGTGAGGGGCAGATCGAGTTGGCTAAACGTCGTGCAGTCAATGTGCTGGCATTTGGTATTTTCTTTTCGACCGGCGTGGTCTGGCTTATATGGCCTAATATTCCTCATATCCTTTTGTATGTTGGTGCCACAGGGCGAACGCTTGACTTGGCAACAGGGTATTTGCAGATTTTAGTCATAGGCATGCCAGCGGTAATGATAGGCATGATTGGCTCTGGAATTATGCGAGCGTTGGGTGATGCCCGCCGTGCTATGTACGCCACAATGGTTGGTGGATTGGTCAATGCGCTATTAGATCCTATCTTTATTTTTGCTTTCGGATTGGGCGTGCAAGGTGCGGCTATTGCTTCTTTGATTGCGCGCTTTTCCATGGTTGCTGTGTCGTATTATGGTGTGGTTCATATCCATAGGATGCTGGGCGAGTTTGATCTAATGGATTTCTTCAAAGATGCTAAATCGATTTCCGTAATTGCCATTCCTGCCATGTTAACTAATATGTCCTCGCCGTTAGCGAATGCCATTGTCATGGAGCATACTTCGTCGTTTGGTGATGATGCAGTTGCTGCTGTGGCGGTTATTGGGCGTATTATTCCTGTGGTGTTTGGCGGGATATTTGCCTTATCTGGTGCCGTTGGGCCTATATTAGGGCAGAACTATGGGGCAGGGCGTTTTGATAGAATGCACAGTGCAATTAGTAGTGCTGTCGTTTATGCTTTCGGATATTGCTTGGTATTGTGTTTTTGTCTTTATCAAATGCAAGATTGGCTTGTATCAGTGTTTCATGCAACACAAAGTAGTGCTGACCTAATTCGATTCTTTGCTACCTTTGTATCTTTTAGCTTTTTCTTCCAGAGTTTGTTGTTTATTGCGATTGCTGTTTTTAACAACCTTGGTAAACCGTTAAATAGTACCTTGCTAAATTTTGGTCGTGCGACGTTAGGTACATGGCCATTAATTACTATCTTCTCTCTCTTTATGGGCGCAGAGGGGATACTTTTTGGGCAGGCTGTAGGATCCGTTATCTTTGGCTGTTTGGGGTTCTACATGGCAAGAAACTACATTACCGAGCTTGAAGAAAAAGAAGCTCGCGAGGTTTTACCTAATAGTCACCATAGTTATGATGAGGTAATTTAACCACCTTTATAAACCGAGATTTTAAGATCTAGGATCTGGTTGCCCAAAGTAAAAATTCTTGATTACCGTCACCGCCTTTTATTGGGCTTTCTATATAGCATTTGACCTCAAAGCCTAGTTCTTTGATGAAGTCCTGCATGTCCTGTTCGAGCTGTTTTACACGCGTTTTGTCTTTTACTATTCCGCCTTTACCTATGAATTCTTTGCCTACTTCAAATTGAGGTTTTACTAATGTAATCAGGTGCCCTGTTTTACTTAGTAAAATTGGTAGCTGAGGCAAAATTTTAGTCTGTGATATAAAAGAAACATCCATGACAATAAGATCAAAGCCTTTTTCTGGGAAGTGTTCACTTAGGTCTTTAATACTCAAGTTTCGAGCATTAATTCCTTCTAGGCAGATAATATTTTGATGGTTACGTAGGCGAGGGTCCAGTTGGTCATGTCCGACCTCAACACCAACAACATGCGCAGCACCGTGTTGAATCGCGCAATCACTAAAGCCACCGGTAGATTGGCCGATATCTAATACAAGGAAACCTTCGATATTGAGTTTTGTATGTAGCAGAGCACCTTCAAGTTTCAAGGCGCCACGGGAAACGTATTTATCGGCCTCGTCTGAGATGACGTTCAGCTCAATGTCGGATGACAGTTTCAAGCTAGGTTTGGTGACTTTTATCCACTTCTCGTTTTGTTTGTACGATACTCGTCCTTCACTAATAAAGGTTTGTGCTTGCGAGCGAGATTTAGCAAGGCCTTGCTCGGTAAGAATTAGGTCGATACGTAACATAGAAAACTCAGTAGTAAGATAATTGCTGCGAATATTAGCAAAAAATGAATAATCAAAGTAGATTTAAAAGAAACAGAAAAAGTTTGTTTATGACCACCTACGATTGTCTGAGGAAAGCCTGTGCTATTAAAAACATTAATTAATACAAATGAACTGGCCCTATTACTTGGGCAGCCTAATGTGGTTGTTTTAGACTGTAGATTCTATTTAACGGATCACGCTAAAGGTCAGTCTGAATATAATAAAGGGCATATTCCAAGTGCTATTTTTGTGGATGTTCATCGTCAGTTGGCAGCGCCAGAGACAGAATTGACTGGTCGACATCCTTTGCCGGATGAAATTGTCTTTTCCGAGCAATTGCTGGCTTGGGGAATAGACTCTAGTACTCAAGTTGTTGTGTACGACGATATGGGGGGAGCGATTGCCGCAAGAGCTTGGTGGATGCTTAGCCAGCAAAATATTGATGTACGTGTTTTAAATGGTGGCTTTCCTGCATGGTTGAGAGAAGGAAGGGATGTTTCACTAACTCCAGTCATAGCAAAATCGACATCCAATCAAATTGAGGTTTCTTTTCCTTGGGCGGTCAGTGAGCAAGCGATAGTTGAAAACTTTGAAACGAATCAGTTTCAATTAGTGGATGCTAGAACATCAGATCGCTTTAATGGCGAGAACGAAACCATTGATGCTGTTGCTGGGCATATTCCAGGTGCTATAAATCGTCCATTTTCAGATAACTTAGATGCAAATGCTTGTTTCAAACCCGCTGAGCAGCTTCATGTGGAATGGCAAGATTGGCTATCTAATAGTAGTGATGCATACGTGTATTATTGTGGTTCTGGTGTAACTGCTTGCCATAATGTCTTGGCTTTAAACTATGCTGGGATAGAGGCAAAGCAAGTTTATGTTGGGTCGTGGAGTCAATGGTCAAAAAGAATGCTGCGAGCTGTTGCTTTGTAATGACATAGACTTTGCATAGTGAATATGACGGAGCTGGGCCTTTTGATCGAGGTAAGCTCCGTCATGAAACCTAGTTATTTTGGTGTTGCTCCTGCCATAAATATTTGCACTTGTTGGTGTGTTTCCCCCCAAATGTGTGATTTAACTGCAAGCAAGAAATGTTCGGCTTCTTTTAATGTTACGATGCCGTCCATTAATTTGATGCCAATTCCTTCTTGAGTAAAGAAAAAGTGCCATGTGTGTTTATCGATAATGGCTTCGCCTTCGCCATTGTTGTAGCTGACTTGTTGGAATGGATAGTCACTGGGAATAAAGCAGGAAAGCTCTTGTCCTGAGGCGCCATAGATAAGATCAGGGATATAGCCTTGACGATCTACCAGTTCAAACTTCATATAGAACTCCTTGTTTTTTATTAAGATTAGCTGTGGTGTTCTCGATTTGCTGCATTTCTTGATGTAAATAATAAAAAAACACGATTTGGCATTTTTAATTATGGTGCAAACTGTAAAATAGCCTCTTTTGAATACAAATTCTATCTTTAAAACAAAAGGTAAACTGAATGAAAATAGCAGTGGCTGGAACTGGGTATGTTGGCATTTCTAATGCTCTGTTATTAGCAAAGTACAATCATGTCGTCGCCTTGGACATTGTTGCCGCTAAGGTAGATATGCTTAATAAAAAACAGTCACCTATCGAAGACCGTGATATAGAGCGTTATTTAGCCGAAGAAAACCTTAATTTTGTTGCAACGCTAAACAAGGAAGAGGCTTATCTTGGTGCAGACTATGTGATCATTGCAACCCCTACCGATTATGATCCAGAAACAAATTATTTTAATACTAGCCATGTTGAGTCCGTAATTCAGGATGTTATGCGTATCAATCCTAATGCGGTCATGGTGGTGAAATCTACTGTCCCGGTAGGCTTTACAAAGTCCGCGAGCGAGCGTTTTTCTACTAATAATCTTTTATTTTCACCTGAGTTTTTGCGTGAAGGCAAGGCGTTATATGACAACTTATATCCTTCGCGGATTGTCGTTGGGGAGGTCTCAGATAGAGCGCAGGTTTTTGCAGATCTGCTTGTTCAGGGCGCGGAAAAAACAGACATAGATGTGCTGCTCACAGGGGCAACTGAAGCTGAGGCCATTAAGCTATTTGCTAATACTTATTTGGCCATGCGCGTTGCATTTTTTAATGAGTTAGACAGCTATGCGGAATCTCACCATTTAGATAGTCGTCAAATTATTCAAGGTGTTGGGCTTGATCCGCGTATTGGTAGTCACTATAACAATCCGTCATTTGGTTATGGTGGATACTGCTTACCAAAAGATACCAAACAGCTACTAGCTAATTATGACAAAGTCCCAAACAATTTGGTGCGAGCGATTGTTGACGCAAATGCTACACGTAAAGATTTTGTTGCTGAATCTATCTTGAAAAATAGCCCCAAAGTCGTCGGGATTTATCGTCTCGTGATGAAAGTTGGTTCTGATAATTTCAGAGCGTCTGCTATTCAAGGTGTTATGAAACGTATAAAAGCCAAAGGTGTAGAAGTTGTTGTGTATGAGCCAGCGCTTAATGAAGATAACTTTTTTAACTCGAAAGTAATAAAAAGCTTAGAGGAGTTTAAAGCGATATCCGATGTGATCGTAGCAAACAGAATGACAGATGATATATCTGCCGTAAAAAATAAAGTTTATACGCGGGATTTATTTGGTGTTGATTCATGATTTTATTTTCATTTTTTGCTTTTTAAATTAATCTTCTAGGTTTTTATCATGGCTCTTGGTAATAAGCGTTCAGTTTTTGGTTGCTTCCTAATAATAAACATATTTTTTTCTATACTTTTAGCAATAAGGTACTTCTCATTTTTACCTGAATTTCCTACAGATATTTTAGGGTCCTCTTTTATTGTCACGAGTTTAATAGGGCAAATGGCATTATTAGGCGGGATTTTAGGTTTTTTTGCTTTTATATTTATTTTTCTTCCTAGAAAAATATTTTATTTGATTGTTAGTCTTTTGGCGTCGGTTTCGCTATTTGTGCAACTGATTGATACCTTTGTTTTTGCCCAGTATCGTTTTCATATCAACGAGGTCGTCCTTAAACTTGTATTGTCCGGTGATGTTGTTGATTTTTCCATCGTTACTTGGCTTATCGCTGCTTTTAGCTTTCTCGTTATATTTTTAATTGAGTATGCTTTACTGCATTTTTTAAGTGCCTATCCAGAAAGAAAACTTAAAAAAAGATATTTTGTATATTTTTTTGTTTTATGTTTTTTTGTTAGTAATTTTATTCACATATGGGCTGCAGCAAACGCATACCAGCCTGTTACTATCAGTAAAAGCTATTTGCCTCTATTTCAACCTGCTACTGCAAATGATTGGATGCGAAAACATGGTTGGATTGATGAGAAGGCATTAGAGCAGCAAAAGAAGCTGTCTTTAAAAGTAAGCAGTAACCTTAACTATCCAATTGGAGAGCTGAATACAGTTACTGTCGATAAGCCTGTGAATATTATGTTTTTGGTAGTGGACTCATGGCGTTTTGATACCTTTAATGCTGATAATTCACCTAACATGTGGGCTTATGCTCAAAACGGCGTTTCTTTCGCTAATCACATATCAACAGGGAATGCGACTCGAACAGGTATTTTTGGCCTTTTCTATGGTCTACCTGGGACGTATTGGCAAAGCATGCTATCGAATCAAAGATCTCCCGTTTTTATGGATCGCCTTCAAGCGTTGGATTATCAGCTAGGTATTTTTACTTCTGCTTCTTTGACAGATCCTGAGTTTAATCAAACTGTTTTCGCCAAAGTGAATGGTTTGCGTCTAAGGTCTGAAGGAAGCTCTCCTGCTGAAAGAGATAAAAATCTGACCGAAGATTGGTTGCGGTGGTATCAACATAGAGATAAGTCTAAACCAACCTTCTCGTTTCTTTTTTACGATGCTCCGCATGGCTACGATTTTCCGAAAGATTACGACAAAAAATATGAACCTATGTTGGCGGATGTAAATTACTTAGCTCTTAATAAAGATTCTGATCCTACACCATTTATGAATCGTTATAAAACGAGTGTCCGCTATGTTGATGATTTGGCTAAACAGGTGCTGGATGAGTTGAAGTTAACTGGTGATGCCGAGAATACCCTTGTTATTATTACGGGTGATCATGCCCAAGAGTTGAATGACAATAAACTCAATTATTGGGGGCATAATAGTAATTTTACGGCAGCACAAACTCATGTACCATTTATTATGGTTGGACCTAATATTGGAGTGAAATTAGAAAAAGAAAAGCTAGATTCTATAACGAGCCATGAAGATGTTGTACCTACATTAATGAAAAATTATCTTGGCGTTACTAGTCCTCTAAATACTTATTCAGAAGGCATTGATCTTTTAGGTAGTAGTGAAAAGCGAGATTGGGTGCTTTCGTCAAGTTATGCTGCTTATGCCTTGATTACTAATGATAGTATTTTGGAAGTGGGTGCTGGTGGTCAATATAAAATCTATGATTTAACAAATAGAGTAAAAAAAGGTGCAGAGCCTAACTATATCTATTTAAAGGATGCACTAGAAAGTGTTAGTCGATTTAGGAAATAGTTAGGCTTTAAATAACGGTCTGTTTTTGTATATCAGGCCGTTATTTTTTCATAGATGGAAAAATATCTTTCAGCCATTTTTTGTGGCGTATAATTTTCAATTTGTTTTTTGGCTCCCTCGACCAATCTCGTTTGAAGTGCCTTATCACTGGAAAGCTTTATTATGGCGTCTTTGAGTGCAGAACTATCGTTTGCTTCGATTAATATTCCAGTCTCGTTATTAATAACAATGTCTGGAATGCCACCAACATTAGAGGCAATGATAGGCACACCTGCATCCATAACGTCTAACAATGTAGACCCTAAACCCTCATTTCTAGAGGGGAAGGCAAAAAGATCGAAGTAAGGTAAATAGTCACCAATCTTTGGTTTGAATCCCATCCATGTAATATTTTTAATGTCTTTGGATAAAGACTCAAGTTCTTCTTTATCTGCACCATCGCCGAAAAAAACAATATGTAAGTCGGGATGGCTTTTTTCTAATAGGCTAGCAGCTTCAATAAGAACTTTTTGTCCCTTATGTTTATCAACTAATGCACCTACATGGCCAATAATTGTCTTTCCAGGAAAAGCATTTCGAAAGGCTTCGCCTTCTTTGTGATCGGTTTCTAAATGGGCTAAGGTACTAGGGATCTGATTGACTTCTCCCCATTTTTTATCACGAATTTGGTTAGCAATAAGTGTGGATATGCCCACTAATGCAGACGCATTACTGTATGTCTTTTTATTTAACCACTTATCTTTTACGACAGTATCGACTCGTCGAGTAAGTATGTAAGGGGTGTTTCTTAATAGCTTGTGAATATAAGCCCAATGGACAGCTTTGGCTTCATGCGCATGAACGATATCAGCATGAGGAGCTGCATAGTGGCCTGATAACTGGTTATTTGCCGTAACAAAAGACAGGTCCTCGACGTCAGCAAGCCTAGTACGAAGCGGGGAATCTTCTCGACAAGCAAGCAATTGCTTTATTTTAAAGTGCTTTGCTAGGGCTCTTATAAGAAGCTCTGTTTGTCTCTCGCCGCCACGGAAGCCTTTAGCGAGATTGACATGAAGTACTGTTAGCATTTTGCTCAAGGTGTATCGCCTGTTTTGTTACCAGATGTTTTTAAAGTCGTCTTGTTTTGTGACGCTAGGATCGCGTTGATATTCAAGCAGTTTAGCGTATTTGAGATAGCTATTGACCGCCGCACTCAATGCTACTGTCATTCCATCTACGCCACCCATGAATCCCCTTTGAAAAATATACTTACGGATAAAAGCATTTAGGCCGTGAGTAAAAGGAGAGAAGCAATTCGCGCGCTTGCCTTTTGCGTACATGATTTTAGCTGCTCTTCCACTGAAATTACGACCAGGCTTGGCAAATAATTCGCCAATATTTTTAAAGGAATAGTGGATGATATCGGCATCGATATTTTTGACGTTTTTAGTTTGCACGCTGGCGTGTTGTTTGACATCGGCAAAGCGAGTTTTGTCTGTATTGTATAACCGAATGCAGCGGTCAGGGTACCAGCCGCAATGCTTGATCCAGCGGTTGCCAATCATATTTTGTCTGCGAAATGAGTAGCCTTCAATGCTAGTAGATTCTAGGTCTAACTGCTGAATGGCTTGTGTCATTTCTGGTGTTAAGCGTTCATCAGCATCTAAGCTTAGTACCCAAGTATTTTGAGTGTGGTTTAGTGCGACATTTTTTTGGATGCCGTCGCCTAGATAGGGCTGCTTTACTACGGTTGCGCCTAAGCTTTTAGCGATTTCAATCGTATTATCGGTGCTTCCTGAGTCAACTACGATAATCTCATCGCAGACAGTTCGCATAGATTCTATACAAGCGGCGATATTTTTCTCTTCGTTGAGGGTAATGATATTGCCTGAAATTTTCATGCTTGGCTCTTCAATAAATTAACAGCGTATTCGGTGACGCTTTTGGTGGTAATGGTTTTGATGTCATTTCCTTTTTGTGGGAGCACTTTAACCGACTTTGCATGGCTTAGAAACCACTCAGTATTAGGCTCTCTAAATAGACCTATATATGGTTTTTGCATGCATTGCGCTATGTGAGATGGCCCACAGTCATTTGCTATTGTTAAGTCACAGTGATCGACTAGCTTTGCTATGTCGTTAAGAGGGATGTTTACGTGAAGAGATGAGTTTTTGATATTCAGCTCCTGCATGTATTGAATTTCTCTTTTCTCATCTGGCCCTAATAGAATATGGAGATGACAATTTTTTTCTAGTGTATTGGCAATGGATTGTACAGCGCTAATAAAGTTCTCAATTCCCCATTTTTTTCCTTCACCAGCACCGCCACCAGGCATTATAAGTATGTTTAGTTCTGCTCTTTCTAGATTCAAATTGGAGTCTTGTAATAACGCTAAAAAGGGCGCTGCTAGGGCATTCAGTAGGGCACGCTCATCTCTAATGAAGATTTTTAGATAAGCTAGCGCTCTGTATTCTGTATCACATAAAACGTTATGTTTTTCAGAAGTTAAGTGGATAAGAAAATCATTTTTTACAAAGTCGAAGACTCTCCCACCTTTAATAAATTTATATAAAATGACAGGAAGGCGATTGCTAGGTCTCAAATTAAGCAGGTTGTCGCAATGCTTAAGTTTTTTAAGATCTTCGAGTCTACTTTTTGACTGAATGCATTCTTTTACCCAAGGCAGCTGGTTGTAAATCCATCCGACATTGCTTTTTGATAAAAGAGTCAGGTCTTGATTGCCGTAGTTTTGGAAGAAGAAAAACAGCACCGGAATACTGGTTATTTGAGCTCCAAAATGTGGCCTATTTCTGAGTAATACAAGATTCATTGGGTGATGACTGTCCTTATAATCATGTCAGGAGTCAGTTGATTCTGGCAGTTAGTGTGCTCGAGCGGACAGATTCTTTTAAAGCAAGGAGAGCATTCAAGGTGAAGATTATGAATGGTCTTGTTGCTTGTGAGAGGTGGTGTAAATAATTCGCTTGTAGATCCATAGATTCCATGTACTTCAGTGCCAACGGCAGCTGCAATATGCATTAATCCAGAATCATTACTAACGGCTTTTTCTGCTACCGCCAGTAAATCTATAGCGTCTACCAATTGGGTTTTTCCACAAAGATTTACGGCAAACTCACCTAGGTGGCTAATGATTGCCTCGCCGTCGTTTTGGTCTTTTGGTCCACCTAATACCCAGACTTGATAACCCGCTTCAATGGCGCTTTTGGCTAACTCATGAAAATAAGCGATAGGCCACTGTTTAGAAGGACCAAATTCTGCACCCGCCATAAGAGCGATTGCAGGTCTATTTGATAAGCTGTGTAATCGAAAGAGTTTTTTCTGATTATCTGAGTCAACTCGTAACGCAGGTAACGGGATATCCATAGGTGGATAGGCTAACTCGTTAGGCAATCCTAAAGATGTAAAGCGTTTTACGGTTTGATTTAAAATGCTTTTGTCTAGCTTGCGACGCTCATTTAGCAGAATGTAGCGCTGCTCACCAGTAAAGCCGACGCGATGCGTAACCTTAGCAAAAAAGGGTACCAGGGCAGACTTCCATGAACGAGGCATCACGATTGCGTGATCATAGTGTTCTGAACGGAGTGAATGCCCTAGTTTGTGGCGCGTACTGATCCCCCATTCACCGTGACCTGTGGGCAAGGTAATTGCGTTACGAACCTCTGGCATTCTAGCCAATATAGGTGATGACCAGTTTGGACCAATGACATCTATGATAGCCTCTTCATCACGCTGTTTTAGCGTAATAAAGAGGCTCTGCGCCATGACCATATCACCAACCCAAGATGGGCCAACAATTAAATATTTAGCCATTCGTATCGAGCCAACCTAAGTAATCTTGAACGCCTTGCGCTAGTCCACGGAAATTTCCTTCATATCCAGCTTTACGAAGCTTGCATATGTCTGCCTCAGTGAAGCTTTGATAAGCCCCTTTTAAGTGTTCAGGGAAGGGAATGTATTCAATTTCGCCTTTTCCATAATGGGCTATAACAGTTTCAGCGATTGTGCGGAAAGGCTCTGCTTTACCTGTACCTAGATTAAAAATACCTGACTTCTCTGGGTTTTCTAGGAACCAAAGTTTGGTATTAACCAAATCTTCAACGTAAATGAAATCACGGCTTTGACCGCCAGCTTCGTAGCCATCGTAAGCGCCAAAAAGCTTTGGATTCTCGCCAGCAAGTACTTGGTTACGAAGGTGGAAAGCCACGCTTGCCATGCTGCCTTTATGTTGCTCACGAGGTCCATACACGTTGAAATAGCGGAAACCAACAATTTGGCTTTTCGCTTTCGGCAAAATAGCGCGAATGTATTGGTCAAATTGGAATTTTGAGTAGGCGTACATGTTAAGTGGCTTTTCGTTTTCACGGGACTCCTGAAAAACGGGGCCAGAACCATAAACAGAAGCTGAAGACGCATAGGAAAATGGTGCATCATGTTTTAAACAAAAATCTAGTACCGCTTTTGAATATTGATAATTCACGTCCATAACATACTTACCGTTCCACTCTGTGGTTGCTGAGCAAGCACCTTCATGGAAAACGGCAATAGGGTTAATGCCTAATGTATCGTTCTTAATAGCATCCAAGAAGTCATACATATCCATGTAATCAGCAATATCAAGATCGGACAGGTTTAGACATTTTTTACCGTCCGTCAAATCATCTACCAAAAGGATATTCTTGATGCCTTTGTTGTTTAAGGCCTTGATGATATTACTGCCAATGAATCCGGCACCACCAGTTACTATATACATAATATATTTGTCCTAATATCTAAGGTTTTGCCTTTGCTAAGTTTACGTATAAGCCTAAGCCAGTAAGCTAAAACTAGAAAGAGCCCAGAAAACCGTTGTTTGCTTTTGCCCATGCTATCACTTCTGTCAGGCCGAGAAAAATATGATAGCTGCTGGTTCCGGGAAGCGGATAGTTTTTTGGTGTGTTGTCTTCGTTAAGGTATTCATTCCAACGGCCGTTTGTTAGAAAATAGTGCTGCTGAGCAAAATTGATGCATTTCTCTAAACGGTCGATTTTCTCTTCTTTGCCAATCGGCATTACTGTGACTGCTTTTAAATATTCGGTAATCGGCCAGATACGTTTTTCTTTATCAAGGGGGTGCTTGGTATCTCCGTCTATTTGATTGTAAATGCCGCCATTGTTGGCTAGTCCATGTCTGGTTGCTGTTAGCCATAGTTGTTGTGCTAAGTCAGTATAGTCGGGGTTAGGGATTATTTTATTTGCTTGGTAAAGCAACCAGACCCATTCGAAGTGATGCCCAGGTTCTACTTGATTGCCTGTTTGAGGGTCAATACTCCAATCAGCACTAAAAAACTCACGTAGTGTCTTCGTTTCTTTGTGATAAAAACGTTCAAGTGCTAATGAAAGTAGAGATTGGATAGCCTCTTTATAATCGTCATCGTTAGTTGTATTAAAAGCAGCAACATAACCTTCTAGTAAGTGCATGTGTGGGTTTTGGCGACGAATTTGGCTTGTATCGACAGGATAGGATTCATAAAAACCACCTGATAGGGCTCGCATATTATCTAATAAAAAGAGATGCGTTTTTTTCATAAAAATAAGAGCGCGATCATCTTTTGTTACTCTGTAATAATGGCTAAAAGACAGTAATACGAAAGCAAGAGCATATGCGTCTGATTGTGTGTCTTTGATTGAAAGATCGTCATGCAACGAAAAAATCCAGCGTTCATCGATAAAATAATGAGAAGTGATGAAGTCGAAAAGCGGGGTTAGCTTCACTTGCCACTCTGGCATGTTTTTGATCTGGCAGGCATGACTAAAAGTATATAGCTGACGACATTGAGTTAATAAACGAACACGGCCAACACTATTGTTGGTCCAGTCATGGTTCATGCTTTCATAACTATAGCCATCTTCCTTGTTGATACCATAACAAGACCAATTGTTTAAAAGTTCATCAAATAAGAACGATTGGCTAGATAATAGAGCGGAATTCAGCATTGTGTAAAAGCCTTATTTCGTATGTTTTAGGTATGTCCAACTTGGTGTGGGAGTATGATAAGATGAGTGTCTCTAAAAATCGATTATTATGTGCCTATGAACTCTTCGTATTTGAATTTTAAAGATAAACACATCCTTGTTGTTGGGGATGTGATGTTAGATCGCTACTGGCATGGTGGCACCTCGCGTATTTCTCCTGAAGCTCCGGTTCAAGTCGTTAAGGTTTCCAGTATTGAAGATCGCCCCGGTGGTGCCGCAAACGTAGCACTTGGTTTGGCTAAATTAGGTGTATCTGTAACGTTAGTAGGTGTAGTCGGCAACGATGAAAATGCTGATGTTTTGTCTCGTTGCCTAGAAGAGGTAGGGGTGACTTGTCGTTTTGTTCGCTCAGAAACCTTACCAACCATCACTAAATTGCGTGTGATGAGTCGTCATCAACAACTTATTCGTTTGGATTTTGAAGAGCGTGAAGACAGTCTTTCTCAAAATGAAGCATTGGCAAAAGTCGTCGAGGAGTGTTTGCCTGAATCTGATGCTGTCATTTTTTCTGACTATGCAAAAGGCTGCCTTGCTGATGTTCAGTCTTTGATTAAATTATCAAATGCGGCGAAAGTGCCTAGTTTTGTTGACCCTAAAGGTAATGACTTCTCAATCTATCAAGGAGCAACCTTAGTTAAGCCGAACCTTCTTGAGTTCGAAACGATAGTGGGTAAATGCCGCTCAACGAAAGAGTTGGAAGAAAAAGCCAAAGCTCTGCGCGAGCAATTTGGCTGGAAAGCATTATTGGTCACTCGTGGTGAAGACGGTTTGATTTTATTGAGTGATGATAAACCTCCTTTTTCATTGGCGACGGCTGCCAAAGAGGTGTTTGATGTTACGGGCGCTGGCGATACCGTTGTTGCAGTTTTGACAGCGGTTTATGTTACGAGCAAGCGTTTTATTGATGCTGTTGAATACGCTAACCAAGCAGCGGGTTATGTCGTTGGAAAACTGGGTACGGCATCAATCAGTGCTGAGCGACTAGACGCCATCATGTTTCAGCGTTCACATAACACAAACTTTGGCGTGCTTTCTCCAGAAGATCTGCTTGAGCAAATTAAACTGGCGCAGATGAATGGTGAAAAGATTGTTTTTACGAATGGTTGTTTCGATATTCTTCATCCTGGACATATTGCTTACATGAAGCAGGCCAAAGCGCTTGGAGATCGTTTAATTGTTGCCGTCAATACCGATGCATCAGTTAAGCGACTTAAAGGCGAAAAACGTCCAATTAATAACTTAATTCACCGCATGTCTGTGCTTGAAGGCGTGGGCTCTATTGACTGGGTAACTTGGTTCGACGAAGACACACCAAAAGAAATTATTGAATTCTTAACGCCTGATGTTTTGGTTAAAGGTGGGGATTACACCATAGAAACAATTGTTGGTGCTGATCATGTCTTAGCTCATGGAGGGGAAGTGAAAGTTTTGACTTTTGTTGATGGTTACTCAACTACCTCTATCATCGAAAAAGCGAATTTATAAATGCAAGATAAAGAAAATATAGAAATCGAAACTCCGGCTCCAAAAGCTCCTGTTTCTGGTATGCAAAACTATTTTCGCCTTTTGGGTTATGTGCGCTCATCTTGGTTGTATTTGGTTCTTAGTATAATAGGTTATGTCATTTATGCTTCGATGGAGCCAGCTTTAGCTGCTTTACTAAAGCATATTGTAGATATTGTTTCTGTAGGGCAAATATCAGATAGTCGTCTATTAATACCTTTGGCTATTCTGGGGGTTTTTATTGCTCGAGGGATAGGTACTTTCTTGGGTAACTACTTTATGGCGAAAGTTGCCAATAATGTGGTTTTTGATTTACGTACCAGCATGTTTAATAAGCTCGTACTCCTACCTTCTAATTATTATCATTCTATTCCTACTGGACGACTTCTCGCTAAGCTGACATACGATACTGAACAAGTCATTGGCTCTATTACCCAGGCAATACGTGTTCTTTTGCGTGAAGGCCTAACAGTTGTTGGTTTGTTAGGTTATATGATCTATATGAACTGGCGCCTTTCTTTATTGTTTTTATTGGTTGTGCCTTTAATTGGCTTAATTGTTTCTTATGCATCTAAGCGTTTTCGCAAACTGAGTACTCGAATTCAAAATGCGATGGGTGGTGTTACTGATGTGGCATCAGAAGCGATTAAAGGTCATGAAGTGGTTAAAATATTTGGCGGTAGCCAGTATGAAATATCGCGTTTCCATAAGGCTGCGAATGAAAATCGTCGTTCTCAGTTAAAAATGGAAATGACTAAATCTCTTAATATTCCGATTGTGCAGTTCATTCTTGCGCTGATGATGGCGATTCTAATTTGGTTTGCTTTAAGCCCTTCTATCAGTTCACATATGTCTCCAGGCGATTTTATCGCCTTCCTGACTGCTGCTGGTATGTTAGGTAAGCCTATTCGTCAGCTGACAGATGTAAACAGTATATTGCAAAAAGGTATTGCCGCTTCTTACAGTATTTTTGATTTCTTGGATTTGCCAGAAGAGGTTGATAAAGGATTAACACCCGCAACCCGATTTAAGGGGGATATTGAGTGGGATAATATGTCCTTTAAATACACTGGTGCTGAGAAACAGACATTAAAAAATATTAGTTTGTCTTTGCCAGCTGGAAAAACTTTGGCGTTAGTAGGGCGTTCAGGTAGTGGTAAATCTACTATAGCGAACTTAATTCCGCGTTTTTATGATATTGATGATGGTTCTTTGAGTATAGATGGTGTTCGTATCAATGATTATAAGTTGACTGAGCTGCGCTCTAATATCGCTTTGGTAAATCAACAAGTTGTACTTTTCAATGGCACGATTCGAGATAATATCGCCTACGGTTATTTGCGTGATACCAGTGTAGAAGATGTCATTGAAGCAGCTAAAGCAGCCAATGCTTGGGACTTTATTCAAGAGCTTGATCATGGTCTAGATACCATGGTTGGCGAGAATGGTGTTCTCTTGTCTGGTGGTCAGCGACAGCGTATTGCGATAGCTAGAGCTATCTTGAAAAATGCGCCTATTTTGATTTTGGATGAAGCGACGTCAGCATTGGATACGGAATCAGAGCGAGCAATTCAGACTGCCCTGGATGGTCTAATGGCGAATCGTACCACTATCGCTATTGCCCATCGATTATCGACCATTGAGAATGCCGATATTATTGCGGTTGTGGATCATGGTGAGATCATTGAACAAGGCTCGCACAGTGAGTTGTTAGCGATGAATGGTGCTTATGCACAGCTTCATAATCAGCAATTCAGCGAGACACCAGCTTAATTATGTGGCTGTACCGTTCTTTACTAGTCTTATTAACGCCGGTTATTTTATCGAAAATACGGCGTTTTAAGAAAACCTATCAGCACTATCGTGCTAAAGAAGCGTTTGGCTTTTGGCCTTCTGTTGAAGCGGATTTATGGATTCATTGTGCGTCTGTGGGCGAAGTGCTTGCTGTACGCCCCTTGGTACTTCAGTGGCGTGAAAAATACCCTACACAGCGATTATTAATTACCACTATGACACCGACGGGGGCAGAGCAAGTAGTAAAAACCTTTCCTTTTGCAGAGCATCGATATTTGCCAATGGACTGGCGCTCAAGTGTTAAAAGGGCACTTAAAAAACTAACCTGTAAGCATTTATTAATTGTAGAAACCGAACTTTGGCCTAACTTGTTACAACTGGCTAAGCAGCGAGGTCTACGTGTTGAGGTAGTGAATGCTCGTTTGAGTGAGCGTTCTTTCCAGCGCTATCAGAAGTTTTCAGCTATCTCGCGCCCCTTATTTGCTTTACCGGATTGTTTTTTGGCGCATGCACAAGCTGATGCAGTGCGCTTTGAAGCGTTGGGAGCAAAAAAAGTATTAGTGACAGGAAGTATTAAATTCGATCTTGCTGTGCCGCCTGAAGTATTTCAAGCTAACTGGCGTCGACAGTTAGGTTCAAGGTTTGTCTGGGTGGGAGGAAGTACTCACCAAGGTGAAGATGAAATGCTATTGCGCGTTCATAAGGCGCTGCTACAAAAATATCCAGATGCGTTATTGGTACTGGTTCCTCGTCATCCTGAACGCTTTGAAGCAGTACAAGCTTTAGCTATGCAGTCTTTTGAGCGAGTCGCTCTTCGTACTCAAACGGCACTCGATCAATGGGCTAATTTTGATGTGGTGATTGGCGACTCCATGGGAGAGTTGATGTATTACTATCAAGCATCTGATATGGCTTTTGTTGGTGGCAGTTTGATTAAACGCGGTGGCCACAATCCGATTGAGCCCGCCTTGCTTGGAAAGGCAATTTTAGTTGGACCCTATACCTTTAATTTTATGGATATTACTGAACAGCTTTTGCAGGTGAATGGCGCTATTCGTTGTCAAGACGAAGCGCAATTGACAAAAGTAGTTGTGGATCTTGCGGGGCAATCGTCTCAGCGTTTCCGTCTCGGTCAAACTGCATTGCGTTTTGCAGAAAAAAATCAAGGTGCAGTCACCAGAGTGCTTGCTGAAATAGACTTCCGTTGATCGACTCTTTACAATAAACGCTCATTATCTCATGGGGTGCTTTAGCATTTAGTAAATGTTAGAGCTGAGAAGCAGATTGTCTGCTAACCCACCGAACCTGATCCAGATCATGCTGGCGTAGGAATCGAGATAGCAAGTTGAACTGCCGACATATATAGTAGCTCAAAAATCATCCTTGCCATTTCCCCTGTACGCCGCTCACTTATTTTAGGAGCGACACTTTGAAACCATTTTTGTTAACCACTCTTTTTTCTGCGGCTGTTGTTAGTCTTGGCGTAGCTTTTTCGCCTGTAACATTAGCCAAAGATACTCTGAATATCTATACCTATGATGCGTTTGCATCCGATTGGGGGCCGGGTCCGAAGATAAAAGCTAATTTCGAAAAAGAATGTGCCTGTGAAGTGAATTTTGTCGCATTGGACTCTTCGGTTGGTATTTTGTCCCGCGCGCAACTAGAAGGGAAGTCGTCACAAGCTGATGTACTTTTGGGGTTAGACCTAAATCTAATGGAAGCCGCAAAACAGACAGGTCTATTGGCGAACCATGCTGTTGATACTTCAGCTATCACTATTGCTGGTGGCTGGTCGGATAAAACCTTCGTGCCATTTGATCAAGGTCACTTTGCTTTTATTTACAATTCTGAAACGCTTAAAAGTCCGCCAACTAGTTTGGAAGAAGTGGTAGATAATCAAAACCTGCGTGTTATTTATCAGGATCCAAGAACGAGCACGCCAGGGCTTGGTCTGTTGTTATGGGTGAAATCTGTTTATGGCGATAATGCTGCTGAAGCATGGGAGCGTTTGGCTTCTCATACCGTGACAGTAACGAAAAGTTGGTCTGACGCCTATGGTTTATTTTTGAAAGGCGAAGCGGATGTTGTGTTGAGTTACACCACATCTCCTGCTTATCACATTGTTGCGGAAGGGGATAATAAGTATATGGCTGCTGCAGCCAGTGAAGGTCTTTATCCACAAATCGAAGTGGCAGCGATGATGAAAGGTGCGCCTCATCCTGCCTTGGCGAAGCAGTTTATGCAGTTTATTTTGCAGTCAGGTTTCCAATTGACAGTTGCAACGGGCAATTGGATGTTACCCGTGGTTAAGCTAGATGAAAAATTACCAGCGGCTTTTGACAGTGCTTTAAAACCGGTAAAGAGTTTGGTTCTGCCGGCAAAAGACGTGGCGCAACATCGTAAAGCTTGGATTGATGAGTGGTTAAATGCCACGACTCGATAATCGACGTTAAGTTGTTTTTCTTTCGAACCGTCAAAGGGTTATTGCCGGCGCTATTAGGTGTTGGTTTTTTCCTGCTAATGGGAGCTGCCAGTTTGGCGGCTCTTTTGCGTTATAGCGAATTACACTCTTGGCTTGGCTATATGCAGCAGCCTTATCTTTGGCGGGTTGTACGCTTTTCCTTATGGCAAGCGCTGCTAAGCAGTAGTATTAGCTTACTTATTGCTATTCCTGTTGCTTCTTGTCTTATTCATCGCCAGTTTTATGGCCGATCTGCTTTACTGCAATTGTTTTCAGTTTCCATGGTGGTGCCAACCATTGTGGCGATTTTAGGCTTGGTGGTTGTCTATGGTCGTACCGGGTGGCTGAATCAGTTGTTTGGGGTGCAAGTTCCCTTGTATGGTTTGGTGGGTATCTTGCTTGCCCATGTATTTTTTAATATGCCGTTGGCCGTACGCCTTTTGTTGCAAGGTTATGACTTAATTCCATCAGGGCAGTGGCGTCAGGCTTCGCAGTTAGGTTTTTCTCGTTGGGCGGCCTTTCGTTGGATTGAATGGCACTACATGAAAAAGGTTCTGCCTGGAGCCTTTGTACTAATTTTCATGTTGTGCTTCTCTAGCTTTGCTGTGGTGTTAAGCTTAGGTGGCGGTCCAAAATATAGTACCTTGGAAGTGGCCATTTATCAGGCGCTTAGATTTGATTTTGACCTCAACAAAGCCAGTTTTTTAGCTTTGCTTCAGGTGTCCATATGCACTTTATTTGCGGTTGTTGTTTATCGGATCGCACCGATTAACCGTCAAGATGTGAGTTTATTGGCGGTAAAGAATTATTCACTTAAAGATTCTTTTTGGGCTAAGTCGGCAGATTTTTTGGCCTTACTCTGTGCGTTTGTATTGGTCATTCCACCTTTTTTAGCGATTTTTGATCCGATTATCTCGCCTATTTTTTTGAAGACATTACAGTCTGTTGCTTTGTGGAATGCTGTGCTTGTTTCATTGCAAATTGCTATTCCAGCGGCTCTGGTAAGTTTGCTGCTTGGTGTCTGTTTTGGTGTGCTGGCGCGGTTTTGTATGGCGCGTCAGTATTTTGCTTTTTTTCCGAATAAAATCGAGCATCTAGGGAATATGATTTTAATGGTGCCGGGTTTGGTGATTGCCACTGGCTTGTTTTTGACACTGCGTGATTTTGGCTGGGGGCTGCAATCGAGTTATTGGATTGTGGTATGGGTCAACGCGGTCATGGCGCTGCCTTTCGTGCTGCGAGCTTTGATGCCAGTTATGTATCAACAAGAGCGGCGTTTTCGAAATGTATACTTGAGTTTGGGGATTCGCTCTTGGTCTAGATGGCGTCTGGAATGGCCTTTAATGAGAGCCAGTATCGGGCAAGCATTTGGTTATGCGCTGTTATTGTCTTTGGGTGACATGGGAGTGATTGCGTTATTTGGAAGTCAGAGTTTGGTGTCTCTGCCTTTATATCTGTTTCAATTGATTGGCTCTTATCGGTTGGAAGAGGGGGCTTGTGTTGCTGTGGTATTAATTTCTCTATGCTTGATCTTGTTTTATTGTTCGTCTCGCTTTATTGGTGGAGTAACAGCACGTGTTAAAAATTAACCTTCAATATGATTGGGAGAATTTTCATGCCAATTATTGTGTGGAGATTTCCCCTGGTGTCACCACTTTACTTGGTGGTAGTGGCGAAGGAAAAAGTACGCTATTGCATTTATTGGGTGGCTTTTTAGACGGCCGTGGAGAGCTTTTTTTCAACGAAGAATCACTGCTTTCTTTACCCCCTTACGAAAGGCCAATATCGACCTTATTTCAAAGTGATAATTTATTTCCGCAATTAACCGTCTGGCAAAATGTCGCCATTGGTTTGTCTCCTTCTCTCTCTTTAAGCGGTGAGCAAAAAACAAGAATTCAGTGGGCGCTTGAAAAAACACAGCTTGTTGATAAAAAAGACCGCTATCCACAGGCTTTGTCTGGCGGGCAAGCCCAGAGGGTCGCTATTGCACGGGCATTGGTACGAAAAAAACCTATCCTGTTACTCGATGAACCTTTTAGTGCTTTGGATCCTGCATTACGTGAAGAAATGCTCTACTTGGTCAATGATGTAACGCTAGAATTGGGATTAACCACCTTGTTGGTATCGCATTTGCCGCAAGAAGCGAGTTTGGTCGGCGGACGAGTTATCTTGATTGAGCAAGGTCGTGTTACAGCTTATGAACCCGTATCTGTTTTATCTCAAATCGAGCCTCATCCGCTTTTTTCTCGTTACCTTGGAATGCCTAGTTCTGGATTGCCGAGCGCTGAAGGAGCTAATAGCTCGACAATCTAGCTTGATTGAGTTAAACAGTCTTCCTGTTTCACTTACATAGAAAGAGCGATTTAGTGTTAGATGATAACGAGTTATTAAAGAAAGGCATTGTGATGACAATCGCTTATGCGTTTGTTATGTCGCTTACTGCATTGGCTGCCAAACAGGCTCAAACCATGATCGCGGTATCAACCCTGGTTTTTTGGCAGAGTTTATTTTGTGCCTTAATACTTCTACCCCAAATGCGCGGACGCTGGCAAAAACGATCGCTTTCTGTGTGGAAAATTCACTTTTTGCGCAGTTTTGGTGGCTTCATTGGTTTTCTTTTTTATTATTGGTCGTTGAATCATATTCCTTTGGTGGAAGCTTCTTTACTTCGAACCTGCGCGCCATTGTGTGTTCCTTTTGTGGTGCTAATACTGCATAAAATCAGAATTCCAAAGGCGCGTTGGTTACCGCTTATAATCGGTTTTATTGGTGTGGCATTTGTTATTCAGCCTACGCCGGACCACTTAAATCCTTGGCATATTGTTGGGTTTATTTCCGCGATAGGCTTGGCCTTGTCTATGGTGACGACGCGAATGCTATCCCAGCAAGTATCTGGGCAAGAAACCTTGTTTGTGTATTTTTTCGTGTCGACAATATTGTCTCTACCATTGATGTTAGTGCAGGGTGATTCTTTGGTTTTACCTATTGCTGTATGGCCTCTGGTGGCTGCGGTCACCATCACTTTGTATGTAGGTATGTACCTTTATAATTTGGCTTATACCTATGCGCCAGCAAGTGTTGTTTCTCCCGTTAGTTATGTTGGTGTGGTGTTTAGTGGGTTTTGGGGATGGGTTGTCTGGGGCCATGTCCCTGACATTTACGCCATTCTTGGAATGTTGTTTATTTTTTCAAGCATTTTGATTAGTACCCGAATGGCGCGAAATAGAGGCTAGGCCGTTCGCAGCTTTTTTTTGTTTAGTATTGTCGCCACAAATATTCCTGAAAAAATTAATGTTATACCGATGTAATGGAAACTAAGCAGTTGTTCGCCTAGGAATATCACTGATAAGCCGATACTGAATACTGGGAGGAGGTGGATAAAGTGTCCTGCGGTTGCCGCACCGAGTTTCTGTACGCCAGTGTTCCAGCATAAAAAAGCCCCAATTGAAGCAAATAGCCCCATATAAATGATGGCGCCCCAGTTACTTACTGTGAAGTCAGTTAGTTGACTATGTCCAAATAGGAAGAATAGTGGAGCCTGAAACAAGGTTCCTATAATTGCTGTGCAGGCAAAGAAACCAATCAAAGACATTTCTTTCGGGCGTTTTGCAATGAGTACCGAATAAATAGCCCAGCTAATAGCCGCGGTAATAATCCATAAGTCGCCTTGTGAGAAACTCAAGTGTAAAAAGGTTTCTAAACTGCCGCGGCTAACGATCGTAATTGCACCAAGGGTGGAAATAAGTATGCCAGTATTCTGTAACCAAGATGTTTTATTCCCCAACAGTAGACGAGCTGTAATTAGTATCATCACCGGCATGATGGAATTGAGTAGTACTGCATTGGTGACTGTTGTGGTACCGAGCCCTATATAAAGGAAAAGATTGTAATTGCAAATGCCAAGCCAGCCAAAAAGAACAAGCAAAGGCCAGTTTTTTACGATAATGCTTCGTTCTCGCCAAAGCTTCTTGTAAGCAAAAGGCAAAATGATTAGGCAGGCAAGGCTCCAGCGTAAGAAAGATATTGAAAACGGGTCTATTCCATTGGAAACGGTTAATCGTCCTAAAATGTAATTGCCTGACCAGAAAAATATAGGCAGTAATAGGTAGATGAATGCTGGCATTTTTTGTCCTTATTGTTTTTTTCTTTTTGCCCAGTTTTGAATAAATAGGCCAACTAGAATACAAGCTAAACCAATGAGTGTGGAGCGTAAGATAGGTTCACCTGCGAATTGTGAAAGCCAGATAATTGATAGCAATGGGGATAGAAATATTAAGTTCGCTACTTGGCTGGCATTAGTTGTTAGTTTTAATGCTCTATTCCACAATACAAAACTTAGCCCCATTTCAAATAAACCAATATAAATTGCGCCCCATAATCCGTCATTATTCCAGTGGTTTAGTTCACCTGTTACGCCTGCAAATATCATGATTAAGGGGAGTGCAAAGGCAAAATTAAGCGTTAGACCGATTAAGCTAGGGCGTTTGTCTTTCGTATTCAATAACCAATAAAGTGCCCAAATAATAGTGCTTAGAAGAGCGAAGGCAACACCTGTGACGTTTGAAAACTCTAGTGACGCTATCTGGCCGCGAGTAGATATATAAAGTACGCCAAAATAGCACGCCGCAGCTGCGATATAGTCCGCGCTTTTTAGGCGTTGTTTGAGTATTGGGACGGCCATAAAGCTAAGCATAATGGCCCAAGTATAATTTATCGCTTGTGCCTCTTGTGCGGGAAGCATGTTGTAAGCTTGAAGTAATATTAGGTAATAAAGAAAGGGGTTGATTGCGCCAAAAAATAAAGATGATTTCCATGATTGCTTGGCGAAGCTAATTAATCGCTTTGTTTCACCCTTTAATGTAATCAGGGTTGTTAAAAAAATCAATGAGACGATGTTCGCAACAAGCAATAACTGTGTTGGCGAGAAGTACTTGAGTGATATCGAAAACGCAGTGGCTACGGTCGACCAAAGTAACACAGCCCCAAGGCCAAACAGCATGGCTTGGGTGTTGTTGGAAAATTTACTCATGACTTATTATTCCGAAAACTCAGATTTACCTGTGAGGCGATATTTATGTTGTATCTATCAAAATGAAAAGATAATACCAGCTAGAATAGATGTGATCGTATTGTCCTCTACCATAGGGCTTTTTAAAATTTCACTATCGAATTTAGTGTGATTGATGCCTAACATCAGATTTACACTTGTTGAAAGTGGATAAATGCCTCTTACCCCATATCTGATTTGAGAAACGGCACCTGAATCGTATGCAGCGATAGCACCACCAGTATTTACTGATTCGCTTTGAGAGACGCCAAATAAGTGGTTGCTCATTTTACTGTCCATGTAGCGATATGATATAGAAGGGATGACCTTCCATGCCCCGACAGGAAGTGGATATCCTAAGGCGATTTGTGCATAGTAGCCATCATGTTCACCGCTGATATCTTGAGCAACTTTTGCTGAAATCGGCCCCGCTCGATAACTAGCAAAAGCCATGATGCTGTCATCTCTATCATCTAATTGCTGGATGTTTATATCATCTGAGTCATCAGGGTCAAAGTTCGAACTTTCGTAGGATAAGCCGATAGCAAAGTTTTGTGGTGCTTGTTTGGGTAAAAAGCGATAGCCAATTTCAGGTAATTGAAGGAAAAAGTGTTCACCTTCATAACCTACGTTTGGCAGGAATTTAGCTTGATTATCTGTTTCTTTGTACACGGATTCTGATATAGCTCCAATGACGCCTAAGTTAGCATCAGCTTGAGCAACAACAGGCGTGGATAGTAATAGCGCAGAAAATATTTTTTTCATGATGTCCATATCCGTGGGTTAGAGTGAATTATGAAGAATCTAATTCTATTGTCTTTAATTGAGGCTGTAAAATAACCAAACTAAAATAGGTTTTATTTTTACTGTTTTAGACTAAGAAGGGTGGTGCGAGTATTACTTTGGTTGATTTCGTTTACTTATTGTTCACTAGTGCTATATAATGCGCGTCCCTGTAAATCAATACTCCTTGTCTCACAGCTTTTTTAACAGGGGGAGCGTGGAGACTAAGAACCCATAAGGAGAGCTTAAATGCGTCATTATGAAATCGTCTTTCTGGTTCACCCAGATCAAAGCGAGCAAGTACCAGCAATGGTCGAGCGTTACACTAACCTAATCACTGAAGATGGTGGTCAAGTTCACCGTCTTGAAGATTGGGGTCGTCGTCAACTAGCTTACCCAATTAACAAAATTCACAAAGCACACTATGTTCTTATGAACATTGAGTGTTCTGACAGTGTTTTGTCTGAACTAAACGACACTTTCCGCTACAACGATGCCATCATCCGTAACTTGGTGATTCGTCGTAAAGAAGCGGTAACTGACGTATCTCCTATTAAAGCTTCTGAAGGTCGTGAAGATCGTCGTTCTGCTCCTCAACGTGAAGAGCGTAACCACGACAATTCTGACGAAGTATCTGAAGAATCTGAAGATTAATCTATTTTTATTAGGAGACACTCATGGCTCGTTTTTTCCGTCGTCGTAAGTTCTGCCGTTTTACAGCAGAAGGCGTTAAAGAGATCGATTACAAAGATCTAGACACACTGAAAGGTTATATCACTGAAACTGGTAAAATCGTTCCTAGCCGTATTACTGGCACTAAGGCTCGTTACCAGCGTCAGCTAGCGACTGCAATCAAACGCGCTCGCTACATTGCTATTCTTCCTTACACTGACAGCCACTTTAATTAATAGGCTGAAAGAAGCGCTACTATGGGTGGTTTAGCTAAATGGGTAATGAAAAAACGCTTGAATGCCATTATTGGTGTGATGGTGTTTGGTCTAATTCCTATGATGTTTTGGCTGGCGGCTGCAATCTTAGGATTGGTGGTGCTTCGTAAAGGTGTAAAAGAAGGAATACCTGTATTAGCTTGGGGTTGTCTACCAGCACTTGTGTTGTGGATGTTCCAAGGAGATGCTACGGCGCTCATGGTATTAGTTGATGTGATGTTGTTGAGCTATTTGCTTAGATCAACAATGTCATGGAGTTGGGTGCTACTAGTCGGCAGCTTTTTGGCGGTTATTAGTACTCTGCTTCAGCCTCTTTTGATGGCAGATATTTTGAATTTGGCGGTAACGTTGGTTCAGAGTGTTTTGACGAAAGAAGGTGTTGAAGTTCCTGATAGAAATTTAATTTTTAACCAGGCAGTGATGGCTATATCCATCTTCCAAGTGGTTATTGCTATTATTTCTTTGTTTTTGGCAAGAAAATGGCAAGCAGGGCTCTATAATCCAGGCGGATTACGTACTGAATTTCATCAGTTAAGATTGCCAGTAGTGTTTAGTTTGGTATTGGGAGGAATGATTCTAATAGGTGAAAGCTTAGGTGGATCCTTTAGTATTTTATCCCAAGCCGCTGTGCCTGCTTTGGTGTTGCCGGGGCTCGCTCTAGTGCATGGTGTTTTAGCAAAAAAAGAAATTGGGATTGTTGGACTGATCGCATTTTATCTTGTAGGTTTTTTTGTACTGAATGTGTACTTTGCAAATATTCTTGTCGCACTTTGTGTGATTGATAGCTTTGTAGATATTCGTTCTAGAATACAAGGTAAGGCGTCCAACTCAAGTGATAGCTAATGATTAATTAGAGGTGATCGAGATGGAAGTTATTCTACTCGACAAAGTAAACAAGCTAGGCGGTATTGGTGACGTTGCAGTTGTTAAACCAGGCTATGCTCGTAACTTTTTGATTCCGAACAAAAAAGCTGTAATGGCTACTAAAGCTAATTTGGCTAGCTTTGAAGAGCGCCGTGTTGAATTAGAAGCGCAAGCTGCAGAGCGTAAAGCTGCTGCTGAAGCTCGTGCTCTAACATTAGAAGGCAAAACTTTCACTATCGCTGCAAATGCTGGTGATGAAGGTAAGCTTTTTGGTTCTATCGGTACTCGTGACATCGCTGATGCTATTTCTACGCAAGTAGCAGTAGAGAAAGCTGAAATCCGTCTTCCAGAAGGCGCGATTCGTCACACAGGTTCTTTCGAAGTAGACGTTCAACTTCATTCTGAAGTTATTGTAACGGTTACTTTAGAAGTAATCGCTGAGTAATTTGCTTCGGTAAATTACTTAAGAAAGATGCGAATCTTTCTTAAATAAGAGAAGGGTATCTTGCTTTGCAAGATGCCCTTTTTTTGTTGGCGTGATAAGCTAATCTTTCTGTATTTTTTCTGTATTTGTATGGGTATTTTGCGTGCAACTAAATGATTCTGAAGTCGCTTCTATTAAATTACCACCGTATTCCATTGAGGCTGAGCGTTCAGTTGTTGGCGGATTGATGTTGGATCCCCAAGCTTGGGAGAAAGTCTCCGAGCTTGTTATTGCTGATGATTTTTATCGTCCAGAGCATAAGGCAATTTTTACCGTTATTGCTCGCCTAGCTGACGAATCAGAACCTATTGATGTGGTTACCATTGGTGAGCGATTAGATAAGCGTGGCGATCTAGAATCTATTGGTGGTATGGCATATTTAATTGAGGTTGCTGAAGCCACGCCAAGTGCCTCCAACATCGCTTCCTATGCTGATATCGTTCGTGAGCGTTCTATTTTGCGCCGTCTTATTTCTACAACAAACGATATATCTGCGCGAGCTTTTCATCCAGAAGGTATGACTGCTGCTGAAGTATTGGATGAAGCTGAGCGAAAAATATTTCAAATAGCTGAGGGTGGAGAGAAAAAAGGCGGCCCGCGAATTGCAGCAGATATTTTAAGTGCCACCGTCGATAAAATTGATGAGCTGTACCATCAAGAAGGTGCCATTACAGGTTTAAGTACGGGCTTTACTGATTTAGATGCTATGACGGCAGGGTTGCAGAAGTCGGATTTAATTATTGTGGCAGGGCGACCTTCCATGGGTAAAACGACGTTTGCGATGAACTTGGTAGAAAATGCCGCCATGATTAGTGATAAGCCCGTTATTGTATTCAGTTTGGAGATGCCTGCTGAATCACTCATGATGCGTATGTTGTCTTCCCTTGGTCGAATCGATCAGACTCGAATGCGTTCTGGGCAACTGGTTCAGGAAGACTGGGATAAGTTAATGTCTGCGGTAAAAATGCTAAAAGATCGCAAGCTCTTTATTGATGATACTGGTGGTATTAGCCCAACAGAAATGCGCTCACGTGTGCGACGTATTGCTCGTGAACACGGTGGTGTTGCAATGATCATGGTCGATTACCTTCAGTTGATGCAAATTCCAGGTTTCACTGAAGGTCGTACCAATGAGATCTCTGAAATCTCTCGTTCTCTTAAGGCTATAGCCAAAGAAATGGAATGCCCTATGGTGGCGCTTTCTCAGCTCAACCGTAGTTTGGAGAATCGACCCAATAAGCGCCCAGTTAACTCTGATTTGCGTGAATCTGGGGCAATTGAGCAGGATGCCGATGTTATTTCCTTTGTATATCGAGATGAGGTTTATCACGAAGATACACCGCATAAAGGTATTGCTGAAATTATTATCGGTAAGCAGCGTAATGGTCCAATTGGTACATGCCGATTGGCATTTGTGGGTAAATATACTCGCTTTGAAGATTTAGCGCCGGATGCTTACCGAGACTTTGATGATGAATAAGTCAATGTGATATATTTTTAGGGTATATTTACAAATAGTAACAATCCAGCATACGTGATAAAAATAACTAATATAAAAAATCGAGAGTTGTTTATGCGAAAAATGCCAGTAACAAATAAAGAAAATGATTTTCCCGAAAGCTACGTGTTAGTTTCCAGTACAGATGTGAAGGGACGCATTACGTTTGTGAATGATGTTTTCTGTGAGATAGCAGGTTATAAGCGTGAAGCTCTGATTGGCTCGCCACATAATATTATCCGTCACCCTGATGTGCCAGCAGCGGTTTTTGCTGATATGTGGGCCAATTTGAAACAGGGTAAGAGTTGGATGGGGTTGGTAAAAAACCGCTGTGAAAATGGAGATCATTACTGGGTAAGTGCTCATGTAAGTCCGCTATTAGATGGCAGTAAAGTGATTGGTTATGAATCTGTTCGCCGCAAAGCAACGCGAGATGAAATTCAACATGCTCAGTCTATTTATGATCGTATTAATGCGGGAAAAGGTTTGTTACCAATAACGACCAAGGTATCTGCGCATTTAAGCAATGCTTCTTGGCCTTTAATGTCCAGTTTTATTTTATTGGCCATTATTGGTTTATTGTCTAACGTATTAGCTTTGCAAGTTGCTGGGCCTATTTTGGCTTTGTTCGGGATGTGGTTAACCTATTTCCAGGCTCAGTCTTTGCACTCGGTTGTCTCTGGCTTATCGTCCGAGTCGCATAACCCAATAGGTCAGTATTTATACTGTAAAACGGTTGGAACCAAAGCCGCGATCAAGTTTGCAAAAATTCATCAAGAAGCGGCTGGTAATACTTTTCGCTATCGCCTAAAAGAGGGTGCTCAACAGCTTCGTCAAAGAGCATCGGATGCGAAAGCCAGTGTGACAACGAATTTGGTCAATTTCAATAAGCAACGAAATACCTTTCAGGAAGTGGTTGCGGCGAGTTCTCAACTCTTGTCTAGTGTGACTGATGTTGCAGAGCATGTTCATGTGGCGGTTGAGGCAACTGAGTCTGTCGGTGGATTATCTCGTGAGAGTCGTTTGTTGGCTCAGCAAACGGGTGAGACTATGCGTCAGGTTTATCAAGACATTTCGGATGCTAAAAAAGTTGTCGCGATATTAGCTGAACGCAGTGATAGCATTAACGAAGTGGTTAATTCTATTAGTGGTATTGCTGAGCAAACAAATCTGTTGGCGTTGAATGCGGCCATTGAGTCTGCTCGTGCGGGTGAAGCTGGGCGTGGTTTTGCGGTGGTTGCGGATGAGGTTCGAGCATTGGCAATTCGCACTCAGAATGCCACACAAAGTATTCATAGCATGACGGAAGAGCTGAAGAAAAACACTTTAGATGTAACTAATACTATTGATAAAGGCACTGCGGTTGCACAAGAAGGTGTTGATAGCGTTAATAAAGTGGCTCAGAAAATGGGTGATATAGAAGCGGCTATAAAACGTGTTGTAGAGATGACGGCACAGATCAATGTATCCTCTGAAGAGCAAGCTAGTGTAGCTAGAGATCTTAATGAAAAGATGCAAGATGTCGACGCATTAAGTATTAACAGTATTGAGCGCGCGGAAAATATAGTCGTCAATATTAGTCATATTGAAGAAGAAGCTTATGAGCAAGGGAACCTTGCTGAGCGCATGAAACAGTAATGCATTAATAAAATGATTTTTTAGGTCGCGCGTTAGTGCGTCAAGTTTGTTGTAGGTCGTGCTTTAGCGCGTCAAGGGTTTTGGTTTGGTTTAACTAGGCTTTTGATGGCCTGAAGTCTGACCTACATGTGGTTGGTTTTCT
>NZ_NHTT01000022.1:0-56725 GCF_002806845.1 Marinomonas sp. ef1 | reverse complement strand
CTCAAGGAAAAGATGGCCAGTGTCTGCAGGAAAGTTTAAAAAAGAGGCGTTTAACCACCTGATCCCATCCGCCTTTTCTTGCAAGCGTTCAGAAGTGACTCTTTACTCGCCATCGCCGATGGTCGTCCCTAAACGGGATAAGTATGTGGAGCTCTTTATAACAGACAAGCATCCCGCAAGGGGCAGTCATGTTGGGCAGACAAAAACAATATGCTAGATAGTTGACTTCTTTAAATATTAAATTACTTATTAAATACGTTCTTGTCGATAACTTCTTGGTGTCAGTGCAAATTGAGCCTTAAATACTCTACTAAAATAGGTCATGTCATTAAATCCCCAACGATAAGCAATTTGACTAATTTGTTGATGAGGAAGTTGTCTCAATTGTTCCGCGCAATGGTTAAGGCGGCATCTTAAGATATATCTACTACAGGTTGTATGCTCTCGCTGAAATAAGCTGCTCATGTAGCGCATACTTATTTTAAATTGCCTAGCTAATAAAGATGGGCATAGATCTGGGTTATGTAAATTTCTATGAATGTACTCTTTAATCGCCATGAGTTGAGTGGCGGCATAATCGCTTAAATTTATGTCTCTGCAGGATTTTTCAGCGAGAGCAATGGATAGTAGATCTAGTGCTAATTCAGCGAGCTGTTGTTGCTGAATAATCTGCATATTATTTTCTAGCTTTCCTAATCCAAGCAGGAAGTCAAACGCTAGTCTCTCCAATGGATTATTTCGGCTAAGTGGGATAGCAGTAAGTCTTTTCAAATTACCTAATCGCTGTTGTAGATTTTCTCTGGGGATTTGGATGACGGTCTGGTTAAATGCCCCTTCAAAATTCAATTGATAAGGATCACAAGTATCATATATTGAGAAGTCACCAGCATGTAATATGGCCTCGCGTTCACCTTGTCTTAACTGTGATGTTCCTTCAGTGACTAGGCTAATCAGTATAAATTGAGCGTCACTGCGAGCAATTTGTTTATTATTACGATTGACGGACTGTGCTGAGGATACTACTTCTACTGTGGTTAAGTCGGCTAAACTTTGAGCATGAATATGACCCTGAAATAGCTCAGGAGTTGGAATACGACAGTCTAATTCGACAAAGGTTTTGCTTACAACATCTTGCTAATACGACTGACGTTCGTGTGGTGCAACCTGCTGTGTATTATAGAGAGTGCGCACAGATCAATCCTCTTTTTTTATCTAGTTTAGACTCTTTTAAAATGAAATTGCAAAAGATTTGCCAGTCTTAGTGGATGTGGCCGTCGTTGTTCCTATTTATCCGAAAATGACTTCTTTCTAGTCCTAATAGCTTGTATCACATCATTGTTAGTGTAGATATCACCTTAACAACTGATCGGAGATACTCTATGAAAACGTCCTTTAAAGTGGCATGTGTTCAAGCTGCTCCAGCCTTTCTTGATTTAGAAAGAGGCATTGAAAAAACCATTGCTCTAATGGAGTGCGCTAGCGAGAACGGAGCCAAACTGATTGCCTTTCCTGAAACTTGGCTTCCCGGATACCCATGGTTTTTATGGTTAGATTCGCCGGCGGCGAATATGCCTCTAGTGTATCGATATCATCAAGAGTCATTAGTATTAGGCAGTGAACAGGCCGAGCTTATAAGCAAAGCGGCAGCTAGGCTTGGTTTATATGTTGTTTTGGGTTACAGCGAACGGGATAAAGGTAGCCTTTATATTGGCCAGTGGTTGATTAATGATCATGGTGAGACGATTGGAGTGCGCCGTAAATTGAAAGCGACTCATGTTGAACGTACTTTGTTTGGTGAAAGTGATGGTTCTTCTCTTACTACTTACGATACACCACTTGGTACACTTGGGGCTCTGTGTTGTTGGGAGCACTTACAGCCTTTATCAAAATATTCGTTATTTGCTCAGCACGAAGAAATTCATATTGGTGCTTGGCCTAGTTTTAGTCTCTATAAAGGGGCTGCTAATGCCTTAGGTGCTGAAGTTAATACGGCGATATCTCGTACTTATGCTGTGGAGGGGCAGTGTTTTGTTATCGCACCATGTGCTCTCGTTTCTCAAGAAATGCTTGATTTGCTTTGTACCGATGAGAAAAAAAGTGCCTTATTAGACATTGGTGGTGGGCAAGCCCGTATTTATGGTCCCGATGGCAGTGATATCGCATCACCGCTTGGCGAGAATGAAGAAGGTTTACTCTATGCTGAATTAGACCCTGTAGCCTTGATCTTTGCTAAGATGGCGGCGGATCCTGTAGGTCATTACTCTCGTCCAGATGTTACTCAGCTATTGCTTGATCGTCGATCCAGAAAACCAATGTTAACGATTGATCAGCCTAAAGTTAGAGAAGAAGTTGATGAGCTATGTGACACATCAGTGGATGATAAAAGCGCATCTCTCAATTTAGGGGAGAAGTAATATGGAAAGTGCAATTCCTTCACATCTTCAACAGGAGCGGCGAGTTGCTAAGAACACAGAACAAGGATATGAGCCTCTATTTCCTGCTTGGACGGCCCGCTTTGATCCGCTTGTGGATCAAGTCGTTATGGCATACTTCGGCGTGCAATCGAAAGAGTATACGGATTTATTCAGTTTAATTCCCATTACGTCGCTGTTCAATACAGACTTTGCCCCACTCTATTGGGATCCTGCTCATTATGTTGATGCGCAGTGTTTCCATAACTGCATTGCTATTGCTTATTGGCGTGATGTGGCTAGCTTCGATAAATGGCGCAAGCTGAGTGGCTTTGACAAGTGGTGGAATGATCCAATAAGGGAGAAAGAAACGACAGGTTGGTTTTTGGAGGTGGTTAGTCCCGCAGCTGATAGATTTGAGACACTGTTTTCTACTTTGGGCGTCGTCGAAGGGTTGGCGAATTTAGCGCAGGGGATGAGTGAACCTATTCAAGAACATGCTTATTGGGGAAGCATGAGGGATCGTTTGCCTATTGCCCAAACTGAAGAGCTTGCGTCTACAGATACATTGTACGCCTCTCAAGTATCCAATCGAATTCAGGTTAAGGGGCGAGATAACTTATGCTTGATTCGTTCGGGCCAAGATTGGTCAGAAACAAAAGGGAAAGAGCGTGCTATGTATACACAAGATATGCAGCCAGTCCTGATTAAAGGAATGGACTTTCTTCGTGACTATGGAATAGAAGCTGGCTGTATAAGCTGTCGTTTTATGACAGTACTTGATCCGATAACAGGACAGAAAATTGAAAAGACTTTTGGTCTTGCTCATTTTGATGCTCTTTCTAGCCTTGAGAGCTGGGCTAAAACCCATCCTACTCATGTTGCTATTTTTGGTAGTTTTATGAAGTACGCACAGGCATTGGAATTTAATATGGCGATACGTCTGTATCATGAGGTTGCGGTGATTCCGGCATCCGCACAGTTTTTTGAATACATAAACTGCCATTCTAATACTGGTTTGCTGTCTAATTGAAACGGTGGTGTGATGTAAGCAAATAGTTATTTAATTTCTTTAAAAGCCTTCATAATAAATAAAAAGAACCAGTGCTGTATGTTGCACTGGTTCTTTTTATAGCTGCTTTATTCTTTCGAAGTATTTTGACTAATACCTGAAGCACGACAACTAAGGAGTTTCGTACTCGTCATCTTTCGCATAGATACGTTGCATATAGATACCTGCAATCGCAAGGAAAACCCCCGTTACTGCACTAATAAAGGCCAATGAGGCAAACCATACCAAAGCAACTAATCCAACAGTTGACTTAGGAACGTCAATCGCTTGCTCTTTATTACTGACGTAAGCCGCAAGACGATAGATTTGGTTTGAGTTAACCAAGCGGTTAATATCATTTTTCAGTAATGTTTGTTCTTGTTTAAGACCATAAATTTGATTATCAATGGCTCTCACTTCTATTTGAATTTCATCATATTGTGCTAGCTGAGAGTCTTTTTCGCTGGCTGATCGCGAAACTGTTCCATTACGGTTTTGAGCAGCTTGCTGAGCAACTTTATCGTAGTTGGTTCTATAGCTATCGCGTTTTTCTTCAAGCCCTTTTGTTTGAGATAAAATTTGCTCTTCTAAATAAGCCATGCGCTGACGCCCTAAATCGATACGCTTCTGATAATCTTGTCCGAGTACTTGTAGTTGATCCTGAAGCTGCTGTTCACTTTTGGTTTGTTTAGCAAGTGCATCATCGCCAATAGTCCGATCTGCTACTGTGTACAGACGATTTTCTTTTTCGGTGATTAGTTGGCGATATTTTTTCTCAACAGTTGGGCGTGTAAAGAAGTTAGCATCGTCCATTTCTTGCTGCATTTCTGCTTTAAGTTTGTCTAGCTCTCTTTGTAGTTTTTCTTTATCGTTTTCTGAACCTGCAACATAGCTATTTAATAAGCCGCGTAAGCGCTTTTGTAAGGCGCTTCTTTCTACATCCCAAGCGTCATAAATTTCACGTTCTTTTTGATTAAGCTCAGTAATTTCTGTTTGATAACCTCGAATTGCTTCGTTATCTGAGCTGAGCTTGGTAATTTGACGATTGATGTATTCTCGTTCTTTTTCTAAGGTTTGATAATATGCTGAGTTCGCATTTTGAATACTGTTTTGGTAATTATTATCTACTTCCAGAGGATCAATAATATCAATATCTTTTTTACGACGATCAAAATCATCGATTTTTCCTTGTAGTAATAAGGAGGCATTCTTTTTATCGTCGATGGCAATATTCAAACCAGAAAAGTTACGTTCAAAGCCATTGAGCATGGTTTCAAAGGTGATAGAGGCAAGCAGAACTAGGCCAATAAAGAAGAGGATGCGCCAAGAAGTATGCTTTGCATACATCATAGCTGTAGCCACAGGAATTTTAGAGGCTTCAACTACTGCTACTAGTACGAAAGGTAACGCCGCAACTAATATGCTGCTGTAGTCGCCAAAGTTGAGGGTTCTATCCATTTTATCAAGTTCAGCATAGACAGAAAATGATACGATGATGGAAATAAGAAAGCCGATGCTGACGGCGAGTATTTCCACAACCCAGGCAAATTTTACCAGCCTAACGCCGATATTAAAGAGTTTGTGATTTGAGAGTTTATTGTTTGATTCCATGGTTAGAAATGATTTCCCGTACAGTAAGCTGATTTTTACAAATTTAATCATGTGAGTGTTAGATATACATGACAAAAACTGTGACTGGATTCGAAATGTATTTAACTTTTGTTACTTTATGTAAGTCATTGCAGTGAACGAAATTTATGACACCTGATATTTTTATTAAACGACAATGCAAAGCCCGTACCGTTAAGCGTGAAGAAGTGATTCAATCTTTATGGAGTGGTTATGGCGCAGTGATTCGCTATTCATTGACGGGGAATGATTCTGTCTCTTTTGTTATTGCTAAGCACTGTTTGATACCTTTAGAGGTAGATCACCCTAAAGGCTGGCATTCTAATCATGGGCACCAACGTAAAGTTCGTTCATATGAAGTAGAACAGAATTGGTATCGAAATTGGGCGTCACGATGCCACATATCGGCTCGTGTCGCACTCTGTTATGGCGATTTTTATGATAAACATACTGGACAGCGATTAACCTTATTGGAAGATTTAGACGCTGCTGGTTATTCAGACCGATACAATGCCCATAATAGTGATTATTTAATCTCTTGTATTAACTGGTTAGCTGCGTTGCATGCAGGCTTTATTTACCAAACGCCTCCTTTAGAGTGGCCGCATGATTTATGGAAAAAGGGGACTTATTGGCACTTCGATACTCGACAAGAAGAATGGTTTGCAATGGCTGAGGGAGAATTGAAATCTTCTGCGGCTGAGCTTGCTAAATATCTTGATCAGGCTTGCTTTAAGACCCTAGTTCATGGCGATGCTAAAGTGGCTAATTTTTGCTTTTCTCCGCTTGATAATCAGGTTGCCGCTGTTGATTTTCAATATGCTGGTGGTGGTGTTGGCGTTCAAGACTTAGCGTATCTTTTAGGAAGTGCTTTGTCTGGATCTGAGTTGACTGAGAATATAGATTACTTGCTGGAGCATTATTTTTCGGAATTGGGGCGTGAACTAATGGCGCAAGGGGAATCACAGGCTTTTGCCCAAGAGGTTATTGAAGAGTGGCAATATCTGTTCCCTATCGCTTGGGCAGATTTTCATCGCTTTATTATGGGTTGGTCACCAACTCATCCTAAGAACTCGCCTTTTAGCCAGAAAATCACCGAGCAAGCACTAAGTCAATTAAGACGATCTTAGCGCTCGATTGGTTTTCGCAGTGGCTTGTGCACTTATAGGATCTTCTGGCCAAGGATGTTTCGGATATCTCCCCCGCATTTCTTTACGTACTTCTGGGTAAGCTTCACGCCAAAAGAAAGCCAAATCTTGTGTTACCGCAAGCGGTCGCTGTCCCGGTGAGAGCAGTTCTATACGTACGATTTGATTGAGCACGGTTGGGCTATTTGTGTAGCCAAACATTTCTTGAAGTTTCACTCTTAGGGTTGGCTGTTGCTCACAGTAATCAATCGCATGACTCGACCCAGATGGCACAGTTATTCGAGCGGGCACTTTTCGATTAAGAAATTGCTGTAGGTTCCAATCTAATCTACTTAACAATATATCGTTTAGTGCGAGCTTGCTCATGGCTTGTTGATTGGTCACTTTGCCAAGATAAGGTCCGAGCCATTCTTCTAGCTCATTTAATAAGGCGTCGTCAGAACAATCTGGCCAGAGGTTTTGCTTATCGTGTATAAAGGCGAATTGCATACGCGCTCGTAGTTGATCACTGGATTCGTTCCAAGGTAGAACGGAAAGACCTTCTTGGCGAATATATTGGCAAATCGCTTGGCAGATGTCGGCTTCAGAAGGTTTGCTGAGCTTTTGCTTATCAATACAAAGTTTGCCTATCCAGCGTTGTGATTCACTTAATAAACGCGCGTCTTTTTTTGACCACGCGAGATGATTCTTAATACTAAGTAAGTCCGCAAAGTCTTGCGTTAGCATGGCGAGCTGAATTGGGTAAGCGAGGAAAATACGATCCTCTTCTTGACCATGATGGCCGCCGATATCCAGTGCAATAAGCCACTCACTTTGTGCGCAAGGATCAAGAGACGACAGGCTTGCCATTCGCCCATTCGCTAGTTTGTAACGCGTTTTGTCATGGTCTTGTCCAACGCGTTGAGCAATTCTATCCGCAAAAGCTCGAATCAGTAAAAAGGCGATATCGTTTTTATTATCTAATGAAGCTTGTTGAATACTGATCTGCTGACTGCGTCTGTGCCACTGTTGTTGAGCGTTTAAATAGTTCTGTCTCGGGCGTTTGCTCTGCGCCTGATTGTGGCCTGCTAACCAATTTAATCGATCAGACAAATCGCTATGATAATTCGCAAACGGATCGCCTTCCGACAAAATAGTGCAGATAGCGCTGGCTGAATCGCTGTTGCGGTTTTGTTTGCCATCCAATAATAATCGAGCAAGTCTAGGTTCAATACCGAGGCTACTCATTTGCTCACCGAGTGCGCTTAATACTAAGAATGGCTGTGACGTTTGATTCTGTTCAAGAGCTTGCAAGTTGGTTAGCAAGTCGATCGATTGTTGCCAGTGGCTGTTCGGTGGCGGCGTAATCCAATCTAATTCAAGGCGTTCTTGTACACCCCATTTTGCTAAATCCATCACCAAACTACTGAGGTCACTGATCTCTATCTGAGGCTGCGCCTGGAGTGCGAGCTGATGTTGCTGACCTTCACTCCACCAACGATAGCAAATGCCTTCCTCGGTACGTCCAGCTCGTCCCATGCGTTGAATAGTTTCTGCTTGTGTCGCTCGACGAGTGTGTAATCGTGTGGTGGCGGTACTGGCATCAAAGCGAGCTTCGCGACTTAGACCGCTGTCGATCACCACACGAATGCCATCAATGGTTAAGCTGGTTTGCGCGATAGCTGTGGCGAGTACGATTTTACGATTGGGTGCGATAGAGGGTTCAATCACCGCTTCTTGTTCTTTTAAGCTTAATTCTCCATACAAAGGCAAAATGCTTAAATGAGCTTCATGGCCTAAGCGTTGTTGAAGCTGGCTTGCCGCCTGACGAATTTCTTTTTGGCCTGGCAGGAAAACTAATAGGCTGCCAGACTCTTCGTAAAAGGCTTGGCAAGTGAGACGCACAACTTCGTCGGTGATTTGAAATGCCTTGAGTGATTTATTACTGTAATGCGTAGTGATAGGAAAGCTTCGACCTTGACTGGTGAGTGTCGGACAGCCAAGTCGTGTTTCGAGTGCTTCAGTATCTAGTGTCGCGGACATGACCAAGAGTTTGAGTGGGTCTTCGTCGCGATACAGTTCTCGTGCTTGTAGGCACAAGGCAAAGGCTAAATCCGAATGCAGGTTACGCTCGTGAAATTCATCAAAGATGACCAAGGCAATGTCATCTAAACTTGGATCGTCATGCAACATGCGGGTTAACACGCCTTCGGTGACAACCAGCACTTTCGTCTGTGGGCTTTCTTTTCCTTCATGGCGAATGCGATAACCAATGCGTTGTCCAAGCGGTTCTTTCAAAGTATCTGCAAGGCGCTTTGCCGCCGCTTTGGCTGCTAAGCGTCTTGGTTCTAACATGATGATCTTGCGACTTTTAAGCCAAACTTCATCCATTAAGGCAATCGGCACTACCGTGGTTTTACCTGCACCGGGAGCGGCTTCTAATATCGCTTCGTGGTGATGCAATAGTTGGTGCTTTAGCTGAGGAATCAGTTGGTAAATTGGCAGTTCGCTGGACATAAGACGGCTCATTAATTCGCTGCGCTCATGATAACGTTTTTAGGCAGTTAGCGCAGTCTCACTTTAGGCCTGTCGATGGAGATATCGCTTTTGCATGTGGCAATGCAAGGTAGGAAGTAGCCATTCTGCTTTTCTTTTTCGTTTAATCCGTGAGGTTGTCGATTGGCGTAATCAATTTCACCGGATAACAACGGCGTCAGACAAACACCGCAAACACCATTGGTGCATGCTTGCTTAATCGGGATACCTGCAGACACTAACGCAGTTAGCACGATTTCATCCTTCTCGACTAGAATGGACTGCTCAGGATCTACAAAAGCGAGATGGATCTGTTTCTTCTGAGAGATGAGTTTTTGCTGCACGAGAAGCTTTTCCTTTTGTTAATTGTCTATTAACTTTAACATGATATTAATAGCGCAATAATAGCCTCTTCTCTAGCTTGGTGTGCGTCTAATAACAATGATAATGGATTCCAGCCCAGACAATGACAGAACAACATAAAAAAACCTTATTGGTAGTGGATGACGATCAAGATATTCGTCAGTTGCTTTGTGATGCCTTATCGCAAAAGGGTTATAAGGTATTGGAAGCAGAAAATGGTACTCAGATGTGGCTCCATCTTGAAGCTGAGCCCGTTGATTTAGTGCTGATGGATTTATATCTGCGCGAAGAAGATGGTTTGAATCTCGCTCGTGATATTCGAGAGCGTTTTGTGATGCCAATCATGATGTTAACCGGTAAAGGTGACGAAACAGATCGAATCTTAGGTCTAGAGTTAGCCGCAGACGATTACATGATGAAGCCGTTTAATTTACGTGAACTCACGGCGCGAATTCATGCTTTGTTGCGTCGTTCTTACCAAGTGCCACCAACGACGGGAAGTACGATTAATCAAGATCACGACTGTTTAAAATTTGGTAGCTGGACGTTGGATTTAACCGCGCGTCTTTTGCATGATCCAAACGGCAAGCTGGTGACCTTAACCTTGGGTGAGTTTTCTTTGTTGGAAGTGTTGGCTCGGCATCCAGATCGTATTTTTTCTCGTGAACAATTAATAGAGCAAAGCCGAGGCTTAGAAACCGAGGTGTTTGATCGAACCGTTGATGTATTGATTCTACGCCTAAGACGAAAGATAGAGGCGAACCCTAAAACGCCGGAGTTCATTAAAACGCAACGTGGACTCGGTTATTTTTTCCAAGGCCCAGTGCGGATTAATTAGATGCGCTTTACCAGTATCCGTCAAAAAGCTTCTTTGTCTATCTTAGCGATTAGCTTAGTGGCATTTTTTATGGTTGGTATCGGCTGGCAATCCATGCGAGTCAGTGAAGCCTCTTTGTCAGAATTCGAATCAGAAACCCTACCTGAAATCAGCACGTCTTTAACCTTAGCCGAAGGTGTTGCTCAGTTGGCCGCTATCGCGCCTTATACCGCAGGTTCTGGGCGTCCGTTTCAATTACAAACAGAATCTGAACGTATTCATCGACGTATTCTTGAACTTCGTGGTGTTGCAGACAGTTTGACGGATTCTGTTTTTCAACGTGATATCGACGAGCGATTAGACGATCTACAAACCACGCTTGAAGAGCTTGTTGCCTTGGTGCGAGAAGAGCTGTACTTGCGCGAAGACAGTTTGGCTCAGCAATTTCGTATTCGTCAGTTACCTCTTAATGATGATGCTGCCAGCGTAAACAGCCAGCAGGGTTTGGTCTGGTTATTGCAATTATTAGAATCGCCTAGTTTAGTGCCTGAAAGCATACTGAAAAACTTAAAGTTATCAGAGCAAAACGAGCAAGTTGCAAGCATTGCAGAAGACTTACTGATGGCACATCGACGTTTGAATCAAATCCAAGAGCGTAAAAATTACCTACTGATTTCTATTCGAGCTAAATCCGAGCAGCTGAGTAAACAAGTCAGTGATTTTGTGGGCGGATTGCAAAAGAAAGTGAGTCGTCAGCGACAAGCTGTGTCTTCGTTTGTTGCTCGTGGTCAAAACTGGATTATTGGTATATCCGTGTTTCTCTTGTTGGGTCTGACTCGTTTGTATTGGTATAGCCAGCGGATGACCAAAGATTTAGGTGTTGTTACTAACGATATGGAGCAGCTTTCCTTAGGTCGTGTTGATTCAAAACACACAGGAATACGTCGTAATGACGAAATAGGCACGTTAGCCGACACGTTCGAGGTATTCCGCCGTGATGCTTTAAGGCGTTTGGAAGTCACCGCCGAATTGTCGGAACAAAAACGCTTGCTTGAAACCATCTTCGATAACATGAATGATGGCCTGAGCGTGTTTTCCTCAAAAGGCACTCTGATTGCTTGGAACTCGGGTTATCAGAAATTGTTTGATTTATCGGATGATGATTTGAGTGTCGGCATGTCCATTGACCAAGTGCAAAACTTAATAAACCAAGGACAGCATAAAAACCTAAATCTAGAGAACCAGCAAGTTCATATGGAAGAAGTGAATGTCTCTCGTCATTTACGTTTTCAAAGTTTCGAGCGCCATTTTGATTCGGGAAAAATTATCGAGTTTCGTTCCAAGCCGATGCCTGAAGGTGGTTTTGTTACCTTATATACGGATTTAACTGAGCGTAAGAGTGTTGAAAGTCAGTTACGTCAGGCGCAAAAAATGGAGATGTTAGGGCAACTGACTGGTGGCGTTGCCCATGACTTTAATAATCTCTTGGCAGCGATCATGGGGAATCTACAAATGCTGTCTGACTCGCGTCCACAGACCACCGATCAAGCCCGTTACATAGAGCGAGCACTTGTTGTTTCGGAAAAAAGTAGCAACCTAGTGCAGCGTTTATTGGCTTTTAGTCGTCGTCAGCAGCTTTTCCCAGTGTCGATTGCAATAGATGACTTGATCGAAGGTATGCTGGATTTGGTCGAATACAGCGTTGGCTCGCATATTGTTGTCGAGAGTGATTTACAATGTCCTGATGTGGTGAGTCTGATTGATCCGTCCCAGCTAGAAAATGCCTTATTGAATTTATCCTTGAATAGCGCCAGTGCTATGCCTGACGGCGGCCGTTTAGCCTTTTCAACTAAGTTATGTACTTTGCCAGACAGTGAGATTCCTGCGATTCGTATTCGAGTAGAAGATTCAGGCGAAGGTATTGACGATGAAGTGATTGGTCGCATTTTTGAGCCTTTCTTTACCACTAAACCAGTCGGCAAGGGCAGTGGTTTGGGTTTGAGTATGATTTATGGTTTTGTGAAACAAAGCGGAGGTGAAATCAAAGTGACCTCTGAAAAAGGCAAATGGACGCGTGTTTGCCTGTTCTTACCTCAACAAATTACATCGATTGATCTTTTAGCAGAAGATAAAAGGGTATTCGAAGAAAAAGCGAGCAAACAAGACATCATTCTTTTACCGGAGTTTAGTTTAGTGTGGTTGGTGGAAGATGATGAAGAAGTGTGTCGAGTGATGCGCGAGCAATTGGAAAAAATGGGCTTTATGGTTCAAACCTTTGATTGTGCCGAAGCTGTGATGAACGCATTAAGTAAGGCGATTGTTCCTGATGCCATTGTTTCGGATGTAAACCTAGCAGGAACCATGAGTGGTGTTGAGCTGGCGCACAGCCTGAATTCCGATTCGTTTGGCTTTACCGGACCAATATTACTGATGTCTGGTTTGCCAAGAGACGAATTGAAACAAAAATATCAATTAAAAGATGAAGATTTGTTTATTTCAAAACCTTTTACCATCAAGGAGTTAAGTGGAATATTTCAGATCGAATATTGAATTGTTACAAATATTACAAAAAAAGATTAAATGATGAAATTATTCATTAGTTTTTTATCTTCATAGTGTTTTATCAAAGCAGAGTCGGGGCTGGATCTGTTTTTGAATGGCATCGCTGCCAATAATAAAAACAAAAATTGGAGTTATAAAAACAATGAAATTCATGCATCTTATTCCGTACAAAAAATTGGCTTGTCTAGTTGCTGCTGGCACACTGTCAACCGTGGCTATGGCTGAAGCCCCAATTATCGGTCTTATCACCAAAACTAATACCAACCCATTTTTCGTAAAAATGAAAGAAGGCGCACAGCAAAAAGCCACTGAGCTTGGTGTTGAATTGCGTACCTTCGCGGGTCGCTACGATGGCGACAACGAAACTCAGGTTCAAGCAATCGAAAATCTAATTGCCGCTGGTGCTAAAGGTATTCTTATTACACCTAGCGATACCGCAGCTATTGTACCCACTATTCAAAAAGCACGTGATGCAGGTTTGCTTGTTATCGCGTTAGATACCGCCCTTAGTCCTGCTAGTGCAGCAGACATGACATTTGCAACGGATAACTTTAAAGCCGGTGAAATGATTGGTATGTGGGCAAAAGCGAAAATGGGCGATAAAGCCAAAGACGCTAAAATTGCCATGTTAGATTTGAGCACAAGCCAAATTACTGTAGACGTTGCGCGTGACCAAGGTTTCTTGCAAGGTTTTGGTATCGATCTTAAAAATCCCAATCGCATGGGCGATGAAACAGACCCACGTATTGTTGGCAACGATGTGACTCAAGGTTCTGAAGAAGGCGGCCGTCGTGCGATGGAAAACCTACTTCAAAAAGATCCAGAAATTAACTTGGTTTATACCATTAACGAACCCGCTGCTGCTGGTGCGTATGAAGCATTGAAATCTTTCGGACTTGAAAAAGACGTATTGATCGTTTCTGTTGATGGTGGTTGCCCAGGTGTTCGTAATATCAAAGATGGCGTTATCGGCGCTACTTCTATGCAATTCCCTCTTAAAATGGCCTCTGAAGGTGTAACAGCGATTGTTGAGTTTGCTAAATCTGGCTCACGTCCTTCTGCGTCAAATGGTCTAGATTTCTTCGATACAGGCGTTCAGTTAATTACTGATGAACCAGTGAAAGGTGTTAACTCTGTTAGCTCTACAACTGGTTTAGCGATGTGTTGGGGCTAATCAATCTCTTGTGATAGATGGGTGTGAAGGTGCCCTTATTTGCCGTTAGCCGGGAGTTTGGCTAACGGCACTTTTTCTGTCTAGCGCAATGTTTCCTGTCTGGAGTAGTCTATGAGTTCTACCAACACAAAACCGTCCACAGCGGTACTTGATCACGATAAAGTCGCAGATCAGGCACAGTCTTATGTGGCACAATTTGAGCGCCGAGAAACCCCTTTGCAGCGCTTCAAGAAGTTTCTTCATCATTATCCAATTGCTGCGCCTTTGATTGTGTTGCTGTTGGCTGTTATCAGTTTTAGTGTCATTGTCGGTGACCGTTTTTTGCACCCATTTAATTTGTCATTAGTGCTACAGCAAGTGACTATTATTGGCGTGATTGGTGTAGCGCAGACATTGATTATCTTAACCGCAGGCATTGACTTGTCTGTAGGTGCCATTATGGTTCTGACCTCCGTTGTTATGGGGCGGATGGCGGTAAACCATGGTATTGATCCAAGTTTGTCGATTTTGATAGGTATCGGGGTTGGTGCTTTAGCCGGTTTTATTAATGGTTTATTGATAACGCGCTTAAAAATACCGCCTTTTATTGCAACTTTGGGTTCTTGGAATGTGTTCTTTGCGCTGAATCTTTGGTACTCAAAAAGTGAAACCATTCGCTCGCAGGACATCAGTAATATTGCGCCATTGTTGCAATGGACAGGCCAAACAATTGATTTCTTCGGGGCAAGACTGACTTATGGGTCCCTGTTGATGTTGGGGATTTTCTTTCTTATTTGGTACGCCCTAAATTGGACAGCATGGGGGCGTCATGTTTACGCCACGGGTGATGATCCAGAAGCTGCGAAATTAGCAGGCATTCGTACCACTCGTATTTTGATGTCTGTCTATGTCTTGGCTGGCGTGGTATGTGCTATCGGTGCATGGGTACTTATTGGTCGTATTGGTTCGGTCAGTCCACAAGCCGGCACTATGACAAACCTCGACAGTATTACTGCGGTGGTTATTGGTGGCTGTAGTCTATTTGGTGGGCGAGGTTCTATTTATGGGACGCTTATTGGTGCCTTGGTTGTTGGTGTCTTCCGAAATGGTTTAGCGCTTGCTGGTGTTGATGTGCTATGGCAAGAGTTTACTGTCGGTATTTTGATTATTTCGGCTGTGGGCATTGATCAGTGGATTCGAAGAGGGACAGCATAATGACTGCACAATACGATAAAACTCCAGTGTTACAAACAAAGAATTTGGTCAAACGCTATGGCAGTGTGACAGCCATTGATCATGCTGACTTTGAACTCTACCCAGGTGAAATATTAGCGGTGATTGGTGATAACGGTGCAGGTAAATCCTCCTTGATCAAAGCCTTGTCTGGCGCTTTGATTCCAGACGAAGGCGAAATTTTATTAGATGGTAAACCTGTGCATTTCTCTTCACCAATGGAAGCTCGCGCATTAGGCATCGAAACCGTTTATCAAAATTTAGCGGTATCACCAGCATTAAACATTGCGGACAATTTATTCTTGGGAAGAGAGCTGCGTAAGCCAGGTATTTTGGGTTCGGTGTTCCGCATGCTTGATAAGAAAGAAATGGAGCGCCGCGCTAAGGATAAAATGACCGAGCTGGGCTTAATGACTATTCAAAATATCAGCCAAGCGGTTGAGTCACTTTCGGGTGGTCAGCGTCAGGGTGTAGCGGTTGCTCGTTCTGCCTTGTTTGGTAGCAAAGTGGTGATAATGGATGAGCCAACCGCAGCGCTTGGTGTAAAAGAATCGCGTCGAGTGTTGAACTTGATCAAAGAGGTTCGTGATCGCGGATTACCAATTATCTTGATTAGCCATAACATGCCGCATGTGTTTGAAGTCGCGGATCGTATCCACATCCATCGTTTGGGTAAGCGAGCGGCGATTGTCACGCCTCAGTCTCATACTATGTCCGATGCCGTTGCCATTATGACAGGTGCGATGGAAGTTAGTGAGTCAGAGGAAGAAGCGGCCTAAGATAAAAGCCCAGTCGCTATTTTTATCTGCCGTCAGGTAGGGCAAAATAGCGGCCTTTCATCAGGGGAAACAAAATGAGCCTAATTAAACAGTCAATATCGCGTTTTTATAAAGTGCGACAGCTTTGGAAGGGCTATCGCCTGATGCCAAGCCTATTGGCGGTTTCTATTGTCGCTGTTTCACTTTCCCCTTTGGCTTCACAATCCTCAGAGCCTCAGCCACTTAAATCGATTGGTATTAGTGTTGCTGATTTGGGCAATCCTTACTTTGTCCAGCTCGTGGACACGGTTTCATCAAAAGCGGAAGAGCTGGCGGGTGAGCCAGTAAAAATGCTTATTCGTTCAGATGCGTATGATTGGCAACGCCAAATAGGTCAAATCAATGACTTTATTGAGCAAAAAGTTGATTTGATCATATTAACCGCAGCGGACGAATATAAGGTCGCTGCCGTCGTCGCAAAAGCTCAACGAGCTGGGATCAAAGTGATTGCGGTGGATGTAAATGCCCAAGGTGCAGACGCGACTATTACGACAGATAATGTTCAAGCTGGCGCTATAGCGTGTGAGAAACTGGCGGAGAAAATCGGCTACCAAGGTAACTTTGTCATTATTAATGGCGTCTTAGTATCGTCTGTCATTGAACGAGTCGCTGGTTGTAAATCCGCATTAAATAAATACCCAGATATCACGCTGTTAAGCGATCGAATGAACGGTACGGGCAGTGTAGAGGGCGGAATGGAAGCCATGACGTATTTAATGGAAGAATACCATCACATCGATGCGGTATTTACTATTAATGATCCAACAGCATTTGGTGCTTTGCGTGCTGCTCAACAAGCGAATCGTAATGAATTCGTATTGGCATCGATTGACGGTGCGCCATTTGCTGCCGAGCTTATTAAGCAAAAGGGTAACCCTTGGATTGCCACTGCCGTTCAGCGCCCTATTCCTATGGCAGAAAAAGCCATCGAAATTGGTATGGATTTATTGAAGGGGAAAGAGGTAGCCCAGCGTTTTATTTTGATCCCCTCAACGCTTATTGAGAAAAACTAATCGCTATTCCATCTTGGTCTTTTAATGCAAGGGCGTTAAGCTATTGCCCTTCGGGATAGAGGCTATTAATGGACACTTCGACGATATTCTTACAAATCTTTAATACGGTTTTTCCACTGGCCAGTATAGTGCTGGTGGCATTCTTTTATGCACGGGTTCGCCCAACTGACATGACGGTGGCAAACCGCATTAATATCAGTGTGTTTTGCCCCGCGTTGATTTTTTCAGTTATGGCGTCGAAAGATTTCCACATAGCTCAATATGTCGATCTGATTATCGCGGCCACAGTCGTTGTTTTAGGCTCAGGATTACTCGTTTGGCCTCTTTGTAAGTGGCTAAAAATCTCGCCAAAGACATTGGTTCCGCCAATGATGTTTAATAACAGTGGTAACTTAGGTATTCCATTGATTGTTTTGGCGTTTGGTGAATCCGCTTTACCTATCGCTGTAGTGCTGTTTCTCACCGAAAACTTGCTGCATTTTACTGTTGGCATGTATTTGCTCAATCCAAAAACCAACCTGCTTAATGTGCTAAAAATGCCGATGATCATCGCGACGATACTTGGTTTAGTTTGGAGTTTACAAGGTTGGACGGTAATCCCTGCAGTGAAGGTGTCTGTGGATATGATGGGGCAAATAGCCATTCCTCTGATGCTATTTGCGCTTGGTGTTCGTATGACGAATGTGGACTTTAGTGAGTGGAAGCTTGGTGTTATCAGCGGCTTTTTATGTCCGTTAAGCGGTCTGATAATTGCTGCTATTTGGTATTATGTTGTTGGCATGTCGCCAGAAAATTTCGCCTATTTGTTGATCTTTGCCTGTTTACCGCCTGCCGTGTTGAATTACATGGTGGCGGAGTTATACCAACAAGAGCCACATAAAGTGGCGTCGATTGTGTTGATTAGTAATTTGATGAGTGTAGGTATCATCCCTTGTGTGTTGTTTTATGTTTTATAAATCCGTATTAGGAGAAAAAGCATGATGGTGCAAATTGGCTTAATCGCTTTATTGGTGGTGGCTTACATCATTGTTTCTCGCATCTTGAAATCCAGTGTCACATTATTAGGGCAAAAGAAATTCGCGAACGAAGTGCGAATAACCTATGTTTCGAAAATGCTAAACCTTGGCTTTACTGCGATTTTTATTTTATTGATTTGTTTAGTTCTTGGTATTGGGTATGGCCAGCTAGCGATCTTTTTCTCGTCTGTGTTTGCCGTCGTTGGTGTGGCGTTGTTTGCTCAATGGTCCATTTTAAGCAACATTACCGCTAGCTTGATTATCTTCTTTGGTTTTCCTTATCGAGTGGGGGATTGGGTCAAGGTTGTAGATAAAGACGATGAGATCTTAGGGCAAGTGTCAGAAATATCGACCTTCCATGTAATTATTCATCGGTTGTCAGGCGATGTAGTGACTTATCCAAACAGTTTGATTCTACAAAAAGCGGTTATACGCTTTGAAAGTCGAGAAGCAGCGCAGGCAATGAGTCAATTTACAGCATCTAGTACCTCAACTAATAAAGTTGAGGACCAAAGTACTTCTTCTTAACGTTGAGTGAAAAATAATCAATTTTTTAAGATCTCAGATATTTGTGTCATACTAAGAGGCTTTCATCTTTAAGAAAGGAAGTCTCTTGTGAAATCCGATCCTGAGTCTTTGTTAAAAAACAATGATGCGCTTATTCATTCAGATGCGCTGAAAGTGAAATCTCATGCTCAACGCCCTCAAGAAGATTGGGTGCTGCACACCTTAATGATAGAAGGTTACGACGTGCCTTTTCGTTTCAAACGCCAAGGCAAATATCGCACTTTGCGCGGTGCTCGTGTCAACCTAACCTATTACCCTACACAAGAAATGGTTGCGGGAATTCCTGTTGAGATCATGAAGGTTGTGAGAGTAAAACGAACTTAATCATCAAGCGCTACAACTTAACTCGCTTCTGCTTTTCTTCTGCATGATATGAACTTAATATGGCGCCACCTGTCTTTATTGCAGGTTTTCAATATTGCATATTAGGTGTAGAAAAGCATGGAAATGAGTCGTTCTGGAAGTTGGTTTACTACGATGAAGCGCATTGAGCGCAGTGCGTGGTTCCAAGGTTTTATTATTAGCATCATTGTGGTTGCAGCATTAACGGTTGGTGCAAAAACCTATTCCTTACCTTATGGCATCGATAAAGCCATTAATTACTTAGATAACTTCATTACCGTCTTCTTTCTGATTGAACTTTCCCTGCGCTTTATTGCTTGTGATGATAAGCGCCGCTTCTTTACAGACCCTTGGAATATTTTCGATACTGTTATTGTTGTCGGTAGTTTGATGCCGATTTCTGAGACCGAGATGATTCTTGTCGCACGTTTGTTACGAGTGTTCCGAGTTTTGCGTCTGGTGTCTATTATCCCTGATCTGCGCTTCCTGATTAATGCTTTGCTTAAAGCCATCCCGAAAATGGGCTACATTGCCTTGCTGATGTTTATCATCTTTTACATCTTCGCGGCGGTTGGCTCTATCTTTTTCCATCAAGTGAATGAAACGCTTTGGGGTGATATTGCTATCTCTATGCTGACATTGTTTCGCGTTGCAACGTTTGAAGATTGGACGGATGTCATGTACGAAACCATGGAAGTGTATCCGTTTAGTTGGATCTTCTACATCATCTTCATATTCTTAACCGCGTTTGTGTTTTTAAACATGATGGTCGGTGTAGTATTGGATGTGATGACTCGCGAAACAGCACTGGAAGAACATGAGAACCAAGAAAATCACCATCAGGCTTTGGTGACGCAGATTTCAGAGCTACAGGCTCAGGTTGCACGCCTCGCGGATAAAATCGACGCGCAACAGGATCGAAAAGATTAACCAGTCTTTTATTTCCTAACCGTTTTTAAGCGGCGTGCTGGCTTACCTTCTTTAGCCAGCGCCCGCCGAATGTGTTCAGCATTAAGCCAAGCAATACGACTAAAATTCCTACCCATTGCATAGCGCTAACCGTTTCAGACAGGAATACTTCCGCTGAGGTTAGGCCGACAACAGGCACCCCCAAGGTTAACGGAGCAACCGTTGCCGCTGGGTAGCGGGACAATAAATGGCTCCATAAACCGTAGCCGATGAATGTTGCAAAGATTGACAAATAAGCCAGTGATGCAAGGGATTTGAAGTTCAAATTAACGATGTTACTCCACATAACGTCGCCGCCATCAATGAAGTAAGCACACAGAAAGAAAGGCACAGGCGGAACCCAGCTAGACCAAACAATAAGGTTGAGGTTGGCATCGTAGCCTTTTCGGCTGATGACTTTAGTAAAAATATTGCCCATTGCCCAGCTTGAGCCGGCGGCTAAGGTTAAACCAAAACCAAGTGCAGTCATGGTGGTGTCTTCATTGTCTAATCCGATGACCGCCAAGCCACCAATCGCAATACCGATAGCAAGTACTTGATAAGGGCGTACGGTTTCTTTCAACAATAAAATAGCGAACACGAGCGTAAAAATCGCCTGAGATTGCAGCACCAAAGACGCAAGTCCCGCAGGCATACCAAACGACATGGCGCTGAATAAAAACGCAAATTGCCCGAAGTTCAATGATAAGGCGTAGCCAATACACCAAAGTAGTGGTGTATTTGGGCGAGAGAAAAAGAAACAGCCAATCATACCGATGACCAGGAAGCGTAAGCCACCCAACATCATCGGTGTTAGCTCGTCCAAGCCCCAGCGCATAACGATAAAGTTAAAGCCCCATGCGACGATAATAATCAGCGCCAAAAACATATCTTTGCGAATCATGTTGAGTCCTTAACCGTACAATAGTGAGGCGAAAAATAAGCCAATCACTTTACGTGTTTTCGATAAGTTTGCACATGGACAGATAACAAAAGAATGAAGGACACAGACCGAGAATGGTCCCTTTAATTGCAAAAGGCTCCGTATTCATTTTCCATTTCATGTATTGATAGAAGAGATAGCCCATTCTTTCACGCCGGAATATAGGCTAAATTGACAAAGTTCCGAGTAAGAAACTGAATATCACACACATTCAATTTGCCTTATAAAAATAAAGACGTCACAAGAGCATCAGTATTATGCGTATTTTAGTAGTGGAAGATGACCGTATTTTAGGCGAAGCCATTAGCCAAAGAATCAGTCGAATGGGGCATGGTCTTGATCTTGCTCAGACCGGTTTACAGGCAAATCAGATGTTGGCCTTGCAAGAATACGATCTCATGCTACTAGATCTAAATTTGCCGGATATGACAGGCAATCAAATTTTACAAACTCTGCGAAAAAAACACTCTAATACGCCTGTGATTGTGCTAACTGCGCGTGACGGAATTAAAGATCGCATTGAGTTATTGGATTTAGGTGCAGATGACTATATGACTAAGCCAGTGGACTTTGGAGAGCTTGAGGCTCGTTGTCGTGCCTTACTGCGTCGTAGCCAAGGACAAGCGCAAAACACCATAGAATATGGAAATGTCAGTTTAGATCTTCAAGCATGTTCGGTAACCGTTGACGGTAATCTAATTGACCTAAAACAACGAGAGTTTCGTTTATTAGAGGTGTTTATCAGTCACACTGGGCGGGTTTTAAGCAAAGAGGCATTGATCGAACATATTTATAACTTTAATGAAAATCCAAACTCAAGTGTGATTGAAATCTACGTAGCACGCATACGGAAATCCCTGCAAGACAGTGATATCAATATCAGAACCATTCGTGGTCTTGGTTATTTGTTGGAAAAACATCATGGCTAAGGCGACCACGTCGATTCGTCGGCAATTGATCCTAATGGTTGCGACGGTGCTGATCGTCATTAACGTTGTGGCTCTTTGGAGCGCACATATCTACGCGAATAGAGCGGCAAAAGAGTCTTATGACCGACTTTTATATGGTTCAGCTTTACAGATGGCCGAAAACATTAATATTTTGGATTCGCAGTTTTTTATCGATTTGCCCGTTTCCGCTTTTGAAACCTTGGCGTTATCTACCTCTGATCGTGCCTTCTATTCTATTATGAATGGACAATATCAGGTGCTGACAGGTTATAAAGATCTTCCCAATATTCCGTTTACCCAGTTACTTCAGCAATCCAGCGAGAAAGAAAAATTTATTCCTATTTATTATGAAGCCATGTATCACGGTGAGACGGTGCGTTTTGTTGCGTTGGGAAAACGCTTGCTAGAAGCGGATAGTGTGAACGATGTTTTTATTATTGTCGGGCAAACATTGGACGCACGACGCGCAGCCGCGACTGAAATCAGCCAAATGGCATTGCAGTTTGTTACCTTATTTTTCTTTATTACCTTGCTCTTACTACTCTTTGTTATTTGGCGGGTATTGCAGCCTTTACAAGCGATCAAGCAAGCCATAACCGAACGTTCCCCTCAAGAATTATCGCCTTTAGAAGCCAATGTACCCAGCGAAATAGCGCCTTTATTAAAGAGCATTAATTACTTTATGGCTCAGTTGGATAATACATTAAGCCGTTTAAAACGCTTCACGGCAGAAGCCGCCCATCAGATACGAACACCCTTGGCTGGTTTGAATTCACAGGCGCAAAATGCTCTAGATGAAACCGATGAAGTGTTACGTCAAAAGCAACTACAACATATTTTAGAAAGCAGTAATGTATTGACTAACACGGTCAACCAACTTCTTAGTCGCGCTACGTTGACACATCGTTATCAGAGTCATCCTTTTAGTCCGGTGTCTTTGGATCATGTGACCAAAGAGACTTGTCGCGAGCTGGTGGTTTGGGCACTAGAACAACAGGTTGAAATTGAATATTTAGGAGACATCCAAGTTACTATTAACGGTGATGAATTCGCACTAAAGCAGATGCTGCAAAATATCATTGAAAATGCCATTAAATACAGTCCGAAGGGCAGCGTTGTTGAAGTTGAGCTAATGGTGATGGATGAGCTATCTGAGACTTCAGTAGTGTTGCAAATTCGAGATCAAGGTATTGGCGTTCCTGACCAGGATAAAGAGCATATTTTTGAGTATTTTTATCGTAGTCCAGATAACTTTGCCTCTGGTTCTGGGATTGGTTTATCCATTGCCAAAGAAGTCGCAGAGCATCATGACGCCAGATTCCATTTAAAAGACAACCAGCCAACCGGATTGATTGTGGAAGTTATTTTTCCCCAACGAAAAGGACTTTCTTATGAAAGTTAGTTACGTGCTGGGACTTTGTTTAATCTTGGTTAGTCGTATGGTATTCGCTGATGCGGTGCAACAAACTACATATATTACTTTTCCAAGTTTGAATAAACAGCCAAAGTATCAAGAAGATGTACTGGCTATTTATGGCGCTATAAATCATCAGGCGATCTCGCCTTTGTTTAAGGCTTATCAAGAAAAATACCCGAATGTAGCAATTCATTACACTGAATCGAATACTCGTCATTTATACGAGCAATTTATCTCGCAACCTAATGTTAGGCCGGATGTGATGCTTAGTCCCGCGATGGATCTTCAATTTAAATTGGCAAACGATGGTTACGCATTGGCTTATGATTCGCCAGAGCTTAGTAATGTCCCCAAGGATTCACATTGGCGAAATGAGCTGTTTGGGTTTACCTACGAACCTATCGTAACGGCGCTAAATAGCGATATTTTGGCTGGAGAGGCTTTGCCGCTGAGTCGCGAGCAGTTATTGAATTTGATTCGTAGTAAAAATCACCTTCTAGACGATAAAATCGGCTTATTTGATATTCAGCAGTCAGGTTTAGGTTATTTGGCGTGGGCCTATGATGGACAACAATCTCGCAGTTATGGACGATTGTTAGAAGCTTTTGGTACGCATCAAGCTCGGCTTTATACAGATACTTCGTCGATGCTTAATGCGCTATTAAAAGGTCAGATATTTATCGCCTATAATCTTGTTGGTGCTTATTCATATCAGTGGTCACAAAAGTATGCATGGATAAAAACCATCATGCCGACGGATTATACGACAATCATTATGCGCACGGCGTTTATTCCTCGTGATGCTCAACAGCCGACATTAGCGAAGCGTTTTATCGATCTTTTATTGTCCCCAGAAGGGCAGCATATACTTGCTAATCAATCTGGCATTACGCCAATTAGTACCAAGGTAAAAGGTCCATATAGTCGTGATGAGTTGAGTAAGTTACCGCATGGGATTTTTCGCCCAATTCCTCTAGGCCTTGAACTACTGATTCAAACAGATGATGCCAAAAAACAGCTCATTTATCATGAGTGGGATAATGCTATGTTTACTGTTCCTAACGATTCTTCAGCATTACCGTAGATTTAATTTTTATGGGTTATTAAAGGCCCATGAAAGGTTCATGAAAGGTTTCCTCGCTAAAGTGTTCTAGGCAATAACAAAACAAAAATAAGTTGGAGAATACTATGTTTAAAAAACTGCTTATAGCGAGCGCTTTGTGTGCGACCTTAGTAAATAGCCCTTTACAAGCTGCTGAGCGCGTATCCATTGGTACCGGCGGAACCGGTGGTTTGTTTTATGTGATTGGCGCGGGCATTTCTGAAACACTTAACAAATATATGGAAAATACCACGGCACGAGCTGAAGTAACTGGTGCATCTGTTGAAAACAATCACCGAGTTGCAGCGGGTCAAATGACGCTAGGGCTTTCATCATCTTCTACACTGTTTGAAGCTAAGAATGGCGAAGGCCCATTTAAAGTAAGTGGGCCATTGGATGTTGCCGGTATTGCCTATTTATATCCAGCCGTATTGCAAGTTGCGACGATTTCCGGAAATGGAGTTGACTCTTTTGAACAGTTAAAAGGCAAGCGTGTCAGCATGGGACCTCCAGGAAGTAATGCTGCTGTATTAGCAACTCGCTTGTTGCAAGAATACGGTGTCTTTGACGATATCACACCACGTTTTCTTTCATACAATGAAGGTGTAAAAGCACTGGTGAACGGTCAAGTTGACGCTACTGTGGTTTTGGCTGGTGCACCAACTTCTTCTTTGATTGACCTAGATTCACAGACAGATATGAAGCTTTTGTCTGCCAGTATTGAGAAACTAGATAGTTTGATTCAAAAGTATCCTTTCTACCAAGCTTTCTCTTTGCCAGCAGGCACTTATCCAGATCAGAACAAACAAGTCTTGATGATTAACGATCCAGCGATTTTGTTTACGAGCGGTAAAGAAGATCAGAGCAAAATTTATAACATCACCAAAACTATTTTTTCTCATCTAGATGAACTAGGTCAAATTCACCCGCAGGCAAAAGCAATTTCGTTAGAAACGGCGAAACGTACTCCTATTGCTTTGCACCCAGGTGCGAAAAAATATTATGACGAAGTAAACGGAAAATAGGAGCGTCATTATGTTGAACTCAGGTTCCAGCAATGGCTTTCAAAGCTTGCTCCTTGAATCAAAATTCGCTGGTAGCAAGGAACGTCTAGCAGTCTCTTTATTATTTAGTGTGATCGCCGCTGGAATCGCCGGTCTTGTACTTTATGGCGCGTATTATGGCGGCATTACCGCGTTGTTATTGAGATCGTCGTTTTTCTCTTTAGTCGCGGCGGCTGCCATGCTGTTTTATGCGCTTAGATACAAAAGTGTTGCGGGTCGTGGAGCGTTTTATCTATTGGCTCTATTGGCGTTAATTCCGGGACCTTATTTGTGGCATTACTATATTGATATTGTCATGCGTGGCGCTATGTCGGTTGAGCAAGATAGGTTGATCTTTATTGCTCTCATTGTGGTGGTGTTTGTCTTTGTTCGTATCGCGGTAGGCTGGGCATTGATTACCCTAATGACCCTCGCTTTCCTTTACGCGTACTTTGGCTATTTGATCCCCGGTAAATATGGTCACGGTGGTTATGACATTAGTCGTTTTACCTCAACTCTGATGTTATCAACAGAAGGGGTTTATGGTGTGCCAATGGGCGTCGCCGTTGAGTATATTTTCCTATTTGGTTTGTTTGGTGCCATCTTAACTAAGATTGGCACTGGTGAGGTTTTTGTTGATTTAGCCCGTGGTTTGACAGGGCGTGTGCAAGGTGGTCCTGGATTGTCTGCTGCTTTGTCTAGTGCATTGCTTGGTTCGCTTAACGGTAGTGCCGTCGCGAACGTAGTGACCACAGGTACCTTTACCATTCCATTAATGAAGCGTGTCGGCTACAGCGCGAAATTGGCTGGTGCGATTGAAGCCGCTGCGTCTTCGGCTGGGCAAATTATGCCGCCGGTTATGGGCGCAGCTGCTTTCTTGATGGCGGAAATGATTGGGATTCCTTATGCTGAAGTTGCAATGGCGGCCTTGGTTCCCGCTCTTTTGTATATTTTAGCCTTGATGATTTCGGTTCGCCTTGAGGCAGGACGTCTTAACTTAGCAAGAGATACAGAAGCTGGCTTACAGCTGTTACTAAGAACTCTTAGAACGAAGAGCTATCTTCTGCTTCCATTGGTGGTTTTGATCGGCCTGATGATTTCAGGCAAGTCACCAACTCAAGCCGCTGTTATGGGGATTCTAGCTGGTTTGTTAGTTTGTCCTTGGAAAAAAGCCACTCGTATAAATGCGCTAGATATTATAGCTGCTTGTAAAGAGACATTGTCTTCAACCTTACCAATCGTTGCAGCTGTGGCGGCGGCAGGCGTTATTATCGGGATATTGAATTTAACTGGTATGGGCTTGATGTTGTCAGGTTTGATCATTGAACTAGGCGACGGCAATTTGTGGGCTGTCTTGTTGCTCACTGCGTTGGCGTCTTTTGTCTTAGGAATGGGATTACCGACATCGGCAGCGTATTTATTGCTCGCGGTATTGGTTGCTCCGGCGATGACTCAGTTAGGTATGGAAACCTTGTCTGCGCATATGTTTATTTTTTACTTTGGTTTGGTATCAGCGATTACTCCTCCTGTCGCATTGGCTGCTTACGCTGCTTCTACTATTTCCGGAGCAGATCCTAATGAGACAGCGATTGAATCTATGCGTTTGGGTTTTGTAAAGCTCTTGGTGCCGTTCTTGTTCGTCACTATGCCGGGGGTTTTGTTGATAGGAACAACTGCTAGTGTTATCGCAGCGATCTCGTTTGCGACTTTGGCAACCTCATCAATGAGTATCGGCTTTTCTGGCTGGTTACGTGAGAACTTATCTTGGCCTACTCGGTTAGCCTATGTGGTCGCAGCGGTATTAATTGCATGGCCTGCAGCGGCAACGGACACGTCTATTGCTGTGTTGGGCGCTCGCGTTATCGGTATTGTGTTATTTGCTGGATTACTGTTCAAAGCAAGCATTCAAACAAAGCCCAATACCATGAAAGCTGAAGCTTAGTAGTCTAGGGTACTAAATAACCAATACTAAAAAAGCGCATATTTCTATAAATGAAATATGCGCTTCTTTTAATCAATTTTCTTGGTAACTATGCCTTTTTAAGGCAACCCAGTCATCAGTAGTTTAATGCCGTAAGACGCAGTTAATACTGCAATAAAACCGACACCGTATAAGAGCAAAAACCATTGCCACGATTTGAGTTTGGCGGCTTTTTCTTTCAGGCTTTTTAACAGCATTAGTACCCCTCCTGATAATCTTCCACCTTACCAGCAAAAACGCGATAGCCCCATAAAGTGTAGGCACAAATCAATGGTACGAAAATGCATATACCTGGTAGCAAGAAGAGTAAGCTGCTGTCTGGCGATGCGGCTTCCATAAAGGTTAATTGTCTTGGTATCAGATATGGAAACAAACCGACAACAAGACCTGCGAAGCCCAGTAAGAACAGCGTTGCGGCATACCAAAAAGGTCGACCTTCATGATGAACGGTTCCTGTAGCGTGACTGTTTAGATCTCTCCAGGCCAAAACCGCGACCACCAAGGTGATAATAGGTAAGGGCGATAACCACAAGAAATTCAAACCAGAGAACCAACGCTGACGAATGTCTACTTGATTTGCCACTGTCCACAAGCTCACTATTACCATGGCTAAAATGGTGATCAGCAAGAGGCGTTTGCCTAACTTAGCTGCGTGATCTTGAATGCGGCCACGACTTTTCATAAACAAATAACAAGCGGCTAATAGAGCATAACCAGCCATTACGGCAAAGCCAGTTAATATAGAAAAAGGCGTTAGCCAATGTAGGCTGGATAAGCTGTCGACACCGACTGGAACGCCTTGAACGATTGAGCCTAGCAACATGCCTTGGCAAAACGCCGCGATAGCAGAGCCTGCGCTAAAAGCGAAATCCCAATAAGGTCGAGAGGTATCGGACTTAAAGCGATACTCGAACGCCACGCCACGAAAGATCAAAGCAAACAGCATCAGCATGATAGGCAGATAAAAGGTTGAGGTAATACCAGCATAAGCGGCTGGAAACGCCGCAAACAACACCACACCACCAAAGACCAACCAGGTTTCGTTGCCATCCCAAACGTGTGAAATAGAACGCATTAAATGGTCGCGCTCGCCTTCTTGGTTAAACCAAGGGTAGAGAATGCCAATCCCTAGGTCGAAGCCATCGAGTAACACGTACATAAAAATGGCAAAGCCTAAGACAAGGAAGTAGAAAAGAGCCAAATCCATCATTTATCTCCTTGTTCTATTGTTGATTGATCTTTTGTTTTCAAATCTGTCGAATGCTGTTCTTTCGTTTTCAGCGACTTCACCCAAGCCAATGCATAGCCCGGCGCTTTCATACCAATAAGTTGCTGCTCTAGTGTTTCCATTGATGGCGGTCCTTTCTTAATCAGCTTACGCATGAAGTAGAGATAAACACCGATCAGCAGACTGTAAATGATGACAAACATGGTTAAGGTAAACAGCACACGTTCTGGAGGAAGTGGCGATACAATCTCGGATGTTCTAACAAGGTTGTAGACAATCCAAGGCTGACGACCGATTTCGACCACATACCAACCTGCCAGTACTGCAATGACACCCATAGGTGTAAATAATGTTACGAGAGACAGGAAGGCTTTGTTTTCATATAGGCGGCCTTTACGGCGTAACAAGAGCGCTAGTGCCGCGATACCCATCATGCCAAATCCAATACCCACCATGACACGGAAAGACCAAAACACTAACGGTACATTCGGTCTGTCTTCTGGTGGTACGGCTTTTAAGCCTTGCACAGCGCCATCCCAAGAGTGAGTCAGGATCAAGCTACCTAGGTTTGGAATACCGACTTCATAATCGTTCGACTCGGTTTGCATATTCGGCATAGCGAATAACAATAACGGAACGTTTTCTTCTTCCGCTGGCCAAATGCCTTCCATCGCCGCCAATTTAGTTGGCTGATGTTCTCTTACGTTCAAACCATGCATATCACCAATCCAGGCTTGTAGTGGTGTTAGTACCAAGGCAAACCACATGCACATGGACAAGCCTTTTTTCGCAAAAGGAATGTTTTTCTTTTTCAATAAGTAATAAGCACTAATACCAGCGACCACGAAAGTCGCGGTAATTAATGACGCAACTACCATGTGAGTAAGGCGATATGGCATAGATGGATTGAAGATCACTTCCATCCAGCTTTCGACTTCAAACTTGCCATTGATGATCTTGTAGCCTGTTGGTGTTTGCATCCAAGAGTTCGCCACAATGATCCAAAACGCTGAAATCCAAGTACCTATCATAACGGTGAGCGTCGCGAAGAAATGCAGCTTGCGACCAACACGTTGCCAACCGAACAGCATGACGCCAAGAAAACCGGCTTCCATAAAGAAAGCGGTCAGTACTTCGTAGGCCATCAATGGCCCAAGCACCGCGCCGGTAATCTCCGAGAATTTGGAGAAGTTGGTACCAAATTCATAGGACAAGACGATGCCAGAAACCACGCCCATGCCGAATGTAATCGCAAAGGGTTTGATCCAAAACTTGGCTAGCTGCAAATAGTAAGGGTTGTGGGTTTTAAGCCATAAGCCTTCCCAAATGGCAATCAGCGTCGCCAAACCAATGGTGATGCTGGGGAAAATAATGTGAAAGCTCACAGTAAAAGCAAACTGTATGCGAGATAAGATGGCGACGTCGAGGTCCATAATGGCTCCCTTGGGAATCAATAAGCGTTAAGAGATATATAGATAAGGTTAGGAGTTTCTCTTAACTCTTAGCGTACGCATTTGCTGCAAAGCCAGAGGTAGTAGCGCTAAGCCTACAATGCTAAAAAGCGCGATGATTTCGGTCATTAAAAAGCCAGTATTCATGATGCTTGTCCTATAAGTTGATAATAGTTTGATATGGATCAAAGATTGCTTTTAGTAGAGCAAAGGACAGGCCAACTATTAATGGGATTTATGTATTTGATTTTAAAGGGAAAAAATATATCTTTGCTTGAGGTGTAAAAAAGGTTTACGATTTTCTCACTTTTAGGTGTAAACGAGGTTTACGATTTTGACGCTTTCATTGATGTTTGAAGTTGCCATGCTGGTGACGAGCGTGTGCGGCGTATTGGTAGCTGTTTGGTTATTGTGGCGAGCGAGAAAGCAAAGTGATCTGCAAGCCTTGGCAGGTTTCGCCATCATGATGGCGATTTGGTGCTTCGGGCATGTGGTTTTGTTCCAAGGCTACGAGCAAATTGGTATTCATATCATTCTTGCTAACCCGTTTATGCCGACCTTCTTCTTACACTTTGCGATTCGTTTTGTGAACTCTGGCTCGGTTAAAGAGCCGATGCTAGAACGCTTATATCAAGCGGTACCTTGGTTTTATCTGACCAGTTTTGCGGTGGTTTTACAGAGCTGGTGGATTGGTGCGGGCGATGCTATCAGTACGCTCGACACGCGTTCATTTTTTATCTTTACCGAGGCGGGGACATGGAACCTCGCCTATACAGTGTTGATCGGCATGCTGGCTCATGGCGTGCTGTTATTTGGTTGGTATCGACATTCTGGTAACAAGAAACGCTCCATTCTCGCCATGTTTGGTGTTGGAGCTTGGGGCTTGTTGTTGGCGACCAGTTTTGTATTTCCCTCCTTTGGCATAAGTTGGTTTCCGTACCCTATGTTACTGCTGCCAACTTATTTGCTGTTGTTGGTCTACGCGGTGGTGCGCTATCAGATTTTATCGGTGAATGCGTTCGCCAATCGTGCCTTGCTTTGGGTTGCCATGATGCTGGTGATTCTCTGTGTCATCGCAGTGATAAGCGTTGTGTCTGGACGCATAGGTTTACAGGCGTTAGCAAATGTTCCCAGTTGGCAGCTTTGGTTGTATTCCTTGTTTATCTTGGTCGTCGCAGCTGTCATTTATCAGCCTCTGAGTCGCTTGGTGTCACGTCTTATTTATCCCGGAGCCTCCTTGAATGAAGCTGTGTTGGATACCTGGTCAACGCAATTAAAAGAAGCGCAAGATTGGCCGCAACTGATTGCTATTGGTGAACGCTTACTTTCGCTACAAATTAGACATAGCGTGGCAATACAACTAAAAAGTTCTGCTTATCCCGTTAAGGAACAGAATGACGCTTTGGCAATTCGAGTATCGCGATCAGATTCTGATTGGCACTTTGTTTTGATCGGTTGGGAAGATGCCAGTCCTGGTATGCGTTTAACAGCGGAAGTGTTTGCTTCCTTGTTTTCGACCAGCTGTGGTTTGCTTGAAAGGTCGTTGGCCTTGGCGGTAGCGGAACGAAAACGCATGGACGAACAGCATTTGGTTGAGCTGGGCAGTTTGTCTGCGGCCATGGCTCACGAGTTGCGTAATCCTCTGAACATTATTTCTATGGCCGCCTATGATGCACCAGCCGAGACGCGTCAGCATATTCAGACTCAGCTAAAACGTGCGGATCGTTTGGTGAGCGATATGTTGGTCTATTCCGGTGGCTTGACGTTGCAAGTTGTCGCCACGCCGTTACGATCTTTAATAGCGAGTATTCTGGCGCAAGCTCAGCTAGAAGGAGTGGCGTTTGAGCTTGATATCGATGAAACGATAGAACTGGATGCAGACCCACAACGATTACAACAGGTGTTTATTAATCTGATCGATAACGCCGTATCTTTTTTGCGCAATATGCCAGATGGAAAGTTATCCATTGAAGCCAAAGAACAAGATCAACAGATAGTCATCCAAGTGCATAACAACGGGCCAGCAATCGACTCAAGTCTGCAAGGTGAGGCTTTGTTTCAACCCTTTGTGACTAAGCGAGCAGGCGGCAGTGGTCTTGGTTTAGCGATTGTGCGTCGTATTGTCGATGCTCATGACGGAAAGATTAGACATCTGTCTGATTCGGCTTGGCCAGTGACCTTCGAGCTTATTTTACCTCGCCACTTTTCTGGCGCTGCGATTTCAAATAGAGAATTTCATGACACAAAATAAAATATTACTGGTTGACGACGAACCAGCTTTTCGTGAATTGGCTAGCCGCTGGTTAGCGAATCAAGATTACCATGTCAAAACAGCAGGTAGCCTAGACGAAGCGCGAAAAGCGTTGGCGTCGTTTGATGCGGATTTGGTGTTATTAGACTTGTCCATGCCGCCGCATTTTGACCCGCAAGTAACCTTGGATGCTATGGACGATTTTGCTGGTCGTCCGGTGATTATTATTACTGGTCATGCGGATCGGGATTTGGCACTTAAAGCCATTGAACTTGGCGCATGGGATTTTATTGCTAAGCCGATTGACCCAGATATGTTAGCGGTTGTGGTGCGTCGAGCAATCACCAAAACCACCTTAGAGCGAGAGCTCACTCAGCTAAAACAAGTTAGTAATTCCTCCCAAGGTGCGTCTGCGTATATCGGTCATTCGATGAGTTCGCAAAAGGTCAGGGCGCTGGTGGAACGAATCGCACCGACGGATGTTCGGGTCTTGGTTACTGGCCCATCGGGAACCGGTAAAGAAGTCATTTCTCGCACCTTGCACGACTTGAGTCATCGCGCTGCCAAGCCGTTTGTTTCTGTGCATTGCGGCGCTATTCCTGCGGATTTATTGGAAAGCGAGTTGTTTGGTTACGTGAAAGGCGCTTTTACTGGGGCGGAAAAAGACAAAGTTGGTCTATTAAGTTTAGCCGATGGCGGCACCTTGTTCTTGGATGAAATCGGCGAAATGCCGTTGGCTATGCAGGTGAAACTGCTGCGAGTGCTGCAAGAGGGCACCTTCTTCCCTGTCGGTGGCCGAGAGCAGAAATACATCGACATCCGTGTGATTTCCGCGACCAACGCCGACTTACTTGAAAAAGTCCGAGAAGGTAGCTTCCGAGAAGATTTGTATTATCGAATTAAGGGCGTGAACATTGAAACGCAATCCCTTGCTGAACGGCTAGAAGACGTCCCCGTATTGCTACAGTCATTTCTACAGCGTTTGCAAAGTCAGCAAGCTAAACAATTACAACTCAGTCCGGAAGCTGTGCAATGGTTCCGAGATCAGTCATGGCCGGGTAACGTGCGTGAATTGAAAAACGCCCTAGAAAGCGTCGCATCTATTTGTCCACAAGGCCGAATCACCATGGAAGATATCCAGCTGTTATACCCAAGTGGCGAACCTGTTCGTCAAACCATGGCAAGCTTACTAACGAGCGACGCCTCATTAGATGAACAAGTTCGAGACCTTGAAATTCGATTAATTAACCAAGCCTTAGAAAAAAGCCAAGGCAACCGCACCCAAGCCGCCAAGCAACTGGGTATTTCTCGGCAAGGGCTGATTAAAAAAATTGAGAGATATGGCTTGTGAGGCCTCAAAGATGAATTTTGTTTTTCTTGATGACTATCAATGTTTTCGATTATTAATAGCTTTGTTATTTATAGTAAGAAAATTGTTTTGTTTTTGTCATTAACTGCGGTGTAGTATCTGACGATAAACTTACAATAAGAAAGAATAATAAGGATGTTATTATGAAGTGGCAAAGTCTATCCATTAGAAGTCGCATGTTCTCTGTTCTTGCTGTGTTGCTTGTTGCCAGCACAGTTGTCTCAGTCAGTACTCAGGCTCTTTCCACACTGGACACAGAGCTAGAGCAGTTAAAAAAAGAAGTTTTACCAACCCATCTCAGTAATCTAGCCTCGCAAATCAGTACAGAAATTACCCCTTTAATTACAGCCTCTCATCTCATGACAAACGACAACTTCGTTGAAGATTGGGTTCGTAATGGTGCAGCTGATAATCAGCTTTCTTTCATCGAAAACAAATTGAAATCCGTTAAGGAAATCGCGGGCAGTGATTCGACCTTTTATGTTGTAAATGGTGAAAATGGGCTGGAATATTTTGGTTATGAAAAAGCATTTTTTAAAACCTTGTTAAAAGACTATCCGTACAAAGAGTTCTATCCGAATTTTTTGGCCACAGGTCACGATTATGAGCTGAATTTACAGTACGAGCATCAAATGCTGTTTATTAACTATCGTAGTGATGCTATGGATCCGAATACCAATAAACCTTTTTCGGTAGCGGGTTTAGGGATTAAAGCTGATAAGCTTATTAATATGATTAAGAAGCTAAATGTTGGTCAGCAAGGTCGTGCCATGTTGGTAACAAGTGATGGCTTGATTCAAGCAAAAGGTGATTCTGCATTTATGGAGATTGTCGATAAAAGCCATATTTCTAGCTTGCTTAACAATAAAACCGACGTTGTCATTGATGATATAACGATTAATGGGCAGGTTTATTACCTTGGCTCATTGTGGGTACCAGTGTTAGATAGATTTATCATGCTAGCCGTGCCAAAACAGCAAATTATGATGCCGATTTATACGCAGTTACAGAATGCGTTTCTCTACTCTATCGTTTTTATTTTAATTTCTCTGCTCATTCTTCATTTCGTGATTGGCTCTCTGACTCGTCCTATTGTCGCTATTGGCAAGGACGTTCGTTATGTATCGGATAATTTGGATCTCAACTATCAAATTAAGAGCTCTGATAAGGCTGAAATAGGTGCATTAGCCGATGCTATTAACTCTTTGCTACTGACATTAAAAGGCTCTCTGATTACCGTGAATGATGCGGTTAAGACAACTGATAGCGCGATTGAAGGCTTGAATCAGCAAGTGGATGAGCTTTCCCAGGCCTCTGAGGCGGAGAAGCAATCGGTAGAGCAGATCTTTATCTCTACTCAAGATATTACTGAGCAAAGCGCTCAGGTAAAAGATTTGGCAACAAGAGCGGGAGAAATGTCGGATCTGAGTAATGCCGAACTTCAGCAAGCCAACAAAGAAGTTCAGAGTAGCTTAGTTTTCTTAGAAGCTTTAGAAGTCGATATGATGCAAAGCAAAACGAGCCTAACTGAGCTAAACGGAAATATTGAGAAGATTGTTTCAGTATTGAATGTTATTAGTTCCATATCAGAACAAACTAATTTATTAGCTCTAAATGCTGCCATAGAAGCCGCTCGTGCTGGCGAACATGGCCGAGGTTTCGCCGTTGTATCTGATGAGGTTCGCATGCTTTCCCAGCGTACGAGTGAATCGACTAATGAAATTCAAAGCATTATTTCGCAGTTGCGAGCCGCATCGACTCAAGTCACCTCACAAATGGACGTGGCGTGTGAAAAAAGCATTCAGACGTTAGGCAGTCAAAAATTGGTATCGGAAAAATTCATCGCGCTTGATGCATTCTTGCAGCAATTGTTTGATATGAACGAGCAAGTGGCTGAACGTGCCGGAATCCAGAATGCTTCCGTTGAGGATATCAACCAGCATCTCTCTATGTTGGCTGCACAAAGTGAGCAGACAGTAGAATTGTTCCATCAAAGTCGAGCGGCAACTAATGCCATTGGCGATGAAATGAGACATTTGAAAGATAAAGTAGAGCTGTTCAAAGTAACGTGATGCAAGCTAATGATTGGAACCAAGCCTAGTTTATTAGGTTTGGTTCCAATTTACTTATGCGTGGCGCTAGCCTTGGTTTTTAAGTGACTCGGTGAGGTGAGTTAGAAAATACCTTACGATAACAGGGAGCTTTCTTCTCGACATAATTTGCACCTGCAGGCTGCGCTGAGCTAACGACGGTTCGCGCATTGGCCGTATAACTAGACCATCTCGTTTTGCCCGTCTCGCAACCGTTAACTCCCCACAAAGGGCGATAGCGTTTTCACTTTCGCTCGCAAAGGTATAAATAGAACCCGCAGAGTCGCTAGACAAGGCTGGGATGATTTGTACACCTTCAATATGACAAGCTATATCAAATAAGTAACTGAGTGTTGTTCCTGATCCGGATGTGGCAATAGGGTATTCGGTTAAATCCCTTACGCTAATGTCTTGCTGGCTGGCTAGCGGGTGATTTTTGGATAATAAGGCGACGATCGGAGAAGGCACTTGCAGCGACACTTCAACGCCTTGCTCAGGTTGCAAATTGAAGGTAAACGCAGCATCTACTCGGCCTTCTCTAACCAGTTGAGTTGCTCTGCTTGAGTCGACAACTTGTAGTGAAAAGCGAGCACTTGGGTATTCCAAGCGGAATTTTGCGATTACATGCGGGAGAAAGTCCCAAGCCATGCCTTCCGGGCAAGCCAGAGCGATAGATTGCTGCTGGATATTACTGATGCCTTTCATTTCTGACATCACGTTTTTAAATTCCAACGTATTACGCAGCGAATAGGTATAAAGAATATCGCCTGCTGGTGTTAGAGACATGCCTCTGGCTTTGCGTTCGAACAACGTTAGCTGAAGTTTTTCCTCTAACTGGGTTATTTGTCGACTGATAGCCGAAACCGCGACGTGGAGTTCTTCCGAAGCGGCAGACAAAGAGCCTGTTTTCGCAACAGCATGAAAGTATTTTAACGAGATATCATTCATAAGCTTTCTATTTTATAGAAGGTTTTATTGTGTAATTGATAATTGTTGTAAAGCTTATTACATCTTAAGCTAAATGACATAATAAATTCGCGTATTTTGGAGAGATTATGTCCCAAGCAACGAGTCAAAGTGGCCGTCAAGCAGCCTTACAACAGGCCGTTTCGACCATTAAAAACGGTCAGTTTATCGAAACTCTAACGCGTCGCGTGGCGTTTGCTAGTGAAAGTCAAAACCCAAGCGCCAGTGCTGAACTAATGAAGTATCTAACCGATGAAATTCAGCCAACGTTAGTTAAGCTGGGTTTTGAATGTGAGATATTTGCAAATCCGATGGCGTCTTGCCCGCCGTTATTAATTGCAAAACGCATTGAAGATGAATCTTTACCGACACTATTAACTTATGGTCATGGTGATGTCACCAATGGGCAAGCTGAATTATGGCAAGAAGGTACTCATCCTTGGGAATTGTCTCAGATTGGCGAGAAAATTTTTGGCCGTGGTACCGCAGATAACAAAGGGCAGCACACGATTAACCTGCTAGCGCTAGAATCGGTATTAAACGCTCGTGAGGGGAAGCTGGGTTACAACGTTAAAATCTTATTCGAAATGAGTGAAGAAGTTGGCTCTAAAGGGTTAGAGCTTTTTTGTCATGAGCAAAAAGAATCGTTAAAAGCTGATTTGTTTTTAGCATCTGATGGTCCTAGATTAAATGCTCAAACGCCGACTATTTTTTTAGGTTCTCGTGGCGTTTGCCAGTTTCGCTTGCGTTGTGAAACCGGCAACGGTGTACGCCATTCTGGCAACTGGGGGGGAGTTATCACTAATCCAGTGACTCGCTTACAACATGCTCTTTCTAGCTTGACGACAGCCGATGGGCGAATCACTGCTGAGTGCTTACGAGCGCCTTTGCCAAGTGGTTTGACTGCTGAAATGATGCGTGAATTAACGGTTGGTGGTTATGCTGGTGATCCAACATTGAATGACCAATGGGGCGAGAAAGAGCTTACCGCTGGCGAGCGATTGTTTGGTTGTAATACCCTCGAAGTAATCGCTCTTGGTGCAGGAGATATTCAAAAGCCTATTGGTGCGATCCCTGATGTTGCTGAAGCTGTATGTCACTTGCGTATTGTGCCGGGAACAGACTGGCATAATCTGGTTGCTAACCTATCAACCTTTTTAGAAGAGAAAGGTTTAGGTGATGTTAAGGTGATTTTTGAGGGTGGTTACAGTGCGACGCGTTTAGACCCGACTCATCCTTGGGTTGGATTTGTTAAGCGTTCTATGGAAACCTCGTTAGAGCAAACGGTGACCGTTCTACCTAATTTAGGTGGTACTATTCCAAATCATTGTTTCGCAGATGTGTTGGCGCTGCCTACGGTATGGATGCCACATTCTTATCCATCCTGTAAACAGCACGCGCCTGATGAGCATCTTCTTGAAAGCGTAGTGGAGCAAGGGCTTCTGGCTGCTGCTGGTTTGCTTTGGGATCTAGGTGAACATTGGCCTGAATAATGGCGCGGTTTTTTTACGTCTGAAACGGTGGCCCAATGAGGCCACCGTTTTTCTTTGTATTGGTCCATGATGACCTAATTTTTTGTGAATAAACTTTATGATGGATTTTCTTTTGTACCTAGTGTTGGGTTCCTGCTCTGGACTAATGGCAGGACTGTTTGGTATCGGCGGTGGGCTGATTATTGTGCCTGTGCTGGTATTTAGTTTTACCTTACAAGGCATATCGACTGAGATTTTGACGCACCTTGCAGTAGGAACATCACTCAGTGCCATTTTCTTTACCTCGATTAATTCGGTGATGGCGCACCATAAAAAAGGCGCGGTAGAATGGCGAATGGTTATCTGGCTTAGCGCTGGGATTTTGTTTGGTAGCGCGTTGGGTGGCGTGACTGCGTCTTATATCCCAGGAGCGAATCTGCAGCAAATTATTGGTGTATTTTCCTTGCTGATGTCACTACAAATGGCGGCGAATTGGCACCCTAAAGGCCAAGGTTCTGGCTTAACGAAACCGTTGATGTCTGTGGCTGGCGTAGTCATTGGTTGGGTGTCGGCAATATTCGGCATTGGTGGTGGTTCTTTGATGGTGCCATTTTTATCTTGGAAGGGAATTGATATCAAAAAAGCGGTAGCGACCTCAGCGGCTTGCGGATTACCTATTGCTTTGTCAGGTACTCTTTCCTTTATGGTTATCGGTTGGAATCACTTAGATTTACCATCTAACAGTATCGGTTTTGTGTATTTACCTGCGTTAGCAGGTATCGCCTTGATGAGCATGTTTTCTGCTCGTTTTGGTGCTCAACTAGCACACCGTTTGAATCCCATAATGTTAAGACGACTATTTGCTTTGCTGCTATTTGTGGTGGGAGTGAACTTCTTAGCTTGATGGCATTTATGAAAATTTAAGATATCAAAACGCCGCGTAAAGCGGCGTTTTGATATGGTCATATAAGCTCTTTTATTAGTTGATCTTGAAGTGCCTACGGATTCCAAACAGGGCGAGCAAGCTGATCAAACTGGTCAGCAATAGGTAATAACTTGGAGCCAATTGATCACCTGTAGCGCTGATGGTCCAGACTAATAGGAACGGAGTGAAGCTACCAAACAAGGTCGTACTGATGTTGTAGCTTAGCGCCATCCCCGTAGCTCGAACACGAGTAGGGAACATTTCAGACATCAGTGCTGGCAAACCACCAAAATACATGGATTTTAATACGCTCAACCAAAATAGAACGCTGGCCAGCATGATTAATGTCGGGTGGTGAGACAATATGAAAAAGGCGGGCCAAACCGTAATGAAGAAAAGTACGCCTGCGGCGATCATTAAACGAGTGCGACCAATACGGTCGGATAAAATCCCAACAAATGGTGTTAATAACATTAGCACTGTATAGCTGATTAGAGTGCCGCCGTAACCAATGGAGTTACTTAAGCCTAGATATTTTGTGGCATAAGTTGGCATGAAAATAATTGAATAGGTTACTGATGTAGACAGTATCATGGCGCCGATATTGAACAGGATGCCGAGTTTGTTATTCGCAAACAATTCTACTAATGGCACTTTCTCTTCTTTCGATGCGGTAAATTCACCCGTCTCTTCAATGTGTCGGCGGATGTATAAACCCACAGGACCAATCAATAAACCGAAGATGAAAGGAATGCGCCATCCCCAGCTTTCTAGCTGATCCGTGGTTAATGTGGTCGTCAGCAACAAGCCAAATCCTGCTCCTAATAAACCGCTTAGCCCTTGGCTTGCAAACATGAAGCTAGAGATAAAGCCTTTACGTTCTGGGTGATGTTCAACCAGCATCGCAGTGGCGCTACCAAACTCTCCGCCAGCAGAAAAACCTTGTAACAATCGAGCAAGCAAAATCCCTAACGGCGCTAGTAAACCGATGGTTTCGTAGGTTGGCATTGCCGCAATCAAAAAGGTTCCTGCCATCATTAGCCAAATCGTTAGTAGCATTGCAGCTTTGCGGCCGATTTTGTCCGCGTAGCTGCCGATAACGATCGCGCCAATCGGGCGAATAAGATATGACATCGCGAAAGTGAAGAGCGCGAGCATAAGTGACAGCGTTTCATTATCAGTAGGGAAGAACAATTTTGAAATAGTACGAGCAAAGAAGGCGTAGACGATTAAGTCAAACCATTCCAATGCGTTGCCAATAGAGGAGGCAACAATGAGCTTTAGTAATTTTTTATCTGCTAGTTTTTTTGTGGAGGCTGTAGTGCTCTCCATCTTATAAGTGTCCGACATTTAATGTGGCTCCGTTGTATTTTTTATCTTGCTAGTAACTCTCCAATCGATACTAGGGAATGATGAGATTTTGCACAATTATTCATTTATTAAAACTTCGTTGCTTTTTTTCGAAAGCTCAGAGCGTCCGTTTTGGGGCAAAGGTGGATAGTTGGCGTTTTTTTAAAGGGAGTTTTGGGGATTTATGTTTCGCGTTGGCATTAGATTCTTATAAGAAGGAAGCCAATATTTTGGCTGTACAATCAAGCACGATACATTATCGTACTTGATTGGTTTAGGGCTGTTAACGATCGGTTACATCACACGAAATGATGCCATCCTGAACTCTTACCGAAATAGTATCACCTTTTTTAACGTCCTTAATGGAACGAATCACTTGCTTGTCTTTGGAGGCAATGGCGTAACCTCTAGCTAAGGTATTAAGGGGGCTGACGAGGTTCAGTTTGTCGATAATACGAGCAAAGGCGGTTTGCTTGTTGGTTAGGGTGTTGCTTAATGCACGAGCAAGTCGCGCGTCGATGTCTTTTAGCTTTTGTCTGTCCTGATCGATACGGCGAGTCGGGCTGTTTCTTTCAAGTCGATGGGCCAAATTCGCGGTTTGGGCTTGTTTCTCCAACACCTTGCGCTGCATGCTTTGTTGCAAACGGCGTTTGAGTTGTTCAAGTTGATTCTGTTGTTGCTCTATTCGCTCTTTTGGGTGGCGAATACGTTTGGTCATGAAGTCGAGCTGTTGTTGGCATTGTTCGAGAATGCGAGACATGCGTCGAACGAGTTGCTTCTCTTGCTGCTCGATTTGTCGAATTAATTGATTGCGATCTGGGCTTAAAAGCTCGGCAGCAGCCGTTGGTGTTGCTGCGCGAACATCGGCGACAAAGTCAGAAATGGTAAAGTCTGTTTCATGACCCACTGCAGAAACAATAGGTGTATTGGCTGCGAAAATAGCTCGCGCCAATGTTTCGTCATTGAAACTCCATAAATCTTCTAATGAGCCGCCGCCACGACCAAGAATAATCGCGTCAAAGTGTCCGCTGCCATCGGCTCGCTGTAATTGTCTTAAGATGTTCTTGGCGGCATCTTGGCCTTGTACCAAAGAGGGTAGAATCGTTAGTTCGGTTAACGGAAAACGTCGACGAAAGGCAATAATCATATCTCGAACCGCAGCGCCGACCGGTGAAGTGATAATGGCGATACGTTCTGGTTTTGTTGGTAGTGGTTTTTTGTGTTCAGGTGCGAACAGGCCTTCGGCTTGTAAGTTGTTTTTTAGTCGCTCAAACGCTTGTTGTAATGCGCCTTCGCCAGCGGATTCCATGCCTTCGACGCTGAGTTGGCAGTCGCCTCTTGGGCCATAAAAAGTGACGCGAGCACGCAAACGAACCATATCACCATCTTTGGGTTTGAAGCGTACAGCCGCGTTCTTGCCTTTAAACATGGCGCAGCGAATTTGTGCCTTGTCATCTTTAAGAGAAAAATACCAATGTCCTGAACTCGGTTTGGCTAGATTGGATATTTCTCCTTCTACAAGAATCCACGGTAAACTGGCTTCAAGTAGTTGTTGTATCTGTCTATTTAGCTGCGATACGGTAAAAGCCGTTTCTTGTGACACAGAAGTTGTAAATTTTTTCATCAATCTCTCGTGGTTTTGATTTACCGAATGCAACTATTGGAGTAGAATTACTTGCCATCTTAACACCCTTGTTGGCATTGGAAACTCCCCATTATGTTACGAATCGTGCAAGAAGCTTTAACGTTTGACGACGTATTGCTTATCCCCGGCTATTCCGAAGTTCTTCCTAAGGATGTTAGCCTCAAAACGAAAATCACTAAAGATATTGAGTTAAATATTCCGCTTACGTCTTCAGCGATGGATACCGTTACTGAACATCGCATGGCGATTGCTCTGGCTCAAGAAGGTGGCATAGGCATTGTGCACAAAAACTTGACCATTGAAGAGCAAGCTCGTGAAGTGCGTCGTGTTAAAAAATTCGAAAGCGGCATTGTTCGTGATCTTGTTACCATCAATCCTGAAGCCAGCGTTAAAGAGCTAATGGATTTGACGGCCGCGAATAGCATCTCAAGTGTACCTGTTGTTAAAGGTTCTGATTTGGTTGGTATCGTAACAAGTCGAGATGTGCGCTTTGTTAAAGACTACGATAAAAAAGTCTCTGACATTATGACTCCAAAAGATCGCCTTGTTACAGCGCTTGAAGGTGCATCATCTGGTTCTATTCGCAAATTGCTACATGAAAATCGCATTGAGAAAGTGTTGATTGTGAATGAGCAATTTGAATTGCGTGGCATGGTTACTGTAACCGATTTTAATAAAGCCACGACTTACCCGAATGCATGTAAAGATGATCAAGGTCGTTTACGTGTTGGTGCCGCTGTTGGTACTGGCGCGGATACTTGCGATCGAGTAAAAGCTTTGTCTGATGCTGGTGTTGATATCATTGTTGTTGATACAGCTCACGGTCATTCTAAAGGCGTTATTGATCGCGTTCGTTGGGTAAAAGAAAACTTCCCTCATATTCAAGTTATCGGCGGTAATATCGCGACAGCGGATGCGGCGATTGCCCTTGCTGATGCAGGCGCTGATGGCGTGAAAGTAGGTATCGGCCCAGGTTCTATTTGTACAACTCGTATCGTTGCTGGTGTGGGCGTTCCACAAATCAGTGCGGTGGCAAATGTTGCTGAAGTAATGAATGCTCGTGGCATTCCCGTTATCGCTGACGGCGGTGTGCGTTTTTCTGGTGATATCAGTAAAGCTATTGCAGCTGGTGCGAGCGTTATCATGGTTGGTGGCTTGCTTGCAGGTACGGATGAAGCGCCGGGTGAAGTGGTACTTTTCCAAGGTCGTTCATTTAAAGCTTACCGTGGCATGGGCTCGCTAGGTGCGATGTCTCAATCTCAGGGGTCAAGCGATCGCTACTTCCAAGATTCAAGCAGTGTTGAAAAATTGGTTCCAGAAGGTATTGAAGGTCGTGTGCCATCAAAAGGCCCAATGGCAGCCGTTGTTCATCAGTTGATGGGTGGTGTTCGTTCTTCTATGGGCTACACTGGATCACCTGATATTGAAACTATGCGTACTAAGACTCAGTTCTCTCAGATTACGGGTGCTGGTATGCGTGAAAGTCACGTTCATGATGTGACTATTACGAAAGAAGCGCCAAATTATCACGTCGGTTAATCGCGAGATAATTTGACACTGAGATGGGGCGTACAACACGCCCCATCTTTATTTATTGCTCTTACTATTTATTGATTACTTCTACGAAAAGATTTGTCTCTTAAGTAGAGTGAAAGGAATGGCTAATAATGTCGCAAGATATCCACGCTCATAAAATTCTTATTCTTGATTTCGGTTCTCAGTATACTCAGCTGATTGCGCGTCGCGTTCGTGAAATCGGTGTTTACTGTGAAGTTCGTGCTTTTGATATGGAAAATCAAGAAGTTATCGACTTCAATCCAAAAGGTATCATCCTTGCTGGTGGTCCTGAATCCGTTCCTGAGCCAGGTTCCCCTCGTGCTCCAGAAGCAGTATTTACATTGGGCGTGCCGGTATTTGGTATTTGTTACGGCATGCAGACTATGGCAGAGCAGTTGGGCGGTAAAGTTCAAGGTTCTGAAATTCGTGAGTTTGGTTACGCACAAATTCGCAAGCATAAAGGTCCTTCGTTGTTTGACGGTATTCAAGATCATATCGCCAATAATGGTGTTGCTTTGCTTGATGTTTGGATGAGTCACGGTGATAAAGTTATTGCCATGCCAGAAGATTTCGCCTTGATGGCGTCGACTGACAGCTGCCCAATCGCGGCGATGGCGAATGAAGCGAAGAAATTTTACGGTGTGCAATTTCACCCAGAAGTAACTCATACGCTACAGGGTGGCCGTATTTTATCCCGTTTTATCGTGGATATTTGTGGTTGTGACACTTTGTGGACCCCTGCGAACATTGCGCAAGACGCTATCGAGCGTATGCAAGAGCAAGTTGGTGATCGTAAAGTATTGTTAGCCTTGTCTGGTGGTGTGGATTCGTCTGTCGTTGCTGCTTTGCTTCATAAAGCGATTGGCGATCAATTGACTTGTGTGTTCGTAGACAATGGTTTACTTCGTTTGAACGAAGGCGATCAAGTGATGAAAATGTTCGCAGACAACATGGGCGTAAAAGTGATCCGTGTTGATGCGGAAGATTTGTTCCTTGGCAAGCTTGCTGGCGAAGCGGATCCTGAGAAAAAACGTAAGGTTATTGGTAATACCTTTATCGAGATCTTCGATGAAGAGTCTTCTAAATTAGATGGCATTGATTTCCTTGCTCAGGGCACGATTTACCCTGACGTAATCGAATCTGCGGCTTCAAAAACTGGCAAGGCTCATGTTATCAAGTCCCACCACAATGTTGGTGGTCTACCTGATGATATGAAAATGGAGTTGGTTGAGCCACTTCGTGAATTGTTTAAAGACGAAGTGCGTAAGTTAGGTCTAGAGCTAGGTCTTCCTTACGACATGGTTTACCGTCATCCGTTCCCAGGGCCAGGTCTTGGTGTTCGTATCTTGGGTGAAGTGAAAAAAGAATACGCAGACATTCTTCGTCGTGCGGATGCTATCTTCATTGAAGAGTTACGTCGCTCTGGTTGGTACGATAAAACAAGCCAAGCTTTCGCTGTCTTTTTGCCAGTCAAATCTGTTGGCGTAGTGGGTGATGGTCGTCGTTACGAATACGTGGTTGCGCTTCGTGCCGTTGAAACCATCGACTTCATGACAGCTCGTTGGGCTCACCTTCCTTACGAATTGCTAGAAACAGTTTCTGGTCGCATTATCAACGAAATCGAACACATCTCTCGCGTGACTTACGATGTATCGTCTAAGCCACCTGCGACGATTGAGTGGGAATAATTCAGCTAAGTACGTCTTAACTGAATAAATAGAAACACCTAAAAACCCGCTTCGTTTGAAGCGGGTTTTTTTATTGCCTGAAGGAAATAGGTAGTAATTGTCGTATTCCAAAAGGGGGCAAACGCTTGTTAAGGCGAGAAGCCAATATTTTCCTGTGAATAGGCTCGTCATACTTACTATCAAATTACTTTTCTAGTCATTCCCGCGAAGTCGGGAATCCAAGTCGCAAAAATACAACGGCTTCCGTTATTATCAAAAACTAAAGAGTTTTTTATGACACTTTAGCAGTCAAAAAGGCTGGATAAACCAAAGTGGTGGCTTTGATTGTATTGAATGAAAGCTTACTGGATTCGATCAGTAAGCTTTCTCGTGTTATCAATAAGGTCGTTATGTTTTTTGTATCATGACCTTCTCGAATTTGAAAAACTCTTCTTTACTCGAGTCACTGGTATCATGGGGATCGGTGCTACGGGCTTTTTCATTCTTTTCTAAGTGGTTCTTGTTGAAGAATTCTACAATCTGAAAACCACACTTATTGACATAGAAGTGAATGTTTCGTTTCTCGAAATAGGGTGTAACGGTGCTCCATACCTTAGTGTCAGGATAGGTCGCTTCAATGGTTTTCCAAGTCGCTAGGCCGAAGCCTTTGCCATGGTGTTTGGGATAGATAAAGAATAGATCCAAGCTGTTGTGCTGGGTATCTTCATTAATCTTCAGCACTACGCCTCCTATCTTTTCTTGTCCGTAAAAAATGTGTCGTATTACCGCACCTTGGGCGTTAAAAGATTCGTTTATATCGTCGTCAGAGGGAATGGGTTCACTGCCAAACTGACTAAATTGATCGACCAAAGCAGCAGTAAAGGTTTCTTGTAGCTCGGTTTTAAAGGTGCTGAGCTCATCTCGACTTACGGGTAATAAATGTATTTTTGTCTTATTCATAGTTCCAATCTACCGCCTAAGGCTTTGTATAAGAAAACAGCATTATTCAATTCTTGCTGTTTAAGGTCTAGTAAGGTTTGTTTGGCTACATACAGTTGTCGCTGGGCATCCAACAATTCCAAGCGTCTTTCTATGCCCGCTTGATAACGTAGGTTGGATAGTCTGGCTCTGCGTTCAGCGGCGGAGACGACTTTCTTTTGTGCAGTCGTTTGTAGTTGATACGTTTCGCTACCAACCAGTCCGTCGGCCACTTCTTTAAACGCTGTCTGAATGGCTTTTTCATATTCGGCAATCGTTGTTGATTTGCGCACCTTCGCTAGGGCCAACTCGGCGTCGAGCTTACCACCTTGAAACAGGGGTAGGCTAATTTGCGGTGCAAATGACCAAGTGGCACTACCCGAGCTAACTAAGTTTTTCATATCTTGGCTGGCATAGCCGATGGAGCTGGTCAGAGATATGCGCGGGAAATAAGCGGCTCGTGCAACACCAATGTCTTCGTTTGCGGCAATCAAGTCCTGCTCTGCTTGCAAAATATCGGGACGATGTAACAGCAAGTCGGAGGGCAGACCCGGTGACAACGAGGTGGTTACTGCTTGATCAGAGAATAAGTCTGATGCAGGTAGGTTGGTGGGAATGTCAGCGCCTACTAGTAGACGTAGTAAGTTCTTTGCTTGGGATAAGCTCCTTTGATTGGCGATGAGAGTCGCTTCAGCGCTTGCTACTTGCCCCTCCGCTTGCGCCACATCGAGTTCGCTGCCTTGGTTCGCTTTGCGTAATTGCAAGGTTATCTTTAGTGACTGCTGCCAATCCGTGAGGGTGTTTTCTGCTAATGTTAGTTGCTCATAGGCGATTTGCTCCGCGAAGTAAGCTTCACTGATGGCGCTGATCAACGCCATTTGTGCAGCTTGATGCCCATAGTCACTTGCTAAGTAACGGGCAAAAGCCGCCTTTGACATGGAACGAGCGCGTCCGAACAAATCGATTTCGAAGGCGCTGATACCAAGGCTGAGACCACTCTGTTTTTGTATTTGGGATGTATTTTTACCGCCGTCCGTGGTGACTGAACGCTGTTTGGTGCTATCCAATGTAACGCCAATATTGGGCAACCGTTCTGCTCGTGCTATGCCGTATTGGGCTTTGACAGCTTCCACATTTAACGTGGCAATACGTAAATCTCGGTTGTTGGCTAATGCCAATTCGATAAGCGCTTGTAAGCGCTTATCACGGAACATGTTACGCCATCCTAGATCGGAAATATTGTAGGATGAAGGTGTGCCAACACTAGGTTGGTTGGCAAAGTTTTCTGGTATCGGCGCGGCTGGCTTGGTTAACTCTGGGGTTAAAGAGCATCCCGCCAGCAATACCGTCATCACAATAACAAGAGAACGCATAGTATTAACCTTTAAAGTCTGTTGGTGGTGTCTTATTAGAGTTTGTCCAAGATGCCAATCGCTCTTGAATGCTCATTACGAATACGAAGAAAGCGGGCACAAAATAAATAGCGAGCAGAGTCGCGCTAATCATGCCTCCAAATACACCTGTACCGATAGCGCGTTGCGTTTCTGCACTGGCACCGCTGGCAAGTATCAAAGGCAAAACTCCTAGAGTAAAGGCAAGGGAAGTCATTAAGATGGGCCGCAGACGTAACTTAGCCGCTTTAATCGCAGATTCTGCCAAGCTGAAACCTTGCTCGCGTAATTGCTTGGCGTATTCCACGATTAGGATCGCATTTTTTGCAGACAGACCAATGACGGTGATCATGCCCACTTTGAAGAACACATCGTTAGGCATATCTCGTAAAACAACCGCCAGCACAGCACCCAGCAAGCCTAATGGCACGACGAGCATGACGGATAAAGGAATCGACCAGCTCTCGTACAGTGCCGCTAACACTAAGAACACCACCAACATAGATAGCGCCATCAACATGGGAGCTTGTTGGGCGGATTGACGTTCTTGCAATGCTTGTCCTGTCCACTCAATGGCATAGCCTTGTGGTAATTGCTTAGCCAGTTGCTCTATCTCTGCCATGGCTTGACCGCTTGATACGCCAGCCGCAGCACTACCTGCAATGCGGATGGCTGGATAGCCTTGAAAACGAAGCAATTGTGGGATGGACTCTGACCAAGACGGTGTCACCAGCTCCGATAGTGGCACCATGCCACCACTACTGTTGCGTACGTGTAGACTCAGAATGTCATCAATTTGCATTCTCGCTGAGGGCTCAGTTTGCATAATGACTTGTTGCATTTTACCTTGATTTGGAAAGTCATTAATGTAGGTCGAGCCTGCTGCTGAAGACAAGGTTTCACTAATATTGGTAAACGACACGCCTAATACCTCGGCTTTCTGACGATCAATCTCCAAGTGAATGCTGGTTCCGGCAGGTAAGCCATCGGTATAAAAGCCCTTTAACAATGCGCTTTTTTGAGCAAGATCTATCATTCGGGACTCAGCATTCTTTAACTGCTCGTACCCTTGGTTAGCGCGGTCTTGTAAGAAAAAGCTTATGTCAGAATTAGTGCCTAGTTCTTCAATAGACGGTGGCAACATCTGCATGACAGAGCCTTCTTTAACATCTGCCATGGCTTGTTCCGCAAGCTGTAGCTCATTTTGTGTTGAGGTGCCGGAGCGGTGATCCCAGTCTTTTAACATGGTAAAACTTTGTGCGGCATTTGTTCCTGAGCCGGAAAAACCAAATCCAATGACTGTCATTGTTGATTCAATTGCAGGGCGACTGAGTGCATGTTCTTCAAACTTTTTCACCACGGCTAATGTACGCTCTGTGGTGGCGTCGGCCGGTAGTTGGATGCTGGTCATAAAGTAGCCTTGGTCTTCTTCTGGTAAGAAAGAAGATGGTAGCTGTCGGTAGATAAGGATCAAAATGGTGCATAAGACCACAAAGATCAGCATCATGAAGCCTTTACGACTCACCAAGTTACCAACTTGTGTCTCATAGCGGTTATTCATGCGATTAAAGCTGCGGTTAAACCACTGGGCAAAACGTGTTTGCTGATGATGACCTTTGACTGGTTTGAGTAAAGTGGCGCACAAAGCTGGCGTGAGTGTCAGAGCCAAGAAGGCGGAGAACAGAATAGATACGGCCATAGATAAGGTGAACTGTTTATAGATCGCTCCCACCGAGTCACTAGCAAACGCCATGGGGATGAATACTGCGGTGAGCACCAGTGTGATACCGATAATGGCTCCCGTGATTTCTTTCATGGCTTTGCTGGTCGCTTCTTTCGGTGATAAGCCTTCTTTGGCCATTATGCGTTCCACATTTTCTACTACCACAATGGCATCGTCGACAATGATGCCGATGGCTAACACCATACCAAACATGGTTAACACGTTGATAGAAAAGCCTGTTAACAGCATGACTGTGAAGGTGCCCAGCAAAGCGATGGGAGCCACAATGGCGGGAATTAAGGTATAGCGAATACTCTGCAAAAACAGATACATAACCAAAAAGACTAACACCATGGCTTCGAGTAGCGTGGTGATCACCTTATTGATGGAAACCTTAACGAAAGGAGCGGTGTTAAATGGGATCGAATAGGACATGCCTACTGGTAACGTTTGACTCAGTTCCGCCAAACGTTTCTCTACTGCTTCGGCCGTTTTGACCGCATTTGCTCCCGGTGTGAGTTGTATGGCCGCCGCGGTTGCGGTTTTGCCATTTTCTCGATTCAAAAAGCCGTAGGACTGAGAGCCTATCTCGACCTTGGCAACATCGCTGAGCAAGACTTTTGAGCCGTTACTGTTAGCGCGCAGAATGATATTGGCAAAATCTTGCACGCTGGTTAACTGGCCTTGTGCTGTTAGGGGGAGCGTGACTCGTTGGCCCTCTACTGTTGGTGTTGTACCTATGCTTCCAGGGGTGATCTGTGTATTTTGTTCAGTCACCGCTTGGCTAATGTCATTCATTGTCAAACCCAGTGAATAGAGCTTGTTTGGGTCTACCCAAATGCGCAGCGCTTTTTCTGCTCCAAAAGACTGGACGCGTCCGACACCCTCTATAAGACGTAATTCTTTTACCAGATTACGAGCTAAGTAGTCGTTTAGGGCAATTTCATCATAGCGATTGTCGTCGGATTTTAATCCCACAATCATAAGAAAGTTGGAGGTAGCCGACTCTATGGTTAAGCCATCTTGGCGTACGGCCCTTGGTAGGCGAGACTCCACCGCTTTCATTTGGTTTTGTACGTCAATTTGTGCTAAATCAGGGTTTGTTCCTGGCTTAAATGTGACCGTGATTGAGGCCGAGCCAGAGCTGTCGGCAGAGGACTCGAAATACAGCAAGTTTTTGACGCTGGAGAGCTCTCCTTCCAGCAGACTTAGCACTCCATCATTCATTGCCTGTGGGCTGGCACCTGGATAGGTTGCCATAATGTTCACGGTAGGCGGTGCAATAGAAGGGTAGCGGGATATTGGCAACTTTGGAATCGCAATACAGCCAAACAAAATAATGAAAAGCGCAATAACCCAAGCAAACACTGGACGCTGTATAAAAAATTGGGACATAAATTTCAGACTCTCTAATAATCTTAATCAGTGGGTCACAGGTGCGGAAGGAGCGTCGAACTCTTTCCATGGGTGTTGATTGACGAGCATACCGTCCTGAAGCCTATCCATTCCTTCGATGACGATGATATCTCCGACTTCTATTCCATCTTGTATGTGATATTGCCCCTGGATGAGTTCCCCCAGTGCTATCGGCTGAAAGTGAGCAAAGTTTTTCTCATCAATACGCCAAACATGAGGTACACCCGACAGATGCATAACGGCTTGCTGTGGAACCATCAGTGCATTTTGGTAACTTGAATGGAGAACTTTTGCTCTGATAAACATGCCTGGTAACAGTAGGCGTTGAGGGTTATCAACCAGTACGCGTAGCAAAACATCGCCTGTGCTCACGTCGATATTAATGCCGGAGAATAAAGCCTGACCTTTGATAGGATAGGGTTGGCCGTTACTGTGCAAAATTTCGATTGTTGCGCCTGATGCATTCGATTCACCCGCCGAATTTGCCGCTAAGGCTTCACGTGTTGCTTGAAACGAGGTAGCGGGGCGACGAATATCCACAAACACTTGATCAATCTGCTGGATACGCGCCATGGGGCTTGTATCTGTGCTACTGACTAATGTCCCTTCACTTACTAAAGCTTGCTCAATGTGACCTGATATGGGGGCTGTCACGTTGGCAAAGGTCACATCAAGCTGACGACGTGCCAGAGTTGCTTTTGCAACAGCAATATCGGCTCCCGCTTGGTCACGGAGTAACACGGCATCGTCATAATCCTGACGACTGATAGCATCGGCGGCTAGCAGTGGTTTGAGGCGCGTGACTTTGTCGTCAGCCAATTTGAACGTAACCTGTGCTCTCAATAAGTTGGCTTTGGCCGTGTCGGCTTCTGCCACAAAAGGGGCTGGATCAATCTGAAATAGTGATTGGCCTGCTTTTACTTCTGCCCCTTGTTTGAATAGCCTTTGTTGTATGATCCCCGTTACTTGTGGGCGAATGTCAGCTGTACGGACGGCCATGACTCGGCCAGGAAGTGTTTCATATATCTCAAGAGGCGTAGGCTCTACTTTAATCGTTGACACTAAGGGAGTGGGTATTGTTAATTCGATCTCATCCTTGTCTTCTTGATTCGACTGATGACAACCGACCAACAAGCTAATTATCAAGATATGTAAGCCACTACATACACATGTATTTATCTTTTTCACTGCGTTATCCTTTGGGGAAATGAACGTAAAAGCGTTTAAGTAATTCAATTGTTCGTGAGTTTACTATTTGTGTGTGGAGGTTCTGCTGAGTGAATGTGGAGGTTTGATGGAGGGGCATTTGTTTTCTGAAAATCACAAGGTTATGTCTAAGTCTGATCAAGAAGGCCCAGATCATCGTCAAGCATTGGTTCTGATCGTGGAGGATGAGTTGGAAATTGTTGATATTTTATCGGCTTATCTGACGCGTAATAACATGCGTGTCCTTCATGCTGGTGATGGACAACAGGCGCTTGAACTTCATGCTTCTATTCAGCCGGATCTGATTTTGCTGGATATCCAGATGCCGAAAAAGGATGGTTGGGAAGTGTTGTCTCAGTTACGACAAAATAGTAACACCCCCGTCATTATGCTTACGGCGATGGATCAAGATTTGGATAAACTGATGGCACTTCGAATTGGCGCAGACGATTATGTCGTGAAGCCCTTTAATCCGGCGGAAGTGGTGGCGAGAGTGCAAGCTGTTTTACGACGTACTTTAGAGGTTAACTCCTCTGCAAAGAGTAAGACATTGCGTGCAGATCCTTTTGAAGTGGATTTGGAAAGCCATGACATAACCGTTTATGTTAGCGGCGAAGCGCATTCACTTGCGTTGACATTAACCGAATTTAGGCTCTTAACTCATTTCATTCGTTCACCGAAACGCGTGTTTACCCGAGAGGAGCTATTGGTCTCTTGTTTACCAGAGGGGGATGCTCTAGAGCGAACAGTGGATAGTCACATTAGTAAAATTCGTAAAAAACTCGATGCTTTTGGGGTTCATGGTGTGCCCGCTGGAGTTCGTGGTGTTGGTTACCGCTTGAAAGGTGACTCATGAAATTAAGTGGTTTGAGTCGTCAAATTGCTTTTTCAATGATAAAAATAGCCATTGGATCCGCTTTATTGGTCACCATAGGGTCGTTTGTTTTTTATTATCTATGGGAAGCGTACTGGCCTAACGTGCTGCCGAATGAGGAAAACCTTGCCCCAACAGGACCAGAGTGGTTGTGGATTTTATTAACCTTAGTAATAGTTATTTTATTGGCAATCAATGTCGCCATTCGGTTATCCCAGCGCATATTGGAGCCTTTAAATTTGGTTGCCGAAGGGATCCGAAGAATTGCCGAAGGGGATCTCAATTATCGCGCCCATGTCGGGGATCGATCTCTTGGTGAAGCCGCTTTATTGGTTGATGACCTAAATTTGTTGGCAGAAAAGCTGCAGCGTATGACCGAAGAGCACACTTTTTGGAATGCGGCCATTGCCCATGAATTAAGAACCCCTGTGACCATTTTACGAGGACGACTACAAGGCTTGGCAGAAGGGGTGTTTACGCCAGATGAAGCCCAATTTGTTAGACTTTTGGTTCAAGTGGAAGGGTTGTCGCGTTTAATTGAAGATCTTCGTGTTATTAGCTTAATGAACAGTGGTGAGTTAAAAGTTAACTTAGAAGAAACCCAGTTATCGGACGAAATCAAGCTGCTTACCGATTTATCCGCTAATATGCTTAAAGAGGCAGGTCAGCATGTGGTGCTAAATTTAACGAGATTGCCTGTAATTTGTGACCCTACTCGAATTCGTCAGGCTTTGTTAGCGATATTGGAAAATGCCAGTAAGTATGCTCTTCCGGGGGAAATAATCATCACGTCTGCACTTAAAGATGAGGATTGTTACTTGTCTGTGGCAGATTCTGGGCCGGGTATTCCGTTGGAGTTGCTACCACATGCATTCACGGCTTTTCGCAGAGCCAAAGACAATACTAAAAACGGTAGCGGGTTAGGTCTCGCTGTGGTCGCGGCCATAGCAAAAGTGCATGGCGGAAATGTTAACTGCTACCTAAATGAAAAGGGTGGGACGGTAATCGAGCTATGCTGGCCATCTTAAACAGAAATTATTGCCTTTGGTGACACAGTGTCATTGGATTTATAGCCACCACTGTTAATGGTTTGCGCTGTTACTTTTAATCTGAACTGGGTGAGCGATAGATAAAGGTCAATGACGGACACAACATGACGAGTAAATAAAGGGTCCGATAGTAAGGTGCGTAGTCGTCCTAGAACTCGGCTCATGGCGGATTAGCTGAGGTTTAAGCGAGCAGCAGCTTTGCTTTACGCTGCGCTCCTCAACGAGGATTTGTAACGCCACTAACAGGTTTAAATCCCGACGATAGCTTTCTTCTAATATCATACCTAGCCTGAAACAATGGAATAAAATTGACAGTGTAACCAATAACTCTTGGAAAACACGCTTTAACAAGGGTGAATTATATTCCTTCAAAGCGTTAAGGCTTGGCCTTTCCTAGACGTAATTTTGCTTATTATCCCCTCGGTCTAAGCTGTTCTATCAAAATTAAAGAAAATATCCTGCAAATAAGGTAAGACCGAAGTCTATTAGAATCGCGCCGGCCACTCTTTCAACTATGTGTATGTAGGCTTTTAAATAGGTTTGAACTTGGGGGCGACCGATGGCGGCTGCAATAAATAAGTCCCAAAACAGCACAGCAAGGAACATCCATACGCCGCAAGAGATTTGTTGAATCAATGTCACTTCACTGCCAAGGATGACTGTCATTAAGCTCATATAAAATAAAGCGTTTTTAGGATTGAGTAGAGCAGAGTTTAATCCGAGGCTGAGTTGGTGCATGGCGGAGGGTGGAGTCTCTTGACCGGTTTCCTGTAGCGCGTTGTTTTTTCTACTGCGGAGGAGTTTTTGCCCAACCCATAAAAGGTAAATGGCACCAGCGGCTTGGATCAATGCAAAAGCCATTTGACTGTCTCGAAGGTTTGCCCATCCCAGTATGACGAGTGCGATATAAATCGCATTACCTAGGGCGACGCCAAGACAGATAAACCGACTTCCTTGTAATCGGTGGCGAATAGAGTGGGCAATGATTAGGAAAAAGTCCTGCCCTGGGCTTAATAACGCGACGAAGTGAGCCAGTGCTAATGCAGGAAAAGCTGCAGGAAGAAGGGTTGCGAGTGACATAACAGGTTACCTATAGATTATTTTTCCCAACTATAGGCTTTGGGTGTCAGGGAATATTGTCGAAAATTGACGTTCCCTGTTGATATTGGCGAGGCGTTGAAGCGGTATAATTCACAAAAGTACGATGTAGTTGGCTCTGATCTGAAAAACCAACTTCCGCGGAGACATCCACTATGCTCATTCCTTGTCTTAATAAAATCTTAGCTTGCTCGATACGGTTATTATTAAGAAAGGATTTTGGCGTGATGCCGTAATGCTTTTTAAAACAGCGGATTAATGTTTCCGCAGGTTTGCCAAGCTCTTTCGCTATGACATCAAGGGACGGAGCCTGTGTTATATCTTGTAAGAGTCGAGTTTTTAGCTCACTGGCTAAATGGCTTTCGTCCTTATGTTCCAGAATAGGAGAGCAATAGCGGCTGACTAGGTTAAACACCTGCCTTTCTAGGCGGCTTGCTGTTTCCTCGTTGTCTTGATTTAACACAGTATGGATTAGCTCCGACAATTTTATCTCATTGTCTAGGGCTGGTAGTAAATTGTGCTGGCTGTCGTATTTTTTGATCTCGTAACCATAGAGTTTCGACAAAAAGTGGCAGCACCATGTGTTGTCGATATAGAGCATGTGGTAACTGCGTGGTTGACCTTGCAAGGGGTTACAGGAGTGAACGACGTTGGGTTCAATAAGAACAATGTCCGCTTTTTCAAGCATCATCTCATTGTTTAGTAGGGTTAACTGTGTTGTACCTGACTCAATGATGCCAATGGATAGTTCGGAGTGACAGTGTGCTTTATAGCTTTGCGTGCTGTTTTGAGTTGTGCGTATTGTGAGGAATGGAATACCCTTGCTACTCCAAAAATGCTGATTAATATTACGAACCGTATCCCTCACAAAGCAAAACTCCAAACCAAGGATCTTATGATCCTATTGCACCAATTGGTTTTGCGCAACCGCCTAGGGCACTCTTAACGTTGGTGTCTGTTTAAGGTCTATGAAAATGCCTTTCCTTACATGAGAGTGGTTGTTTTAGATTGTGATGGTTTTCATAAAGAATTCTGGAGTCCTTCTGTGAAATTTCCAACGCCCTTAATAGAAGGGAAATTGATTAAACGCTATAAGCGTTTTTTGTCTGACATCGCATTGCCAAATGGTGACGTTGTGGTGGCTCATTGTCCAAATACGGGCTCCATGAAACGATGTCAGCAGGATGGGGCTCGTGTCTGGTTGTCTAAAAGTGATAACCCAAAGCGTAAGCTGGCTTACACCTGGGAGCTGGTGGAAGTCGACGCTCAGTATCTAGCGTGTATTAATACAGGTTACCCAAACAAGTTGGTCGGTGAAGCCATTTCCAATGGGGTGGTGAAAGAGCTTGCAGACTACCCTGAACAAAAAGCGGAAGTGAAATACGGTGAAAAAAGCCGTATTGATTGGTTGCTTACAGGTAATGATGGTCGTAAGTGCTATGTTGAAGTGAAGAGTGTCACTTTATTAGAAGAAGATGGTTTGGGGTATTTTCCTGATGCAGTGACGGATCGTGGGCGTAAGCATCTATATGAGTTAGCGAAGATGGTCGAAGAGGGTCATCGAGCAGTAATGTTCTTCTGTGTGAGTCACACAGGGATTGATTCTGTTACGCCTGCAACTCACATCGATAAAAGGTATGCGCAGGCTTTTGTTGAAGTGGTCGGGAAAGGGGTTGAGGTAATTGCCTATCAGGTTGCAATCGATTCTCAAGAGATGAAAGTTGTGTGTGCAGTTCCTGTGGTTATGCCTGAATTGATAGATTAATTACGTTTGAATTTTCTTGGGTCGGTTGCTTTATGACCAAAAAGAGTGGTTTTTGACGGTTTTATGAACGAATGCGCTTTTATTTAAAATAAATTGAAAGAAAATGTCGAAAAGGGTTGCACAAAATCTGTAGATCCTTAATATACGCCCTCGCTGACACGGACAAGGCTTCAGAGCAACGAAGACCAAGTTCAACTTTACTAGATTAAGATCTAGTTGAGTCTTCAAGTCAG